>CBDUNF010000250.1:0-4358 GCA_965368515.1 uncultured bacterium
CGGGATCCCGTACGAGCCGTTGGCCGAATTGTGGCCCATCGGGTCGATCCGCAGGATCTTGCCGAGTACGTTGCCGTCGCTCAGATCCTGGCCGTTGCCACCCTCGGCGTGGCCATCGCCTTGGTCATCGGCATTGCCACCGTCACCCAGAGCGATGTAGAGCATGCCGTCGGGTCCGAAGCTGATCGCACCACCATTGTGATTGAACTGGGGCTCATCGACAGTCAGCAGTACACGCGAGCTGCTGGGATCGACGACGGCGTCTGTTCGATGTTGGTGGGGTACCTGCCATTCGCGAATGACCGCTTGATGGTTGGCGTCGACACCGTCGGGGATAGTCGAGAAATCCGCATCGCCGGCGACCGGTTCTGATGTATAGGTGTAGATCAGGCCGTTGTGCTCGTACTCCGGATGGAACGCGAGACCGAGCAAGCCCCGCTCATCGAACGAGCCGGGCCCGAATGCGCCAAGCGGTACCAACAGGTCGAGTCCGTCGACGCCCACGTTGAGAACCTCGAGCCGGTCCGGGATGTTTCGATTCTTGGTCGGGTCGAGCTTGACGGCAGTGATCGTGCCGACCTGATCGACTACGAAGATGCGCCGGCTGTCGCCGGGAGCATTAATGGCCCACACCGGGGACACAAACCCCCCGGCCACCGTCTCTAGCGCTACCTGAACGTCGGATGCTGGGATCGGGTCAACGATCACATCGTCGTGTGTAGCTAATGCCGCCACCGTAGAACTGAACAAGAGCGCGATTGCAACAAGTGCAATCGCGGATATGCGAACTCGCTTCATGGTTCCCTCCTCGTCGCGTGTACACATGGTCTATACGGAGGGAATGCGAAAACGGTTCTCGGTTTCTTGCGGGGTCTGCGTAGCTCGCCACCGGAGCCCGACGACGAGGATTTTGACGCGCTGACGGATTGTCGCCCAGCCGACACCACCCAACCGGTTCCATGTGTCGAGGTGTTCTTTCGCAGCCGAACCAAAGTGCGAGGGAGGGATCGGCATGGATACACCGAAACGCGGCATTACACGGCGACGGCTCCTGGGAACCGGCGGGGTGGCGATGGCGTCTGCGCTGCTGTACTCGCCGACGGCGCCACCCTGGCACGTCGCAACGACCCGGACCGCCGGCCCGTTCCGAAGCAGACATTCAAGAAACGGCTGCCACTCAACATGGGCGGGCAGAAGCTGGAGCTCATCTATCCCGGACCCAACCACGAGCCGGGCAACATCTTCATCTGGGCCCCACAACAGAAGACGCTCATGTGGGTGGATGTTGTCTTTCCCGGATGGGTGCCGTTCAAAAGCCTGGCACTCGCCCAGGATGTGCCCGGGTACATCTCCGGCCACGACAATGCGTTGGACCTGCCATTCGAGACGTTCGTCGGTGGGCATCTCACACGCCTCGGTATTCGAGACGATGTCGAGATCGCCAAGGAATACATCGGTGATGTCCGCACCGCTAGTTTCGATGCCCTGGCCAGCACCGATTTCTTCGCTGTGTTCGGCGATATCGGTTCCCTCGACCCGAACGATCCTTCGTTCTTGAACCAGTGGGAGCTGTTCGAAACGTATCTGGGAAAGGTCACCGACTCAGCGACAGAGGCAGTGCTCGACAAATGGCTGGGCAAGCTCGGCGGTGCTGAGGTCTTCACCGAGTCCCATTGCTTTGCGATGGTGGAGAGCATCCGCATCGACGACAATGCCGTGGCGGGCTGACAAGGCTCAGACCGGGACGAATGACCGGAACGAATAAGGGCGTCGCTGACTCAATGCCCGACGCAAACCTCATGAGACCCCTCCCCCACAACCGACTTGCGGCAGGAAGCATCACTGGGCGAAGGCATCTCTTGTCGAGTAGTTGGCGCCTGAATCGGCGGAGCCCCCGAGTTGGAGGCTCCGCCAATCTGCGTATTGCACCCTTTCGTTCGGATCGTCGCTAGCCAATGATCCAGCGTTGGGTGTCATTGTTCTGGGCAGACCGGGTAACAACCGAGAAGTCGTTGCCCGAGCTCTGGTGAGCGTCCAGATAGCGCCCTGAGCTCAGCTGCTGCAGGGTGTACTCGTCGCCGCCCAGGTACGAGACAACCCACCGTTGGGTGTCATTGTTCTGGGTGGCGCGTGTGACAACCGAATGGTCGTTGGCCGCGCTTTCGTGAGCATCCATGTGACGATCCGAGCTGATCTGCTGGACGTCGTACACCGCACCGACTGGGAAGAACCGCCACCGTTGGGTGTCGTTGTTCTGTGCGGTCCGCGTGACCACCGAGAAGTCATTGCCCGACGACTGATGGGCATCAAGGAACCGCCCGTTGCTCAGTTGCACGGCCGTATACGTTCGATCGCCCTGTGGTGCAAGCACCCAACGCTGTGTGTCGTTGTTCTGTGCTGTCCTTGTTACGGCGGAGAAGTCGTTAGACGACGTCCCATGCGCATCCAGGTACCTCTGCGAGCTCAACTGCTGCAGGGTGTATGTCGATAACTCGCCGGCAACCGGCATCGCGACCCACTTCTGAGTGTCGTTGCTCTGGCCACTGCGCGTCACCGCAGAGAAGTCATTGGCCGAACTTTCATGAGCATCCAGGAATCGATCCGAGCTGAGCTGCTGGACGGTGAAGACCATCCCCACCGGGGTGAATCGCCACCGTTGCGTGTCGTTGTTCTGTGCCGTACGAGTAACAACTGAGAAATCGTTTCCCGATGATTGATGCGCATCCAGGAATCGACCGGAGCTCTTCTGGCGTACGGTATGGACGCCGGGAGCCAACGGCAGAGGTGCATGGTCCAATGCTCTCACCGTCGGAGACTCTTCGCGGATGCGGCCGATGCGGGCGCCAGAGTTTGACCCTCCATCGGTAGTGCATCCTCCATTGGTGTGAACGCCGACAATCTCGCCAGAAGGTGATTGCCAGATCGCCGAGCCCGAGTTCCCTCCGAGCGTGTCGATATCGTTGTAGCGAAGGCGGTCTCCGTCGAAGCTAGTCAGAGGTCCTGCCTCGATTCGCTTGGGAACCCCGGCCGGATGACCGATGATGGCCAACATGTCGCCTACGTCGGCATCGCCGGCAGCGATCTTGCCAATCCCGAAGCTGGATCCGGGATTGCCGGCCAATCGCACCACGGCATAATCGAGGCCGTCGAGACGATATTCGACAAGCTCGACGATCTTGAATTCCTCTTCCGTCCGCAGGTTGCCGCTCGGGTCAACTTGATAGTTGAAGTTGATGTGCATGATCGATGCAATCTCTTCGGAGGAAATCGGGTTGTTGGTGCCGTCGATCCGGGGCACGGTCCACCCATTCGGGTTCTGGTCAAAGCA
The DNA here is from genome assembly GCA_965368515.1 of uncultured bacterium. Classification (GTDB taxonomy): domain Bacteria; phylum Actinomycetota; class Acidimicrobiia; order Spongiisociales; family UBA5794; genus JAAETI01. Next base: position 3,329 of record CBDUNF010000250.1, read on the forward strand.
GTGACCTGCAGTGAGGAACAAGTTGTGACTCACCAATGTGCCGCTGCACCAGCGGACACCGGAAACGTCGCCCGGGTTGTCGTAGATGTCGGCCAGATTGGAGTTCCATTGGAGCTGGCCAACGGGTCGCTGATGTGCAGCCGCGAAGTCCTGGGTGACTCCAAGCGTCCCGTCGTATTGCTCCACCGGCTGCGAATCGTCATCCGCGCCACACATGCTCTCGATGATGGCCTCGTATAGGTCGCCCGTTTCGGCAGCCTCGACCCTTTCGGCCAAAAGACCTTCGAGGACTTCCGGTCGTGGCGGGTACATACCGTCCATAGTGTCTGTGTCGGGCATTTCTCTTCCTTCCCTCCGTCGCATGGCGGGTTTGCCATACGACCCCCGAGGTTCCGTGACCTGCGAACGAACGCGTGTCCGCTGATTCGCGGTCCGCAACCATCACAGAGAAGACCCGGCCAGACGACTTGAGATACGCGCAATCGGGGCTCTCTCGTCACACCGGCCCCAATTGAACGGCTTGGCGGGGTACGCCCCGGTCAGAGCGCCGACGACGACACAGCAGGCAAGCCTGCCGCTCAGTTCCGGCTGGGTGGAGGTCGATTCCGGCGCACACTCGCTACGTACCGGCACCTTCGCGGCCTGATTGAGGTCGCAGCGGGTCGCCTAGACGCCGCCCTTCTTGCGAACTCTTGGCGTTGCGGCCGTCGGAGAACTCCCCCGCCAATAAGCAGAATCCCCCGCCAAGCAAGGGATTCGTGTGGTCGGGCTGGCCGGATTTGAACCGGCGACCTCTTGACCCCCAGCTGGAAGAGGGGGGTCCGAGGATACTGGGGAAATGTGCAAAAAGTGCCTCTGACCTGGGCTTTTGTCGCTCAGCGGCTTTCAACGTTTTGCAGTGTTTTTCATTCTCTCGCGGACTTCTCGCGGACTCTGCTTGTCGCCGCTGCTTCCCCGCGCCCCACTGCGGAGTCGGCACAACGCCTTGAACGACTCCCCCGCACACGCTGCTCAGAGACGAGTGATCGGT
>CBDUNF010000251.1:0-4357 GCA_965368515.1 uncultured bacterium
GTACGTTGCGGCGGCTGCGGGCAATGGTTTTAGCGAGGTGGGCTTCACGGAGCACCTTTATCGATGTGTTGAGTCGGAGCCGATCCTGGGTGAGTTCTGGGCCGATGAACCGCGGCGCGACCTGGCAGCTGAGACGGCGGCGATGGTGGCGGCCGACCGAACCCTTTCGCTCGAGGCCTACGTTGCAGCTGTAGTTGCCGCCAAGGATCGAGGGCTCCCGGTGAAGCTGGGTCTCGAGGTGGACTTCTTCCCTGAGACGTTCGACGCGGTCATGGACTTCCTCGATCCGTACCCTTGGGATTTCCTGGTCGGGGCGGTGCACTGGGTCGGAGGCTGGTCGATCGACTATCCGATATCTGCGTATGAGTTTGCGCGCAGGGGCATACGCCAGTCCTACGAAGACTATTTCCAACTGAAACGTCAATTGGCTGCGACCGGTCTCGTAGACGTTCTGGCCCATGTAGATGTTGTCAAGATGTTTGGTGACGTTCTCCCGAAGGCGCCGCGAGATCTATACGCGGACGTGGTGAGCGCAGCCGCGGCCAGCGGCACAGCCGTTGAGGTGTCCAGTGCCGGTCTATACAAGCCGATCGGTGAGATATACCCGGCGCCTGCTTTCCTCGAGATGTTCCATCGCGCCGGGGTGCCAATAACCCTCGCCTCCGATGCGCATGTGCCGGAGGATTGCGGTCGCGGTGCATCAACCGTTGTAGCAGCGGCCGTCGCGGCCGGGTACCGGGAGTACCTTGTTTTTGAGCAGAGAGAGGCCGTTCCCGTTCGGCTGGAGCTGTCGAACTAGATATCGTGGACGGGTCCCGCCCGGATCCTTACAATCCGGCGCAATGCTACGGAGGAATGAATGACCGACCAAGGTGGAGTCCACGACGATCATCCATTCGCGACGCCTGCCGATCAACGTGATCCGGCTCGACGATTTCGCGGTCGACTGGCAGCTCCGGTCACGGTGGTGACTGCTGGCGACGGCGATCATCGCACCGGGCTGACGGTGTCATCTCTCGTCGTTGCGGAAGGGGACCCATCACGGATCTACTTCCTTCTGGGATCGACAACTGACCTCTTCTATGGTCTCGAAGAGACGGGGAAGTTCGTCGTTCACGTGCTCGAATCTGGTGACCAGGCGGTCGCCGATGTCTTTGCGGGATTGCGGCCGAGCCCTGGAGGGCGTTTCGCCGACGTTGCCGTCGAGCAGAGCGAGTGGGGGCCGGTGCTCACAGATATCAAGACGCGCGCCTACTGCACCTTTGAGGGTGGAGACGAGGAGACTTTCTTCATCGTTGCCGAGGGCCGGGTCGACAAGGTCGAGCTATCCGATATCGATGATCCCCTTGTGTATTTCCGGGGCCGCTACCGCAACCTGGGTTGAGCGGCCCGTGGGATGAGGGTGGTCCGATAGACTCGCCCGGATGTCCAATGCTCCAAAAATCTGGCTGACCACGCTCGGCTGCTCCAAAAACCAGGTCGACTCCGACAAGGTCACTGCGGTTCTCCATGACGCCGGCTACGAAGACGCGGACCGGCCCGAGTCCGCCGATGTCGTGATGGTGAACACCTGCGCATTCATCGAGCCGGCTCGTGAGGAGTCGGTCAACACAGTGCTCGAATTGGCGGGGACCAAGCGTCCCGATGCCAAGCTCGTCATCCTCGGTTGTATGGCGCAGCGCTATGAGCAGGAGCTGATCGATGCGCTGCCAGAGGCCGACGCGGTAGTCGGCCTGGACCGCTACGCCGAACTCGTCGGCCGTCTCGATCAGCTGACTGAGTGGCAACCGATCAACATCCGCCCGGTGCGTAGCTCGCCGATGGACATCCTTTTTGAAACAAGAAGGCCGACACCGGTCACTCCGTATGCATATGTCAAGGTGGCGGAGGGGTGCGACAAGCTCTGCACGTTCTGTGCGATTCCGCAGTTCCGGGGGAAGCAGCGGTCCCGAACACCGGAGAACATCCGTGATGAGGTTGCCGGCCTCACCGCAGCCGGGGTTGGCGAGGTGGTTCTCGTCGCCCAGGACCTCGCCGCCTACGGTCGAGACGCGGACTTCGGTCAGTCCATCGTCGACCTCGTGAATTCGGTAGCCGATGTCGACGGCCTGCGCCGGCTTCGTCTCTACTACTTGTATCCGCGCGAGATCCGGCCCGAATTGATCGGCGTTATGGCGAGTCTGCCCACGGTCGTTGACTACTTCGACCTGTCGCTGCAACACGTTTCTCCTTCTTTGCTGCGAGCGATGAAGCGACCCGGTAGTGGCGATGGTCATCTGGACCTGATCGAACGGATCCGGCGCCAAGCCCCGGCTGCCGCACTGCGGTCGAGCTTCATCGTCGGGTTTCCCGGCGAAACCGATGACGATGTCGAGCATCTAGCCGAGTTCCTCCAGACCGCTGCGCTTGACTGGGTTGGCTTCTTCCCGTATTCGCCAGAAGAGGGAACGCCGTCGGCCGGTTTCGAAGCTCAGGTCGACGGTGACCTCGCTTTGGAACGGCTGCGCTACCTGCAGAACATTCAGGACGACATCACTCACGCCAACAATGCTGCACAAGTGGGCAAGACGGTCGAGGTGTTGATCGACCAGGTGGAAGAAGGCCAGGCGGTTGGTCGCAGTTACCGACAGGCACCCGAAATCGACGGAGTGATTCTCCTCGATCGAGGCAATCCGGGCGATTGGGTGCGGGCGGAAATACAGGGCGCCTTTGGCACGGACCTGGAAGCGAAGGTGATCGGATGATCGTCGAAGTGATCGCCGTTGGAACCGAACTTCTCTACGGACAGACGGTGAACACGAATGCGGCGACCATCGGGTCGCGGTTGGCAGATGCGGGATTGGAGCACTGGCACTCCTCGGTGGTCGGCGACAACCCGGACCGCATGGAGGACGCCATCCGGCTGGCGATGTCTAGAGCGGATGCACTGGTCATTACCGGCGGTCTGGGACCGACTCAGGACGACATCACGCGAGAAGCGATTGCTGCGGCGACGGGCCGCCCTCTCGTCTTCAGCGATGAGTATGCAGACCGGCTCCGGCGCTGGTGGGCGAGTCGCGGCCGCGAGATGCCTGAATCGAACCTGAAGCAGGCCGAGTACCCCGATGGTGCAGACTTGATGGACAACCCAAAGGGCACTGCTCCGGCGATCCGGATTGAGGCAAAAGGGACATTGATCTTTGCTGTGCCCGGTGTCCCCGCCGAGCTCGAGGTGCTTCTCGACATGTATGTGATTCCCGATCTACGGGAACGGTCCGATGCCCGCGTCGTTCTCAATCGTGTGCTGCGTACCTACGGCGAGTCCGAGTCACGCGTGGGTGAGTTGCTCGACGATCTGTACGACGATGGGAACCCGTCGATGGCATTCCTTGCGACGGCAGCGGAGATAAAGATTCGGCTCACCGCCAAGGCCGAGACCCGAGAAGCAGCAGAAGCGCTGCTAGCGCCGTTGGAGAATGAGGTTCGCAAACGGCTCGGGACTCTGGTGTTCGGCACCGACGACGAGACCATCGAGAACATCATTATGAAGCTGGCGCTCGATCGGGGCTGGTCTGTGGCGACGGCGGAGTCGGCAACCGGTGGGATGCTGGCGGCCCGGATCACCGCGATTCCGGGTGCTTCGGCTGTGTTCCGTGGAGCGATCGTTGCGTACGCCGAGGACGTCAAACGAGGTGTTCTCGGAGTTCCGGCCGCCCTGATCGAGGAGCACGGTGTCGTCAGCGAGCCGGTCGCCGTCGCGATGGCCGATGGAGCTGCCGCAGTCCTCGGCGCGGATGTTGTAATCAGCGTGACAGGTTCCGCCGGACCGGATCCGCAAGAGCGTCCTGTGGGCACGATGGTTATCGCGGTACGGACCCCGGAACGGTCTATGGCCCGCACCGTCTCGTTGCCCGGCGACCGGGAACGGATTCGCGCCTACACGACAACAGGTGCACTGCAGCTGGCGAGGTTGGCGATGTCGGGAGAGTGGTGGCAGGGCCAGCCGCAGCGGGGCCGCTGGATCTGATGGCTGAGCGCATGTTCCTTGCGGTTTCCCTGGCCGAGGACAATCGACATGCCGTCGCCGCCCATCTCGATAGGTTGCTCGACGGTGGCCGTATTCCCGGCAAGAAGGTGCCCGCTGAGAACTGGCATATCACCCTCCGGTTTCTCGGTCTCAGCGAGCAGGCGGAAGCGGAGCAGGTCCTTGCGCACCTCGATGAGCATTTGATGGTCGAGCCGTTTCGAGTGCGGCTAGCTGAGCTCGGTGCATTCCCCAAAGAGCAAAAGGCATCCGTACTGTGGATGGGGATTGCGGGCGATGTGGAGCCATTGCAGGCGCTTGCAGCTGAATGTGAGACGGCGGCTCGCCACGCCG
>CBDUNF010000252.1:0-4330 GCA_965368515.1 uncultured bacterium
CCGGTTTCACTATGTGTTCACGCAGGTTGCGTGTGGGGGCGGGCGAGTGCCCGCCCCCACCGCGATATTCCATCGATCAGCCGCCGAACAGCTGCTCGTACTCAGTGAGCGACTTGTTCGCTTCCTCGTTGGCTTGCGCCATCCGAGTTGCGACATCGAGGTCGTTCACGAGGATGTCTTCGATAGCGAGCGTGATGATGTCACGAATGCCGACGAAGTTTCCGAGGAGTGCACCCAGCGATGCCGGCGTGTTCTGCGCCGCCGCCAGCTGGTCGGAAGCGACCTTGCTGTTCGGGCTCTCTGTGTACCAACCCTCGGAATCGAGCAACGCAACAGCGTCGTCGGTAATCGGGACGTACCCGGTCAGCTGATGCCAGGCAGCAGCGTTCTCGGGATTGGAGAAGAAGTTCATGAACGCAAGCGCTCCGTCTTCTGTCGCCGTGTCCATGCCGTCGAGCATCCAGATCGTTGCGCCACCGATGAGGTTGCCGACGTAGTCGACGTTCTCGTTGGCGGGCATGAAGCTGGCCTGATTCTCGAAGGTCGCGTTCTCATCGAAGAACGTGGTGTCCGAGCTCGAGTACACCAACATCGCTACCTCACCGGCGAGGTAGGCGTTCGAGGTGCCGTCCCAGTCGCGCTGCAGACCGGTGTAGGTGTAGTAGCCGGAGTCGGAAAGACCCTTCCACCATTCGAGGTAGTTGAGCATGCCGTCGGACTCGAGGTAGACCTCGGTGGCCCGGCCGCTACGACCGTTGTCTGCGTTTCCAAGCAACTCGCCTTGCTGGCCAAGGCTCTGCTCGACGAACCACGAGTGGTTCGGCCAGGTGATACAGCCGCTCGGTGCGTCCGGCAGCGCCATGATTGCGGCACATGCGGTCTCAACTTCGCCCCACGTTGCGGGGGGCTCGGTGATACCGGCCGCGTTCAGGATCTCCATGTTGTTGAACATCACCGTTGTCGATGTGTTCCACGGCATTGAGTAGAACGAGCCGTCAACCGTGTAGTAGTCACGGGCAGCTGAAACCACCCGGTCGAGGACCACGGGCTCACCCATGATCTCGGTGCGACCTGCGATTGCGTCTGTCACTGACTTGAATATCGGGTTACCGGATGCGTCAACTGCATCGAGGGCTTGCCTGGTGGCGGCCTCGAAGAAGTGGATCATCGCCGGCGGCTCGCCGCTGTCTACTGCGAGAACGGCAGCGTCGAATGCGTCGTTGTAGGACGCAAATGACGTCACCTTGATGTTGTATTCAGGATGCTTGGCGCTGAAAGCGGCGGCCGCATCTTCCGCAAAGCCGAGACGGGCCTCGTCTGAGAACGCAACCCAGAAATCGATGTCAATGGCTGCTCCGCTTGCGGCAGTCGTAGCCGTTTCGCCGCCTCCTGCGGCAGTGGTGGTCGTGTCATCACCGTCGTCACTTCCACAAGCCGCCGCGATCAGAACGATCACTGCGAGCAATGCAAAGAGTCGGTACTTCATGTCCCTCCTAAGTTTGCTCCCGTCACCAAAGGTGCGCGAGCCCTTCTCCAACCTTGAGTGGCATATGGCCACATGAATACCCTACCCGGCCGGAGGGGTCGCAGTCTCCTCGAAAGTGGCATCGTGGTGTCTGTCTTCTGCTGCCCGGGTCAAGCCGCGGGTGCTCCCTGCCGATGTCCGATAGGACCCGGTCGGAGTTAGTAAGGGGACCATGGTGATGCGACACAAGGTGTTGGCGACACTCGCCGCAGCGATTGTGATGGCCGGCTTCGTCCCTACGGTTGCCGGCGCGGTGGGCCCGCAACCGCAGCTGGCGGAAGACGACTGGGAAGCCCCCGTCGTCTACCCAACCGATGATTTCCAAGTCGGGGACCTCGGATCCATCCAGGGTCTCTTCGATGAGGACCCCACCGGGCTCGTCCCCAAGACACCGTTTGTGCAGCGCTATTCGCTCGATCAGGACCACTGGGAGGTATGGCTGTGCGGCGACGTGTCGCCCAGTATGCCCGAGGTCCTCGCTGCCCTGGAGGCAGCCACGGTCGACTACTTCGATTCGATCTCTGGTGGTGTGTACGAGCCGGTGTTTACCGCCGGGGGCACCAAACCGGCCGACGAGGACTGTCTTCCTGAGTTTCTCAACGGCACCTACACAACGGTGGGCAGCCCCGAGGGTGTGTTCATCGTCGATCCGGACCTCAACGGCGGGTTCGCCTCCCCGGGCACCATCTGTATCAGCAGCGATCCGGACTGCAGCTGGATCAGCTCCACGTTCCCGGGCAACTACCGCTATGCGGTGGTCGGGGAGTATTCCGTGCTCAACTTGCCTTCGATCACGGCACATGAGCTCGGCCACACGCTGCAATGGCCGCACTCCAGCTCGGGTGGTGCCGATGACTACGACAACCCGCTGGATCTGATGAGCGGCAACGTCACTACCGGCGGTTGGACCGAAGCCGATCCGTACGCCACGCTGTCGTACAGCCGCTTGCAGTCGGGATGGGTGGCGGCCGGTGACGTAGTGGTCGCCGACGGCGCCTATCAGGCGGTCACGCTGCAACCGCACAATGCCGCCGGTACGCAGTTGTTCGCTATCGAGACGGCGCAGGCAGGTCGTTTCTATGTATTCGGGGCCCGCACGACGTCGACTTTTGACCCGATCCCGAGCGCCTGGCAGGGCGTCGAGGTGTACGAAGTGGACTACTACTGCGACGACGGTGCGTTTGGTGGCGGGATCTGCCCCGGTATCTACCGCGCCCACACCCAGCTGCCGCCCAGCCCCAACGGCGTTGGCCATGTCCTCCAGGTCGGCGAGGGCATTGTTGTCGAGGGGCTCACAGTCACGGTCACCGCGGCGAGCGGGGCCGGCTACACGATTACCGCCGACCCCAACCCCGGTGTCGATACTGAGCCGAGCGCACCCGGCACCCCGACGGCAACCGGCGGCGATGAGCAGGCGACGCTCGTCTGGTCCGCAGCCGGGGACGGCGGGTCGCCGATTCTCAACTACGACGTTGAAGTCGAGAACCGTGATGGCGGCGGGAGCACCACCACCGATGTAGGGGTGACGCTTTCCACGACAGCAACCGGGCTGAGCAACGGCACTTCCTATCGGGCCCGGGTGCGGGCGACCAATGCCATCGGCGATGGCCCATGGTCGGCTTGGTCGGCAGAATTCACGCCCGGCACCGTCCCCGGCACTCCGGGCACGCCGACGCTCAGCGCTGCGGCCGCGTCGGTGAACGCGGCATGGACGGCGCCCGATGATGATGGTGGAGCGCCCATCACCAACTACGAGCTGCAGCTCGAAGACCAGGCAGCTGGCGTCGACACGTTCATCGACGCTGGGGCGGGTCTAGGAGAAGACATCGATGGGCTCGTGAACGGCCACTCCTATCGCGTCCGGGTTCGGGCGGAGAGCAGCCTGGGCAGTGGTGCCTGGTCGGGATGGTCGGCTGCGGCGATCCCACTGGCGACGCCGTCAGCTCCGCAGGCCCCGAGTGTCGCGGTCTCTGCGGTGGGTGAGGCGGCCGCATCGTGGACGCCACCGGCGGATAACGGCGGGTCGGCGATCAGTGGGTTCGAGTTGGTCTTGGAGAACACGAGCACTGGGGGCAGCGTTGTCCACGATCCGGGTACGGCGACCACCTTCGATTTCGTCGGGCTCATCGCCACCGATACCTACCGCTATCGGGTGCGGGCCGAGAACAGCGTGGGATGGAGTGCCTGGTCGGCATGGTCGCCGGACTTCATCCCGGACACGGTGCCCGGTGCGCCGGGGGTGCCGTCGCTGACCGCGGGGGACGCTCAGCTGACCGCGGCTTGGGTAGCGACCGGTTCGATCGGCTCGCCGGTAGATGTGTACGAGCTCGAGATCAGCGGCACGAATGCGACGGTGAGCGTTGGCGCCGCGCCGGTGAGCTACACATTCACGGGGTTGGTCAATGGTGACGGCTACGAGGTGCGGGTGCGGGCCCACAACGACACCGGCTGGGGTCCCTGGTCGGCGTGGTCGGATACGGCGACGCCAATGGCACCGCCCAACCGGTTCAGCGACGACAACGGGTCGGTGTTCGAGGCGGATATCGAATGGCTGGCAGCCGAGGGTGTCACCAAGGGCTGTAACCCGCCGGTGAACGACATGTTCTGCCCCGACGCGCCGGTGACGAGGGGCCAGATGGCGGCGTTCTTGGTGCGTGCGCTGGATCTGACGGACCGGCTCGAGGACCCGTTTGTTGATGACAACGGGTCGATCTTCAAGGCCGACATCGAGAAGCTGGCTGCGGCCGGCATAACGAGGGGCTGTAACCCACCGCCGAACGACCGGTTCTGCCCCGACGCGCCGGT
>CBDUNF010000253.1:0-4277 GCA_965368515.1 uncultured bacterium
CGTTGGTCCGCTGGCTCTCGCAGCCCCGGATAGCCCGGAACGATGGCTGATTATCACCACCCAAGTATCGCCGCCGCGAGCTGAACGCAGAAATGGGCTGCCATAGCGGCTGTCCCATCGTCGTTCCTGTCAGATGCGGGCCTCGGCCAAACCCCGAATCCGGCCGGCTTGGAAGCGGAGCACAGTGACGATTGTGCCGAACAAGTGGAACGCCACACCGAGCCGTCGGAACAGCGCAACAGATCACAAGATGCGATAAATGTCCGGCACCCGACATTCTTCGGGTCGGACGTGTGTTCTTGGATGTGGTGGAGACGACTCGTACGCTGTCCCCTGCATTGCGGGAATGATTCCGACCGATTGGTGCGTTGACCGACACATGAACGACATCGCAACACTTCTGCACAGAGACGACACCACCGTGGCCATCGTCGGAGCTACCGACGACCCCGCAAAGTACGGATCGGTGATTTACCGCGATCTAAAGAACAAAGGGTTCGAGGTCTTTGCCGTCAATCCGAACCGAGACACCGTCGACGGCGATACCTCCTACACGAGCCGCGAGTCGCTGCCGGTCGAGCCGACGATTGTGAACATCGTCGTGCCACCGCAAGCAACACTCGCCGTTCTCGAGAAGGCCCGGGAACTTGGCCATATGAACGTTTGGGTTCAGCCGGGCGCCGAAAGCCCGGAAGTCATGGCCTACCTCACCGACAACGACTTCAACTACCTCGCCAACGCATGCATCATGGTCCAAAGCAGGGTGCGCGCCGGCGCATGACAAACCCGGTAGCGCTCACCACGACCATCTGGGGGAGTGGTTCACGCCGAGCGCTGCTGCTCCACGGTCTTACCTCGGCGGCTTCCACATGGTGGCGCACCGGTGAGGCGCTCGCAGAGCGGGGCTTCACCGTCATCGCTCCCGATCTACGAGCGCACGGACGTAGTCCCGTAGGCGATGTGCTGTCGATAGACGCATACCGTGACGATGTTCTGCTGCTCGGCGAAGGCTGGGATGTCCTAGTTGGGCATTCCCTGGGCGGGGCGGTGGCGGCTGCCGTCCTGGCGGCACGTCCCCAGTTTGCCGCCCGAGCCGTGTTCGAGGACCCGGCCATCGATTCCGATGTCACCGCACAATTCCTTGCCGACTCACCCGAACCGCTGGCAAACCCGACCGTGTTTGCGGTCGCCGCTGAGCACCCCGATTGGCATCCTCGTGACGTTGAGTTGAAAGTCGAGGCGCTGCGTGCCTGTGGGCCCAAGGTGGGGGAGCGGACGATGGCAGATGCCGCCCCCTGGGATGTCTGGCCGATGATCCTCAACCTGAGCATCCCGACCCTGGTGGTAGCCGCCGATCTGGCGGTCGGCTCCCTGGTCTCGCAGTCAAAAGAGCTCGAGGTCGAGCAATCTGCCGGGCCCATCGACCTAGTTCGGATTGCCGGCGCGGGGCATTCGATGCACCGTGATGCCTTTGCGACCTACAGCAGCCTTCTCCTCGAATTCCTGGAGGCATAGGTGAAGGTCGGCAAGTCCAAAGCCGAAGGGCCTCTCAATGGGCAGGCCACCGACGAGATCAGTCGGTTGATCGCCGCTCTCGAGGGCGTGGCTTCGCTCGAGATCGACCTGCGCGCAGATGGCTCGCCACGGTTGCGGGTCCGACTGGACGGATCAGTGCCCAGCGGTGCTGTGAGCCAACGGGTCCGGGAGGTTCTCGGTACTGCCGCGTCGGACGGGGATGACCCGCCGACCGGTACCGAAAGGAAGGTGGGCCTGGGACGCGGGCTCTCCGACATACTTGCCGCCGGTTCGGTTGGTGCCTCGCCAAATCTCTTCGAGCCAGCGCTGCCCAAAGCGGACTCAAGGCCGGGTCTGGCACTGGTCGCTGTTGAAGAAACCGTGGGTGGCATTTCCGTGCGGGCAGCAGATTCCACCGGCGGCATTGCATTCTCGCCGGTGGAGGACACTCGTTCGCTCAACCAGGCGGTCGTGTCTGCTGTCGGTCGGCTGCGGGAGGAACGACCTCTCCCGCGTCTCTCCGGGGTCGAGATCCGAGATGTCGATGGTGCCGCGGTACTCACCGTGGTGCTTACTCTCGGTGACGGGAGGAAGTCGGTGGGTGCGGCGCTCGTTGAGGGAGGGATGCCGTTTACTCTCGGCAAAGCGGTTTGGGAAGCGCTGGCCTCGCTCGACTGATTTCGGAAGGCTCCACAATGGACATTGCATGCCCGGGATGCGGGGAGACAGAGGCAATGCGCGGCGACCGCCGCGATGGAGTGATTCTCCTGCGGTGCGAATCATGCGGTCAACGCTGGGAAAGAGATCTACGGCCGAGCTGTCGAGCGTGCGGCAGCACCGACATGCAGCAGGTACCCCTGGCCATCTTGGAAAAGGGACGAGGTACTCAGCTGTCGGTGGTCGGTACCCGCCCGATCCTGCTCTGTTCGAGATGCGATGCCGAGACCCTGCGCACCTACCACGACAATCGCCCTAATCCGCTCATGCCGGCCGACATACCAAACGCCGGTCTATAACACCCGCGGCGTGGGCAATTGGCCGGGGCCAGCCGGGTCGAGGGCTATCGATTCCGCTTCTCGCTAGCTCCACCCGGCATGCGGCCGAGACCGGTTAGCTGGTGATCAGCTGATCGACGGGGGCATGATCATCGGTCAGAATCTGAGCATTGCCCGTGAACTGGGCGATGTTGTTGCCGCTGAGAACGACAGCATTGCTGGTGCGTGCCGCCAGGGCCTGATCCAGGCTGGCGATGTCGAGCGGATCGTTGGAAGCGATAAGCACGAAATTGCCGCCGCGGTTGCCATTGAGGTAGTCCGGTGGGGCGATAACGGCAATGTTCTCGAACACATCAGCAAGGGTGGCTGTCTGCGCCTTGGCAAACCCGAGCGGGGGGTAGTCGATCAGATTGAGGACGTAGAAGCCCCCAGGCCGGAGCCGGGAGGCAAACTCCTCGGCAAACTCCCGGGTGGTGAGGTGCCACGGAACCGCCGGTCCTCCAAACGCATCGCCGATGACGACGTCATAAGACGATTTGGGCGTGTCGCGCAGTGTCATGCGAGCATCGCCGGTACGGATGTCGAGTTGTGTCGCATCGAGTCCGAGTTCTGTGCTCGCGATGTCGACGACGCCGGGGTCTAGCTCGAGGACGGTATTAGTCCCGCCCGGGTGAGTGGCTTGGACGTAGCGGGGGAAGGTGAAGCCACCGCCACCAATCGAAAGCGAGCTAGCTGGCCCGTCCGATAGTTGGGAATCGAGGACCGCTGCAAAGATCTGGGCGTAACGAAACTCCAAGTATGTGGGGTCGTCGAGGTCGACATACGAGTGCCGGAGTGTGTCTAGCCAGAGAACGCGGCCGCTACTTCGATCGGGATCGGTGTCAACGTTGATGCAGTAGTAGGCCGTTTCGTATTCGCATGTGGGGGGTGCGGCGAATGCGGCGGTTGTAGCGGCCCCAGCGAGCGCCACGGCGGTGACGGCCATCGCCGTCGTCGCACTCTGCGCCCGGAAAGCTATCGCAAGACCAACGAGGATCAACGTAGCCCCAAGGATGATCGTGATCGTCCGGCTGGGCCAGGCAGCGACGAGTACAAACCCGGCAAAGAACGTGCCGAAGATGGCTCCAGCGGTGCCTATTGCCGAGAGGCGTCCGACGACAGTGCCGGTTTCCTCGAGGGTTTCCAATCGCAGCTTGGTGACCGTTGGGGTCACGGCAGACAAGACGGCTGCCGGCGCAAAGAAGCTCACCGCTGCCAGAAAGACGATGTCGAACGGGTCGGAACCGACAGATGGTCCGACCAGGGTGATTATCGGATAGGCCATCACGGCGAGGACGCCACCGCCGATAAGGACGGGTGGGAGTACCCGGCGCGGAGGATAACGATCGGCTAGTTGGCCACCCAGCCACGAACCGATAGAGATTCCGGCAAGGATGGTGCCGATGATCCCGGTCCATGTCTCCAAGGTGACACCCACATATGGGGCCATCATGCGCCCGGCGAGAATCTCGAGAACGAGTACGGATGCAGAGGTGAAGAAGACGAGTGTGCGGGCTGAGAGCTTGGACATGGTCCGGCGAGTATCGCACACGCAGAGTTTTGGGATGACAGGCCGGAGTCCCGGTTATGGCAGACCGACGCTTCCCCGGGTTCGATCGTGAGCGGGCCTAGCCGAGTCCAGATTGCCCGAGACTTTGAGTTAGAGTTGCGAGGCCCTGAGGGCGTTTAGCTCAGTTGGCTAGAGCGCTTCCCTTACAAGGAAGAGGT
>CBDUNF010000254.1:0-4205 GCA_965368515.1 uncultured bacterium
GTAATGCGCCTCACGCTAATTCGGCCATTTGGACCCTGGGCTTGAGCACTAGTAGCGCGAACAGAGGTGCCTGCCACGACGTGCTCAAATCACAAGCGACACTGAGCCTACCTCGCACCCGCCGCACTTCAGCCCGCCGTGCGCAACATGGCCGCCTAGTTCCGGGCCGGCACTGCTTGATCGCTACAGGCGGCACACGAGCCACGGAAAATGATCTGCGCCTCATCGACAACAGCTCCCGGCACACTCGCCTCGATGCAGGGCTTCATACCGACGGTGCACGGCACGTCGATCACCGCGCCACAGCTGCGACAGACGAAGTGGTGATGCCACGAATCGGCCGCTTCATAGATCGCAGGTCCCCGCCCACGATCGGCCACCATAACTAGCCCGACCGCCCCCAGATCGTCGAGAACGTTGTATATCGAAGCACGAGACAACCGGTATCCGCCCGCTGCAGCCAATCCCGCCAGCTCTTCAGCTGTGCGATGACCGCCGACCTCCCGCAACAGGCCGTACAGCACTGTCCGGGGTCGCGTTGCTTTGAGACCGCGTTGGCGAATTACGTTTTCGATTTCGGATGTGTTCATGATTTCCATCGAGGTGGACACATGGACTGTTTGGAATTAGTCTAAACAAGGACGCAGCGATTGGCTGCAGATTTCTATGTGGGAGGCTCCATGAGCGACAGAATGACCAATGGCTTCGGACGCCCCATCGGCGAGGATCAGCACACGCTGACCGCAGGGGATCGCGGACCGGCACTCCTTCAGGACACACACCTCATTGACAAGCTGGCACATTTCGATCGGGAGCGAATCCCCGAGCGAGTGGTCCACGCCAAGGGTGCGGGCGCCTACGGCTATTTCGAAGTGACGGCCGATGTCACCCAGTACACCAAGGCCGCGTTCCTCTCCGAGATCGGCAAGAAGACCGACCTCTTCGTCCGTTTCTCGACGGTCGGCGGAGAAAAAGGATCGGCCGACTCGGAAAGAGATCCACGCGGCTTCGCTGTGAAGTTCTACACCGAGGAAGGTAACTACGAGATGGTCGGCAACAACACGCCGGTCTTCTTCATTCGCGATCCGCTGAAGTTTCCCGACTTCATCCACACCCAGAAACGCAATCCGGCCACCAACCTCAAGGACCCCGATATGTTTTGGGACTTCTTGTCCCTGACTCCGGAGTCTTTGCATCAGGTGACGATCTTGTTCTCTGATCGCGGCACGCCAAAGTCGTACCGCCACATGAACGGTTATACGAGCCACACCTACCTATGGCACACCGACACAGATCGCTATTGGATCAAGCTTCACTTCAAGACTGATCAAGGCAACAAGACACTGACCGGCCCTGAGGCGGCCGCATTGGCTTCCTCGGACCCAGACCACGCAACCCGTGATCTCTATGCGGCGATTGCAGAAGGCGACTACCCGACGTGGACCGTGAATGTCCAGGTAATGAACGAAGCGGACGCGGCCGGCTACCGCTTCGATCCGTTTGACATCACCAAGGTATGGCCGCACTCGGACTACCCGCTCATCCCCTTCGGGAGAATGGTTCTCGACCGAAACCCAGACAACTACTTTGCAGAAGTAGAGCAGGCCGCGTTCAGTCCTGGTTCGTTCGTCCCGGGAGTGGGGGCCTCTCCGGACAAGATGCTCCAGGGTCGTCTCTTCTCGTACCCGGACACCCATCGCCATCGTCTCGGAGCCAACTACCCGCTCATACCGGTTAACCAGGCCAAGGCGACGACTGTCAACGCATACGACAGGGATGGGTTTATGCGTACCGACGGCGGGCACGGCGGCAAGCCCAACTACTACCCCAACACGTTTGGCGGCCCAACCCCGGATGAGTCGGCAAACGAACCGGGTTTTGCCTTGAGCGGAGATTCGGGCCGATTCGAGTACACCCACGACAACGACGACTACGTGCAGCCCCGCGCCCTGTTCTCCGACGTCATGGACGACGAGGACCGGGACCACCTGATCGCGAATATCGCCGGTCACCTAGGCGGAGCTCAGGAACGGCTCCAGTTGCGTCAGACGGCTCTGTTCTACCGGGTCCACCCCGAGTACGGGACTCGAATTGCGGAGCAGATCGGCCTGGACGTGACGCGAGTCAAAGGGCTGGCGGAACTCACTCAAGACGAGCTAGTCAGCGCGACCTCATAGCGCAGGAGCCCACGTGTCGAGATCGCCAGCCGGGAGACCGGCCGGCTGGCGATTCGCGTCGTACGCGCCCACAATCGGTTGTGCGAGGATGGTGCACGTCGCATCGGTTCGGCACCGTTCGACACCAGGATCCGCTGCGAAAGGACGAACATGACCCGATTTGCATACTTCTGTGGACACGAACAATGGCAACCGGAGATCCTCGTAGAGCACGCCGTTCTTGCCGAGCGCGCCGGCTTCGACTTCCTGGTTGTATCGGAGCACTTCCATCCATGGGTCGACGACACGTCGGCGTCGGGCTACGCATTCTCCACGATCGGCGCCATGGCACAGGCAACAGACAGCATTGAGATCTCTACCGGCGTGACCACTCCCCTGTTCAGGTACCACCCGGGGGTCGTCGCCCAGGCAGCTGCGACAATGGACCGGCTTTCCGGCGGACGCTTCCACCTCGGCGTCGGCACCGGCGAGAACCTCAACGAGGGGCCGCTGGGCTACGAGTTCCCCAAGTACGCCGAGCGAGCCGCCCGGATGACCGAGGCCCTCCAAATCATGCGTCGCCTCCTTGACGGAGAGAAACTCGACTTCACCGGAGAGTTCTACACCACAGATCGAGCCAAGCTGTACAGCCCGCCGATCGGTCGGGTTCCGATCTGGCTGGCCGCCGGAGGACCGAAGTCGGCCGCACTTGCAGCGCGATTGGCGGACGGCATCATCACCAGCGTGAAGGATCCCGCAGTTACCTTTGAGCGGGTAATCGACCCCGCCGGATCGGCTGCCACCGAGGCCGGCCGCGACCGGCTGCCGGTAATGGCTTCACGCTGGTCGGTACGCGCCGACAACGAGGACGACGCCTGGGAGGCGCTATCTGCATGGCGCGGGCTACGCGCCCCGGGACGTCTGGAAGCAGTAGACCCCGCGGTACTCCGCGAGCGTGCAGACTCAATGGACCGGGCCGAGATCCTCGGCCAATACTCGCTGGTCATGTCGCCCGAGGACTACGTGTCTGTCTACTCACCTCTGGTGACGCAACTCGAGGCCGACGTCGTAACGATCCAAACGACCACACTGGATCAGCCCGGGACCATCAAGATGCTCGGCGACGAGGTGCTCCCCGCATTACGTACCCTGTCTAGGGACTGACCAACTGGCGGATGTACTCGGTCTCAAAGACCAGAACCGAGTTGTCTTCTTCCAATTCGGCTACCGCCGTGAGCGCGGGCACGACCGCAAATCGGTACGAGTCGACGATGAGCGCGCCGTATTCGCCCTCGATGGCGCTCGCGAGATACTCCCCGAGCGGACCGACCAGTGCGGGTCCTACCGTCGCAGCAAAGTCGACTTTCCATCCGTCGTCAGACAGCCGAAGGATTACCCGGCCGGTCGTCTCTCCGATTGAGATTTCCACACCAGTGAATCCATCAGGCGCCGAAATCGTGAGCTCGTCTCCGACCTCGATTTCGTCTACGGCACTCCCCCTGATGGACCCGAAGTCTCTGCGAAAGCCATCCCAGTATTCGGTTCCCAGCTCAGGCGGTATCCCGCTTTCGAGCATGCCTGCAAGCTCTTCAGATCGAAGGTTGTTTTCGACCGCGGCCACGATGGCGAGCCCAGTTGGCTCGACGAGATTGGTGATCCGCTGGATATCGACCTCGGCGACGGCATCAAGCCAATCGTTGACGACGGCTACAGGATCTGCGCCGACGGCGGCCGTCTCTGGCGTATCGGTGCTTCCAGAGCAAGCCGAGAGGATCAATACCAAGGTGAGCATCAGAGTTCGCACGGCCTCAGGCTAACTGGCGGCAACAGCAGAGGGGGCCGCAGCTCCATCTACACTCGCCGGATGCGCGTCCCACCCAGCAGAGCGATCGTTCTCGGCCTCGTTGCCGGCCTTGTCGGTGGACTATTCGGTGTGGGTGGCGGGATTGTGGTCGTTCCCGGGCTCGTTCTCTGGCTCAAGTTCAGCCAGCACACCGCATCGGGGACGTCTGTTGCGACCATCATCGCATCCGCAGGTGCAGCTCTAAT
>CBDUNF010000255.1:0-4189 GCA_965368515.1 uncultured bacterium
GATAAGCAGGGCCTGCTGCCACCGGGTGGGGCGAGCAGCGAGACCGGTTGGTTGGGCGACTCCGTGTACGTACTCGACGAATCGGACTGATCCTTCAGTCTCCCCGACTGCGAGGAGGGCGAGCAAGGCGTGGTCCCGGTCGGCGAGAACGCCGTTGGCGAGAATCCCTTCGTCGGCGATAGCGACAACTGATCCGGATCCGACGGACTCGATGCCGAGCAGTGTCCCACCGCCGTTGCCTACAAGCGGCAGAAGGGAGCCGGGATCCTCCCAGACCCATTCGCCGGCTATGTCCTGGACCTCGCCAAACCCCGCGATCGGTAGCAGCCGGGCGCTCGGGTCATCGGTTCGTGTCAACCCGTCCGGTGGTGTCTGGGTCACGCCGTCGCGTCGGGTGGAGCCCCCTGCGACGAAGCGCCCTCCGGCATTGACGTGGGTGCGGATGGCATCCACATCCTCAGGCTCCAGCCGTCCTCCATTGATGACCACGACAACGTCGCTTGGGTCCGGGGGACGCACTGCCAGTGATGTGCGTGCTCGGTCGACGTCGTAACCGTTGGCTTCGAGAAGAATGACGAGAGCAGCTGTTCCGGAGCTGTGCGTTGCATAGGAGGACCCGGGTGGTCCGTCGGTCGGTGCCGGATCCGTCGCAGATTGGGTCAACCCGATCAGCAGCATGACGCCCGCTATCAGCATCACCGCAAGCCCGCCGCGGCTCCGGAACAGAGGTGTGCCGCTGTCGCTCATGTGAACCGCCGCTTCAGCCGTTGCCACGACGAGATGGCTTCACCGACATCTTGAGAAACCGCGGCATCCCCACCGTATGCAATCTCATCGAAACGGTCGAGGAAGTGAGTCTCGGTCGCGATCGGACGGACGGTGGCCGTCGAAGTCGTCGCAGCATTGGGAACGACCCGGCGGCTCTCCAGATAATCCGCACCGTCGAGGAATAGCAGTCGTACGGCAGCCTCGTGATCGCCGGTGGCGGCCGCGTTCTGAGCTTCCGCATAGAAGTCTCGTCTCACCGGCTTCATCGTCACCTCGTTGGGCTGGTCGTGACGCCGGACGACAAGTCGGTTGAGTACCGGTATGGCGACTAGGAGGGCGCCAACGACAATCGCAATCAGGGCGAGTCCTTGGGCGCCATCGTTACCGAACAGGCTCGAGATGAACCTCCAGAGGCGATCGAGGATGCTCGAGCTGCTTGCGGCAGCGGCAGTAAACGGTGGTTTCGAGACGATGTCTGCGGCCTCGGTTCGTAGCTCCGCCCCATCCAACGACGTGGTTTTGCGATCTGCGAGGAGACCCTCCAGAGTGTCGAGGCGGCTGGCGTCGTCTTCGGCGTCAGCGCTCAGGATTGCGCCCATATCGATGGGCTCGCCGTCTAGTGAGGTCACTTCGAGTAGTCGGTTCCGCGACTCCTGGTCTTCGGCGGCATCGGCTATCAGCTGCGCCAGCTCGGCTGTCGTGACCTCCTCGGCCTCAGCAGTAACGGGGAGCGCGAATAGGAGCAAGACAACGGCTGCGATTGCAGCGCGGCTTCTCGCCAGCGCTACCAAGGAACGGGCGGTGGTGGCTGTTGCTTCTTGGCTACTCCGAGCTTCAGCTCCATGTCGAAACCCTCGGTGCGTACCCGACCATCGAAGTACACGACGGTAACGATCGGGGCAATGATCAGGAGGCTGATCAGATTGCCCAGGTATTCGGCACCAATAGTGACCAAAACGTACGGGATCGGCTGTTCAACCTGGAGGAAGGTGGTGACCATGAGGACACCGAGCCCTACGGAGAAGACCACTACGAGGATGAACCCGACCGCCAGGGATCCGAGCACGGGCCAGAACCGCTTTCTCACCAGCGTGGCCGATCGACCGATCGCTTTCGCCGCACCCAGTTCCTCGTACCAGAAGGCGGGTGCGCTGAGGCTGTAGAACGTCAACCAGGCGAGAACGATCCCGAGGACGAGGAAGGCGCCGATCAGGCCGAAGGGCGACGCAACTGCCGACGAGACGACGATGACTGCAAACCCATATAGGACCAGAAGGATGGTCTGGCCCACAAACGGAGCAAACCGTCTCCCACTTCTCTTGATGATGCTCCCGACCGTCTCCACGTGGTTCATGTACAACCGGGTCGATAGATGTACCAGGACCCCGAAGCAAAACAGCTGCAGAAGGCGGTTGATCAACCCGAGGCCGAGTACGGCATTGTTGTACGCCGAGGGGTCTTCGACCAGTAGGAACCCATTCCTGATCGCAACGACTTGCGAGAGCATGTAGGCCCCGGTGAGAACAGCCGGGATGGTCAGCAGCCACAAGGCGACCTTCAAATAGGCGCCGAGGTTCTGACGCAGAAGTCGAAAGGCGGCATCGAGGATCTCGCCCACGCCGAGCGGTCGCAGGTCCGGTGGCGCCGGCGGCTCGGGTATCTCCATGGGCGTCATCGGGGAAAGATTAGCCCACCACGCATGTGTTCCCGAGTGCACCGGCCGATACTTGGTTGTCATCGCACCGGAATGCCCCGAATCACGTCCGCCATCCAGTCGTCGTGCTCGACTCCGGTCCACGGGATCCAACCGTCGCGCCACCAGGTTGCACCGGCGTGTTCCAGTTGCTCGAGCCAGCCTGTCAGGTCTGCGCCGGGCTCGTGGGTGCCGGCCATGGCGATGTCGAACGGGCCCGAAGCGTCGCGATGTGCGGCTACATAACCGCTAATCTCGGCGACCGCTTCGGCGGTTGGCGGGCTGAACTGCTCGGTCTTCATGTCGAACAGGATGGGAGCGATGCCGTCCCACCTGGCCGCACGCCGTACGGGGCGTCGCTGTGGCCACATGGCTGCGGCCCAGATCGGGATGCGCGGCCGCTGGACCGGTCGGGGGAGGAACGTGGTGGTCTCAAGGTCGTAGTGGTTCCCATGGAACTCGAACGGTTCTCCCGTCCACAACCCGGTGACGATATCGAGACCCTCATCAAGCATGTCGGCCCTCGTTCTCAGATCGGTTTCGCCACCGAACCTGGTGAACTCAGGGTCTGTTGGCCACCCGATGCCCACGCCGAGTGTCATTCGCCCTTCGCTCAACAGGTCGAGGCTCACACACTCCCTGGCAAGTTTCCATGGGTGGCGGCGCGGAAGCGGCGTCACCATGGTCATCAGACGGATGCGGCTTGTGGTCATTGCCGCGGCCGCCAGCAGGATCCAGGGATCGGCGACTTCGGAGTCATCGGAAACAAGGATGTGATCCCATACTGATATCCCGTCCCAGCCTGCGTCCTCCACCTGGCGAGCGAACTCCGCAAACTCCTTCGGATCGGACCAACCTCCGAAGTTGGGCACGTCTACGCAGAACTGCACGATGACCTCCGTTGATCGAGACCGTGACAATATCGGGCTTTGTGGGCTTCATCCGTGAGCCGGTGTTTGCGTTGATTGGGCGAAGGAAGCTGCCTGGCTCATACACGCCGCGTCCCCAAACCCTGGGGGGACCCTGGGGTCGTTTCAGGGTCGAATCAGGGGTATGCCCGATACCGCTGCCGGCCGCCGTGACACACAATTGCGTCATGGAGTTTCTTGTACGACTAGTCGAGTGGGGCGTCGTCGCCGGCCTGGTATCAGTACCAGTGCTGGTCGCCACGGCAGCACTCGCCTGTGTGCTGGCATCCGGTCTAGGTGGCCAGCTGGTCTCGTGGTGCGAGCAACTCGGTTGGCGGTTGCGGGCCCGGACTCCGGAGCGCGTTGTCACCACAGACGAAGAGACGGTTGCGAATCCGCGGAGGGTTTTTGATGTTTTTGTTCCTGATGTGGCTGCTGCTGGCTGTTCTCGCCTGGCCACTCGCTCTGCTGGCACTCATCGTGTACCCGTTGGTATGGCTGTTGAGCGTTCCATTCCGAATCATTGGTATTTCGGTGCGGGGCGTATTCGACCTGCTGGAAGCGATCGTTCGGCTTCCCGCCCGGTTGGTCCACGGTCCCAGCGGCGTCTGAAGCGTCGCCAGGAGACACGGAACGGCGCGGTAGGCTGCCGATATGCGTCTCTATCTGATCCGTCACTCGCTCACGCCCGAAACCGGGAAGCGACTATCCAGCCAGGATTCGACCCTATCCCTGTCCACCCAGGGTCTCTCGATAGCAGCCGACCTTGGCGAACACCGGGCACAGATACAGTTGACGGCTATCTACACGAGTCCGCATC
>CBDUNF010000256.1:0-4181 GCA_965368515.1 uncultured bacterium
GGTGGAGGCATGTCATCACGGCTGTTTCGTGAGATACGAGAGGATCGCGGACTCGCCTACGCAGTTCACGCGTTCCGCATGCCGTTTCTCGATACCGGGTCAGCGGCGGTGTACGTCGGTACCACCCCGAACCAGACCTTCGAGGTGCTCAAGCTGATCAGAACTGAGCTCGACAAGATGATGGCCGAGGGAATCACCGAGGAGGAACTCGAGCGTGCCAAGGGCAACATCAAGGGGAGCCTGGCCTTGTCTCTCGAGGATACAAACGGGCGCATGACCCAGCTCGGCCGCCAGGAACTCACCGGGGTCGAGCACCTGAGCGTTGACGAGACTGTGGCCCGAATCGAGCAGCTGACTCACCAAGAAATCCTTGCGGCCGCACGAGAGGTCTATTCCGGTCCTTATGTGCTCGGACTGGTCGGTCCGTTCGAGGAAGCTGACTTTGCGGAGCTGGTGCAATGACCAGAGTCGGCGTTTCTGGTGCAGCCGGACGGATGGGCAAGCTGGTCGCCGAAACGATCGCATATGCGACTGGTTTTGAGCTGACCGCCCTCTACGACCCGAATGCCGATGGTGGGGCGATCGCCGGTATGGAAGTATCCGCGACCCCCGAGGTGATGCTGGACGCCGACGTGGTGGTCGAGTTCACCAACCCGGATGTGGTTATGGACAATCTCCGCACCTGGCACACAATGGGCCGGCACGCGGTCGTGGGGACGTCAGGTTTCGGGGTGGAACGCCTATCCGAGGTCGAGGGATTCTGGACCTCGGGACCCGGCAACTGTCTCATCGTCCCGAACTTCTCGATCGGCGCCGTAGTCATGATGCGGGTGGCGGAGATCGCTGCGCCGCACTTTGACGCTGCCGAGGTCATCGAGATGCACCACGACCGGAAAGCCGATGCGCCATCTGGGACCGCCATTTCGACCGCCCAGCGGATTGCCCGGGCCGCGGGCGAGCAGAAGCGAGAGGTCGACAGCAAAGAGCTCGTCGCAGGCGCCCGTGGCGCTGATGTTGACTCCGTCCCCGTCCATGCTGTTCGACTGCCCGGTCTTGTCGCCCACCAGGCTGTGATGTTCGGCGGCATGGGGGAGACACTGACCATTCGCCACGACACAACCGACCGGCAGGCGTTCATGCCTGGTGTCGTCCTTGCTGTTCGCAAGGTCAGCGAGCTGCCCATGTCCGTAACGGTTGGACTCGACGCCTTGCTCGGGCTCTAGCCGCCTCAGGTTCCTCTCGCTTGCTGCCGATAGCAATCGGAAGTCCGAGAAGAGGAAAGCACGATGAGTCACAGGTTTGTGTTAGTTGCCGCCGTCCTGGCGCTTGTTTCCGGTGCTTGCGGGGCTGGTCCTGATCCCGCCGCCGAGGCCGGTCCGGTTATGGCTCGCCCGCTCGCATACAGTCTCACCGGTGCGGTGTCTCTCGATTACCACACCGAGATGGAAACCGAGATGACGACGACATTTGGCGATGCGTTGACGGCGATCGATCCATCGATGCCTTCGCAGATGATGACGCAGATGGAGATGTCGTTCGACAGCAATTACATGATCGAAGATGGTCCCGAGCCCGGCTCGTACCGGGTCGCGATGACGCTCGACAATGTCGAACTGGGTTCTGGCTCCATTGAGATGGGCCGGGAGAAGATCGATATCTCGGATGTGCCGAAGAGCGAGATCGATGCGGCCCTGGCTGCACAGATGCCTGAGTTCGTCTACATCATCGACGACAAAGGCGAGGTCATTTCCGTCGAGTTCGGCGGTATGACCGTTGACGTCGACAGCCTCCTCGGAGGCACCTCCTCGAATGCTTTCTCCAGCGGACAGATGTTCGGCCCGCAGCTGCCAGAAGGTGAAGTGAACGTCGGGGATACCTGGACAACGACATCGACCCAGGAGTTCGGTGACAACATCATCGAGACCGAAGAAACACACACGATTCTCCGCACAGAAGAGCGAAACGGCTTTAACACTTGGGTCATCAAGACCAAGGCGACGACCGGTGCCTATACGATCAGCTGGCAAGACCTGATTGCGATGTTCGAAGAGATCGGCGGGATTCAGAACGTCGACGGGATGGCCGACATGCCGCCGTCATTCCAGATGGCCATGCGCTCGTCACCGACGAGTACAACGATGGTCACCTGGCTCGACCCCGAGATGGGACGTACTGTCGCCACCGACATCACCGGCAATGTGTCGATGACCATGGAGATGGGTGGCATCCCCGGGATGCCTGGAAGCATCTCGATGGGTATGGACGGCTACACGCACCTGACCATGGAATTGGTGCCGTAGGCAGACCTAGAACAGGGCGCTCGCCAGCTGCCGGCGGTAGGTCGTCGTCAGCGGATGGCCATCGCCGAGGACATCAAAGATGTCGAGCATGGCTTTGCGCGCCTCGTCTTTGGCCGCGCCTCGGTTGCGGACGATGCCGAGGAGATGGTCGAGCGCAGGCTCGTACTCCTGACGGGCGGCGAGCGCCATCGCCAATTCGATCCGAATCGACTCGTCATCCGGTGATCCGGCCAGGCGGGTGGTGAGTTCGTTGAGGTCGGTGTCTCGCGAAGCACTTAGCCGCGCCGCAGCTTGCAACTGTTCAACCTCATCGGTGACCGCGAGCTTGCCGAGCAAGATGAGAGCATCGTCCTGCCGACCGGATGCGATCATCAGCGCGGCCAATCCGGTGCCGGCTTCCTGGTGATCCGGCTGTTGCTCGAGTGCTGCCCGAAAGAGGCGTTCGGCTGTTTCCAGGTTGCCGGCGATGGCGGCATCGCGGGCCTGGTCCACCACGAGGTCGATCTCGGAGGGCAGCAGGCGTAGCAGCCAGTCCTCGATTGCGTTCTCGGGCATCACTCCCGTGAACTGGTCGACGGGTGCGCCGCCGCAAAACCCGATTACCGTCGGAATGCCTTGAACGTTGAACTGCGCAGCGAGCTCCTGGTTGGTGTCTACATCGACCTTGGCCAGGATGAACGATCCCTCTGACTCGGCCGCCATCTTCTCCAGACGAGGGCCCAGCGTCTTGCACGGTTGGCACCACTCCGCCCAGAAGTCGACGACCACAGGCACGTCGTGGCTCTTCTGCAATACGGCCTGCTGAAAATCGGCTGCGGACACGTCTTGGATGTAAGGGCTGATGGATTCCATTGGAGGAAGGATAGTTTGCATCTATGGGGTGACTTGCGGGGTTGCCAAAAGAAATGGGGTACCTCGCACCACTGCTACCGTTTGCGTATGGATACACGTCCCCCCGCCCCATTTGGAACCGTACTCACCGCCGTCCTCACTCCGTTCGATGAGGACGGCTCTGTCGACTACGGAGTGTTCTGGAAGCTCATCCGCCACCTTGCGGACAATGGCAACGACGGCGTCGTCGTCACCGGCACCACCGGAGAGTCACCGACTCTGTCGAAGCCAGAAAAGGTCGCACTGTTCAAGGCAGCCGTAGAAGCGGCCGGTGACAGGATGAAGGTGATTGCAGGCACCGGCACGTACAACACCGCAGAGTCGATCACCCTTACCGAACAGGCAGCCTCGGTTGGTGTGCATGGGATCATGGCAGTGACTCCCTACTACTCGCGACCCCCGCAGGCCGGTTTGGTGAAGCATTTCACCGCCATCGCCGAGGCCAGCGACCTCCCGCTGATGCTCTACAACATTCCCGGTCGGACTGCCCGTCTCATCGAGGTAGAAACGCTGGTCGAGTTGGCGCAGCATGACAAGATCGTTGCAGTCAAAGACGCCGTGGGCGACCACGACTACACCTCGCGAGCTATCAAGGAGTTGCCGGAAGGCTTTGCGGTCTACTCCGGTGACGACGGCAGAACCAAGGACATTGTGTATGCAGGCGGTGTCGGCGTGGTTTCGGTTGCCGGTCACTTCGTCGGCACCCAGATCCAGAAACTGATTGCCGCGGTGATCGACGAAGATCACGATGAAGCGACACGCATCCAGGAGAAGCTCAGCCCATTGTTCGAGGCGCTTTTTGTCGAGCCAAGCCCGATGCCGCTCAAGGCCGGCATGACGGCACTCTGGGATAACGTCGGCGAGCCGAGGCTCCCCCTGTTGCCAGGTTCACCAGAGACCACTGACAAGATCAAGGCTGCATACGAGATCGCCCAACAAGTATGAGTTCCGACATCAAAGCGGGCTGCCGATGAGCGTCCGCATCGGCTT
>CBDUNF010000257.1:0-4173 GCA_965368515.1 uncultured bacterium
CCCTGCCGGATCGCCGCGACCTCGGCGGTGACGGCCGGGAACCAGCCGGGGCGAACTCCATCTGCCGCGGCGACTCTCCGGCGGCCAACTGCATGAGGTCGACGCCGGCGGTGCCGTCGCTCCGGGACAACCCGACCCGGCCGCTTCCGTCAACGGTCGCTACATGCTTGCCGTCGGGATGGCTGGCAATGAGGGAGACGGGATTCGGGAGGTGCATGGCTCGCTCGCCGGCAACTCGAACGACTCCCCCGTCGGTATGGACGGCGTGGATAGTGTCGCCGAACGGTTGCTGCCACACGATCTGTTGAGCTGTCGGAATCGTTGCCAGCGCGGTCGATGCTCCTGCCTCAAACAGGCGATCGTCAAGGACGAGTCGACGCCCATCGGGGCTCCACCAAATATCCGCGGCGTCGGTGAAGTCGAGGCATGCCTGGCGGTCGCCGGCACGGACCCACACCTTGCCGTCCTCGATCCACGTCAGTGCCGGATCAGTGTCCCACAGGTCGAGACCTAGGAAACACTCCTCGGCTGCCGTTCCGACCTCTGCGGTCGCGGCTGAGGTCGAGCAAGCCGCTAAGACAAGGGCGAAACCAACAGCAAGAACGACGAACGGTCGGGGCACCCTACTGGGAGTGGGCGCGTTCTCACCGTGGCCGCGTCGATGCCGGACCGATCCTCTCATACAGAGAGGAACGAGCTGAGTGACCCGGCTATTCCCGCGCTGCCTGGTCGCGAGCTCGCCAAAGCCCGTTATCGTCGTGCCACCCGAGAAGAAGAGACGATGCTTCCCCCAACGATTCCACTCCCCGATCATCTCCGTGGCAACGAGAGCGGGACCTTCACAGAGGACTCTGTGGTGCGCCGCCTGCCCGAGATCGCCCGCCGCGTGATTGTCGAAAACGATCTCGATGCCCATCGCAGCGACCGTATCGAGGCCCTCGCCACCGAGATCGGCTCCGGAGTCATCACCGCGCTGGACGAGCCGATGCTGAGCGACGCCCGGGACTGGGTCAAGTACGTCGCACGATACGAAGGGCAGCGATGGGTCGATGTGCCTTGGTTCTTTGTGGAGACATACTTCTATCGCCGCGTCCTCGCTGCTTCCGGCTACTCGCAACCAGGCGGGCGCCGCGGGATCGACCCGTTCGCCGTTCAGAAGCAGCTTGCACTCGATGGAGCGATCGAGCTTGCCCCCCGGCTGGCAGATGCTCTTGGCGACGTTCCGACACTGCTCGCAGCGTCCCTGTGGGCGAATCGGGTAGATCTGAGCCTGTGGCCGGCGGGCGAGGAGGATGCGGACGCCAGAACCAAGGCCGTTCTAGGCTTTGATGGTGCGAGCCAGCTCCTGGCCGACGACACCACTGCGGCTGCAGCGATGCTCCAGGAGTCGGGATGTGTAGTCCACCTGATCCTTGACAACTCGGGGGCAGAACTCATCGCCGACCTTGCCCTCGTCGCCGACATCGTCAACCGAGACGGCCGCGTCGTCATCCACGCCAAACCACACCCAACCTTTGTTTCCGATGTGACACTGCCCGACCTCGAAACAACTATTGCCAGGCTGGTCGCAGAACCCGGGGCGGCAGGCCGCCTTGGTCAGCAGCTACGACGAGCTCAAGAGAGCGGTGCCATCGAGGCGACAGTGCACCCGTTCTGGGTGTCACCCCTCCCCTTCTGGGAATGCCCGGCGGACCTCGTCGATACCTTGGCGGCCGCCGACATCGTGCTGTCGAAGGGGGATGCCAACTACCGCCGACTCCTTGGTGACCTCCATTGGGATCCGACGACGCCTTTCGGAGACATCGTTCGCCCATTGCAGCCGATTGTCGCGCTTCGCACGTCGAAGTCGATGGTCGGTGCCGGCATCAGCCCGGAAACGGTGGCGCGGGCAACCGGTACAGATCCTGAATGGATGTCCAACGGGCAGTGGGGAATGATCCAGGTTGCCGAAGAAGTGCCCTAGCTCCGTGACTTTCGCCTAGGAGAAGACAATCGTCTTGTTGTCGACCACTAGAACCCTGTCCTCGGCGTGGTAACGGACCGCCCTGGCGAGCACCCTCCGCTCGATGTCCTGGCCGATGACTGCAAGTTGCTCGGCTGTTAGCGAGTGGTTCACGCGCTCGGTGTCCTGCTCGATGATCGGACCTTCATCGAGGTCGGGGGTCACGTAGTGGGCAGTCGCCCCGATGATCTTGACGCCACGCAGATGTGCCTGGTGATACGGGCGAGCGCCCACGAATCCGGGAAGGAACGAGTGATGGATGTTGATGATCCGACCGGGCAGCTGAGCGCATAGCTCCGGCGACAGGACCTGCATGTAACGAGCGAGCACGACGAAGTCAATGTTGTGCTCGTCGATGAGCCGGAGCAAACGATGTTCCTGCTGCTGCTTGACGTCGGCAGTCACCGGCAGGTGTTCGAATCGAACCCCGTATCGCGCAGCATGATGCGCGGCGTCTGGGTGATTGGACACCACAACGGGAATATCGATCGCGAGTTCACCAGTGCCGGTGCGATACAACAGGTCGACGAGGCAGTGGTCCTGCTTCGACACCATTATCAAGACACGGGGCCGAGTCTCTTCGTTGCGCACTCGGTAATTGGCTTGGAGACCGTCGGCGATCGGGGCGAGCACGGCCTCGATTTCGGCCATCGGCCGAGCCGTCTCGAATCTCGTGCGCATGGTGAACAGCCCGGAATCAAGGTCGTCGAATTGGGCGTTCTCCAAGATGTTGGCGTCGACTTCGAGAAGCGCACCGGAAATCGCATGGACGATCCCGGGCCGGTCCGGGCAACTCAACGTCAGAATGTAGGTGTTCACGGAGCGCGCTCCTCGACTGCGGGCAACGAGAGTACGTCATCGGCCGCCACCAGGCCAGCCAGATCCCCGCTCGGCAACGGAGTCAACTCGCTACTCGCCGGGAGGTGGGGACGCAGGCAGCGAGAGAGTGAACACGGTTTGCCCGTCCCGGCGCGCATAGCTGAGATCGCCGCCCATGCGACGGGCCAAATCACGGGACACGCTCAACCCCAGCCCGATCGATGCGGGCTGTGTTCCCACCGAGTGAGCTCGCTCGAACGGCTCGAAGATCTTCGCAGCATCATCCTCCGGAACCCCGGGCCCATCATCGGCAATGTCGACGTACACCAACCGGTCATCGCGGCGGGTAGTGACAACGATCCGCTCGCCTCCATAACGGCTGGCATTCACCATGAGGTTGCGCAGGATCTGCCGAACGCGACTGGGATCGGCCCAGCACTTGGCGTTGGCCCGGTTATCGAGGGAGTTCGGGTACTCATGTTCCGGGAGAAGCCGCGTCGTCATGTCGAGCTCATGACCCAAGTCAACAACCGCCTTCACAAGGACAATGCTTCCCGGGTCAGTGCGTGCGGCGACGAGCAGATCCTCGACGATGTTCGCCATCTCTTGGCCTTGTTCGGCAATGTGGCCAGCGAACTCGCGGTGCGTCTCCGCATCGAAGTCCTCGTAGTTGTCCCGAAGCTCTGATGCCATGCCGAGGACCACCGAAAGCGGCGTGCGGATCTCGTGAGAGATCGATGCCACAAGCTCGTCCTTGGCCTTCAGTAGATCCTCGAGTTGTCGCTGGGTCTCGATCTCGTCGGTTACATCCCTCGATATCGAGGCCACGCTGTAGTCCCCGCCGCTATCGACGACCTGAAGCGACGTGTTGACCAGGCGGGGACCCTCCCGCCCTTGAATCGTTACGGTACCTGACCACGACCCTGTCGACCTCAGCGCCTCTCTGATCTCCAAGTACTCCTCCCGCGGCAGTTCCTGCCCGATCCGGGCGTACTCGTCGGTGAGGTACTCGCGTATCCAATTGCGCGACGCGGCATTGGCGTAGCGGACGGTGCCGTCCCGGTTGCCGATCGCTACAAGGTCAGAGGTTGAGTCGATCACCAACGCCAGCCGCTCTCGCTCCAACTCGGTTGCTCGCAGCGAGGTGAAGTCAAATATGGCCGTTTCGATGTAGCGCATCTTCCCGTCGTCATCATGCACAGCGTTGGCCGAAATCACAGCCTTGATGACGTCATCGGGCGTGCCGTTCCGAATGTAACCGACTGGCAGTATCTCAATCTCAACTATGTGACGAAGGCGCGGATTGACCAGGAGATGTGCATTTCATGCGGCAGGTGTCACATAGCCTGTGA
>CBDUNF010000258.1:0-4129 GCA_965368515.1 uncultured bacterium
GGCTTCCGCACCAGTAGCGGCCTCATCCTCACCCCAACCTACGGCCTGACGGCGGATTGGGTTCGGAATATCCTCGCCGCCGAGTCGTTCGACGTTGATCGGAAGGGCACTCTCATGAAGATGGCAAACGCAAGGATTGTGGACCGAACCGATGCATGGCCATTCCTGCCGGTTTTGGTCAGGGGTGCGATGCGGGTGTTGCGAATTGAATCGTTCGTGCAGGCGGATCAAATCTGATCAGGAATCGCCAAGCGCCAGCGGCTCAACGGCCACCTCCTGCAGGTCACGCACGGCAGTGGTCAGGTGGGCCAGTGCTTCGACATACTCTGCCTTCGTTGGTCGCCCTGCGAGCAAGTCCATCGCTACGTCCTCGGATGCGGCTTCGAGCCGGTAGAGGGCATCGCGCAACGCCTCCCAGGTCCGCCGGGAGATCAGCACCTCGTCGCTCCTGATGCCCCGCTCCCCTGCGAGCCGGCGCGCTTCAAAGGCCCGTTGTCGATGCGACCTGCGGCAGTATCTTGCCGGTCTTCCCGGGCCACGCGCCGCAGCGAACTCTTCACCACACCAATCGCAGCGTCTTGGTTCGCCAGATATCGTCACAGTGACAATAGATTAGACCATGACGTTGGTGATGGTGGCATTGTGCCGATCACTCGATGGTGTCGACCAAGATGGTTCCCGGCTGATACGTCGCCCAGGCGAACCAGAACGTGTCGAGATGAGCGATGCGTTCGAGGCGGGACCCGGCCAACTCACCTTCGGTCGCTTCACCAGAGACGTTCCACACGGAGCCGGTCTCGCGGTCGGTAATCACGCCGTCGCTCGCGGCGAACGTCAGCGCCCGTCCGTTGGCGCTCGGGACGAACACGCCGACTGTGCCGACGTCCCGGCCGTTGTCAACCCGGTCCTCCTCGAGAGCCGTGGATTGTCCGGCCTTCCACAGGATCACGATGTCAGTCCCTCCGACCGCCGTGTTCGTGGCCGCGGCACCATCGCCGCTGATTGCCTCGAGTGTGAATGCTGCGGTATCGCCGCCAAGATTGATGCCGACTACCCGCTGCTTGGGGAGCGAGCGATCGTCGATAGCACCGCGGAACAAGAACGGTGCGGTATCAGCATCGTCGTAACCGACATAGGGATTTCGCCCATAGTCCCGATCAAACCCTGTCGCGGTCGGATCGAGAACGAGTCCGGTCGGATAGGCCGAACGAAACTCGTTCCACGACATCAGCGGAGATGCGATGATCTCGAGTTGTTCGCCTGCGAGCAGTCCAACCACTCCCTTGCCATCAAAGTGCGTCCACAGCGTCTCGGTTGCTCTGTCGTACATAACAAGCGCCGAAGCGAATAGCCGGCCCGAGGTGCCAAAGGTGGTTTCGACGCCACGAATCTCACGGCGATAGCTGACCGCTGAGTTGCAAAGCGGGCAATACGTCACCGATACGGGGACTCCCCCGACCGTGTCATTGACGATCTCATGCCAGATCATGACCTGTACCGGGTAGGCGCGGGCGTCACCGTCGATTTCGATTGCTACCACCGGCTCTGCGTCGTCAAGTAGATCGAGCGCGGCGTCGACAGCGATGAAGACGGGATCGTCTAGCGGCGGTATACCGTCGGGTGGCGGGCCACCGGAGATGATTTCGGCGGGATCGACAAGCGCAGCCGGAAACTCGGGCGCCGTTGACGTCTCGAGCGCCGACGGGCCCTCAGGCAGTACACCCAAAGCGGGAGCGGCCGTGGAGGCGGTGGAGGTGTCTTGTGTAGTCACAGCTACCTCAGCTTGGGTTGTGGTGGTCTCGGCAGATCCATCTCCGCATGCGGCGGCGATCAGGCCCAGGGCCACGAAGGTCAAAGCGATTCTTCTCATAATGGGTTTCCAATACAGCCGTTACCGCAACCAACCCTGTCAGCATCGGCCGCTACTCCAAACTGTCGCCAATCCGACACAGTTGCCATCGAATCTACCGATCGTTGCCTTGGATAGGCATGCACTCCATACAGACACAGCAACCAAGAGCTCTCACGACCGGCGCCTTTTTGGCGCTCGTCTGGGTGATTGGCGCCGCGCTGCAACCCACGTCTACCTATCACGTCGCCCCCCTGCTCGCTGCTGGGATCGTTCCGGCTGTCGCCAGGAGCGCCAACCGAACCGATCTCCTCCGAGCAACAGCAGCCGGATTCGGCCTCTCGCTTGCAACTGCGATCATCCTGGCCACAATCGACTTGCTTCGAGGTCCCACCCTTTTGCCGTATGGCGGGGCGCTTGCCGAGGCTGTGACCCTTGCTGCTGTCGGCGCTCTCTGCGGCGCATTGATCGCATCGTTCGCCGTATACAACCGGCGTGAATCGGCGGCGTGAGACGACATCTACCGCCCCGACACTGAAGCCAGCGCGGTCCGGTCTTCGATACGAATCATTCGATAGCCCGTTTCGATGGCACCGTCTGTTCGGAAGGTGGCCAGAGCCTCATTTACCGACTGACGGCTCGCACCGAGCAGATCGGCAAGGCTGCTCTGGCTCAGGTGGACCTCGCCGAAATCGTCCGCCTCATCCAGCAGTACTTCTGCTACCTGCTCTTTGACGGTGCGATGCATGAGACGAATGACCCGTTGCTGCGTCGCCTCCAACTGGCTGAGCCCGGCAACCAGCCACCTCATAGCGATAACGGGGTGCTCGATCAGGAGAGGCAGCAGCTTGGCGCGTTCCAGCCGATAGGCGCGGACCCGGGTGATGGCACGGGCTGACGAGATATACGGGTGGCCCTGGAACATGGCGATGTCCCCAATGACCGCGCCAGGACGCACCCGCCCGACCACTCGTGGGCCGCTCGTGCGCGTGCGGTAGAGCTCGACGTCTCCTTGCTGGATGACGTATGCGCGGGACGACTCCTCGCCCTCCTTAAACAGGTGAGTGCCGGGATACTTCTCTACGTAGGACCCGGCGCCGCCCAGCGCATCGAGATCCGACGCCGTGAGCGGTAGGTAGTCGGTACGGCCGAAGGAACGCGCCAGCCATGCAAAATGCTGGTACTCGGCGGTATCCATTCGGCCCTCCTCGGTTGCGTATACCTAGCAACACCGACAAAGCGACCCCTCTTCCCGATAAAAGTCGCTGCCCGCACTGATGGGGGGCCCAGGCGACGGACGCCGCCACGGCACATTCCTAGCCCATCCCACCGGCAAGCTGCGAGGCATGCTCTGATCTCCGCAGGCGGAGCATGGCCAGCACGCCGAGCGCTGGCCCGATAGCTAGCAACGGAAACGCCCACCGCCAACCCCACAGACCCGCCAGAACCGGCACGCCGCGGATGGTAACGAGCGTCAACAAGAACCCCACCGCCGTCTGCAGCGTGAGAGCTGTACCTCGGTAGCTATCGTCCGCGGTTTCCGTCACCATCGCCGAGAACTGCGCCGAATCGGCAACCACCGCGACACCCCAGACTAGAAACACGGAAACGACGATCCACGGTGTCAGTCCGAACAGCACGGGCGTCACCAGAGCGCACGTTCCAGAAACGGCCATCGCGCCTCCCGCCACCACTGTGCGCCCCCGCCGATCGGCCAACACGCCGGCCAGCCATGCACCGAGACCGCCAGCGGCGATGATGGCGAAAGTAGCGCTCGGGACCCAGCCATCCCCAACCCCGGCAGCAAGCGCAGACTCGGCTAGGAAGGCGGTCGTCCAAGTCCACATGGCATAGAGTTCCCACATGTGCCCGAGATAGCCGTAGGTCGAGAGACGCACTCCTCGATTGCTGATAACCGCTCCGACCTGCCCCCATGAGAATCGCACCGGCGCCGTGTCGTAGGGACCGTCTGTGACCAGTATTCCAAGCACGCCAACACCGACCAGAGCCAACACGCTTGCTCCAACCAGAACCCCCTGCCAACCGAAGCCGAGGCCGCGAATCAGATGGGGCCCGGCACTCCCCACAGTCAAAGCGCCAACCAGCACCCCAAGTGCCATCCCCCGGCCGCGGTCGACCCAACCAGCCATCACCTTCAGCCCGCTGGGATACACCCCGGCTAACGCAACACCCGTTGCGACTCTGAGCGCAAATGCAGCAACAGTGTCCCCCGGTCCCAGGGTGACCAAAGCCAGGTTGACCACGGCACCCGCTACTCCG
>CBDUNF010000259.1:0-4077 GCA_965368515.1 uncultured bacterium
ACACTATTGTTCAGTAGTGCGAAACGTAGGGCGACCGTCCCGGCGGCGCCAAGCAAAAGGAGCAACCATGCGGCGACGCATGATGAAGTCAAAGATCCACAGGGCGACCGTCACGGACGCCGACCTCAACTACGTGGGATCCATAACGCTCGACGTCGACCTGATGAAGTTGGCCGACATCCGAGAAATGGAACAGGTCCACGTTCTCGACATCGACAACGGCAACCGACTGGTTACCTATGCCATCCAGGGTGGCCCCGGAGACATCTGTCTCAACGGTGCAGCAGCCCGGCTCGTCTCCCCCGGTGACAAGGTAATCATCATCAGTTACGCCGACTACGACGAGTCGGAACTCGACGACTACTTCCCGCAAGTGGTACATGTCGACACCCTGAATCGTCCGGTCCCGGCGGACGTCGCCCAACAGATGGCCAACGCTGAGCCCGGCCCGATCCTGTACGAAGAGTTCGACGGCGGAGCCTGATCCCACCGATTAGCGGTGTTCTCAATACCTTCAGACGCGCCAGATGGCGCCTGCGTGGGGAGTTTGCAGACGCCACCTGGTCGTGTTGGGAGACCTAGGCGCTGAAGCCGGCACCCTCGGCATTTGTGTTGTCGTCACCGCCAAAGAAGCCATGGCCATGGGGCCCGTGGAATCGATCGAACCCAAAGCCGTCGAAGTCGAAGCCTTCAAAATCAAAGCCCTCAAAATCAAAGTCCTCGAAGTTGAAGCCGAAGCCACGAGGATCAAACGGAAGACCCTCGCTCAGGTCGAACCCCTCGATCATCTCTTTGATCTGGTCGGCGCGTTCTTGTGACAGGGTTCCATCCGCCACCAACTCATCAAGATGCGTCAAGACGGATGCCTGAGCATCAGCGATCACCGTGTCGAGATCGATGCCCAGCTCCGCAAGAGCCTCCTCCGGACTCATTCCTGACTCGAGCAACTCCCGTAGTTCGCTGAGGTCGATATCGAGATCCAGGTCGCCAAAGAGGCCGCGCAGGTCGCCGAAGCCACGTCCAAAATCAAACCCTTCTGGCATCCTGCCATCAAACCGGTGACCTCCGAAGCGCATCGTGCCCGGGTCAAAGGACTCGATGCGTTCCTTGATGGCGTCGCCTTGCTCCTCCGTCAAGGTGCCGGCAGCAACACGCTCGTCAACAGCAGCAAGTGCCCCGTCGCGCAATTCCGCCAAGACCGCATCGAGATCGATCCCGGCTTTGGTGGCAATGTCTTCCAGGGTGGCGCCGTCGGCCAACTGCTCGCGGAGGTCCTCCAGAGTCGTCTCGAGTTCGGCGGCGATATCTTCGAGGTTTCCCCCAAACATGTGCGCACGGTCACGGAAGAAGTCATGGCAGCGCTCAACAGCTTCACCACTGGTGGCATCAGGAACATCGGTGTCGGCGTCGTCGGCTAGGGCAATAGATGCGCCCACGATCAGACCGGCAAGCAGCACAGCCCCACCCATGGCGGCCGCAACACCGGTTCGCAAGCTTTTAACACTCATTCAGTCGATCCCTTCTACAAGGACGTTGTCCAACTGACTCTCGTTCATCGTATTAAACCGATGCTTGCCTGCGTCTAAGAAGTACATGAGAACTGAGCGCCGACTGGGTCGAGCCGTCGGTACCAACCGCTGAATATCGCTGAGGTACGGCCGACGGTGATCTCGTGGATCCACCAGATGATCTCAGCTCATTCGTGAGGTCGGGAAGACCTGCGGTAGAGCTGAAGCAATACCGAACAACCTATCGGCGTACGCGCATCACTGCGAATACCCTCATCCCGTTTGCGGCGATTCTGATGGCTGCCCGGTTTGAATACCCGTTGATCACCGTCGGCGGGATTGTCGTCATGGCCAGCCTCATCCTGTTGCACTCCGGGCTCAGAAGGAGCGGGTCCCTGCTGGAGATGATCGTCTTTGACACGGTCCTCTACCTCGGCATGACCGTCGTTGCAGACTCCCCTGAGATCACGATGTTTGTTGCGGTGGCGCACGTCTTCATCCTGTTCCACTTCGTCCCGGCCCGCGCCGCCATAGCCTCCGCAATCGGGTTTCTCACTCTCGGATGCGTCGCCACCGGGATCACCCTGTTCATGGACAGTCAGCAGAGGAATCCGGGAGACTCTCTTCTCCTGGCCGCAGTTGTTGCCTTCCTCGCCTCCGTCCCCGCCGTTTGGACCCAGCTAAAGGCAGGTGCCGAGATGCATCGGCTCCGCATCCACCAGGAGCAATTGAGTGCCGACAAGGACCGCCTCCTGGCCGACAAGGACAGATTCGTTGCGAGCGTTAGCCACGAGTTGCGCACTCCCCTCACCGCGGTCGTTGGCCTCGCCCACACGCTCGCTGACGATCCCGATGGGCTGACAGACGAAGAGAAGCGGGAGTTCATCGGCATGATCGTCCAGCAGGGCGATGAGGTCGCGGCACTTGTCGACGATCTGCTGGTGGCCGCCCGGGCCGGCTCGGGGCACCTCGCCCTGGTAGTCGGTGAAGTCGATCTCGTATACGAATTGGCCGCGGTTATTCCCGATGACATAGAGCTCATCTCGAGCGCCGAGCAGGTGACCGTGGTCGGTGACCCGGTTCGGGTCCGGCAGGTTCTGCGCAACCTCGTCAGTAACGCAGCCCGCTATGGCGGCGAGAACAAGCGAGCGCGGATTTGGCTGCGGGGAGTGATGGGTGTTGTTGCGGTCGAGGACGATGGCCCCGCCATCCCCGACAACAGCATCGATAGCATCTTCACCGCGTACGGGCGCGCCCACGACCGCCCGGGGCGCACCGACTCCGTAGGTCTTGGCCTCACGGTCAGTCGACAACTGGCGAGGATGATGGGAGGAGACGTCACCTACGGTCATGATGGTCGCTGGACGTCGTTCCAGCTCTCCCTTCCCATGTCGGTGATGGCGACCAGCCGTGCGATCTGTGCCGCACCAGATGAAGCGATGGCAGCTCACGGCATGAAGCCCAGGTAGTGCCCGGTCCGGCATGTATTCTCCGCTGAGGAGGGTGACATGCTCTATATCGATGGCGAGTGGCGGGGATCCCGATCTGGATCGAGCTTCGAGGTGACCAACCCCGCAAACGGTGAAACCATCGGCGATGTCGCCGACGGCACCCGGGAGGAGGCGGCCGCAGCCATCTTGTCTGCGCACGTCGCTTTCAGCGGATGGTCGCGACTCACCGCCTACGAACGCTCCGCGTATCTTCATCGAGCCTATGAGCTGATGATGGAACGCAAAGAAGCCCTGGCCCGGCTCATGACCGAGGAACAAGGCAAGCCGCTCAAGGCCGCCCGCAACGAGGTCCAATACGCCGCAGACTTCTTTCTCTGGTACGCCGAGGAAGCCAAGCGGGTATACGGAGAGATCCTGCCGGCCCCGCGGCGCGATCAGCGATTCATGGTCCTCAAGCAACCGGTCGGCGTCGTAGCGGCGATCACCCCCTGGAACTACCCCGTGTCGATGATTACCCGCAAGGTCGCACCGGCCCTGGCCGCCGGGTGCACGATCGTCCTCAAGCCGGCCGAACAGACGCCCTTGTGCGCCATGGAGGTCTTCAACGTCATCCACGACGCGGGTATCCCCGCCGGAGTGGCCAACCTCGTCCCAGCTGCGGATCCGGTTCAGATCGGCGAGGAGTTCGTTGAGAACCCCAAGGTTTCCAAAATCACCTTCACTGGATCGACCGAGGTCGGAACAATGCTGGCGGCCCGAGCCGCACACAACATGAAACGCCTCTCCCTGGAACTAGGCGGCCATGCCCCGTTCATCGTGTTCGATGATGCGGACCCGGAGTATGCCGCCAAGGGTGTGTCGTTGGTCAAGTTCTTGAATACGGGGCAGGCGTGTATCAGCCCCAACCGGATCTATGTCCACCACAGCATCGCTTCTACCTTTGCTCAGGTGCTCGAGGAACGGGTACGGAAAATGCGCGCCGGTAACGGTCTGGACGAAGGTGTCACAATCGGTCCCCTCGTCGACGAACCTTCGCTTGCCAAGGTAGATCGGCAGGTCCGCGATGCCGTGGCCAAGGGCGCCAAGTTGCTTGTTGGCGGGAACCGTCTCACCGACAA
>CBDUNF010000260.1:0-4045 GCA_965368515.1 uncultured bacterium
CCCGAAGCGACGATCGAGCCCGCAGGCGACGACAACAACCACCTCGGCTTGTCGGTACGCGACAAGCGATTCGGCGGCGCTTGGCCAGCTCTACAGAATCCCGGGATTTGGTGTGAGCTTCAGCGTTGTCGAGCGACAGATCCCAGCGCCTGGTGCGCCGATGAAGGTCGATGACGCTGCTAGTGGTTGGACAGCCGGTGTCGGGCAGCTTGGACCACTTATGCCGATATCGGCATTCGAACACCCGGATTCTCGAGATCGTCGCCCGAGGAATGTGCTCAGTCCATGACGAGGTGCTGGCGTCCGTCGAGGAGTTCGGCTGCGACATCGAGGTGGCCCGCGTGGGTGGCGGTCTCGATGATCATGTGCAATACGATCACCCTGACGTTTGCGAAATCGACACCCCATGTGTCCCACAGCGGATCACGTCTGTGAGGTGGATCATCTGGGTCGATCCTGTCGAGAGCGTCGTTCGATGCGGCGATCTGTCTGCGATAGGCGTCGATCACCGACGCCGGGGTCATGTCGGCCGGGACCTGCCAATCCGCTTTTTCCCCGGTGGGTACCCAGTCGAGGTCGCCGCCGCCGATGATGCTGCTAAACCAGTAACGCTCGTCACCCAGCGTGAGGTGCCGCACCAATTCGAGCGGCGTCCACGCCGACGGCAACACCGCGGTGCGGAGCTGCTCATCGTTAAGGGCGTCGACGACCCCCAAGATGTGATGTCGGGTGTCGTCGAGTGCCAATCGGAGGGCGGTCAACTCGTCAGCGCCTCGGCGTGTCATCGGGCCGAGAGGTAGGCGTCGAGTTGCTCGAGGATCGCCTTGTAGCCTTGTCGGCTCCCCTCGATCGGGCCGTCCCCGGCAGCAGAGGTCACTTGGTCGGTGATCGTCAACACCGTGCCGCCCGAGCTGTCGGCGGCGACGGCCCAGGTGACCAGTGACATCGCCAGCAGATCACCGACGGTGGTGACGAGCCGTTCGCTGAACACGATCACTTCGTCGTCGACTATGTGTTCGTAACGTGTCGTGCCGGCGAAGTTCGGCGACTCCTTCAGCCCGCAGATGAACCGGTCGACCCCACCGACCGTAAAGTCGTGGGACTCGAAGATCACAATCTCGTCGTCGGTTGGGGCGCTCCACACCGCCCGCTGATCGACATCCGCATACGCCGCGAACACGACGCTCGGTGGTTGGGTGAAGGCTTTTTCGAACCGGAGGGTGTCGTGGACGATCTGCGTTGTCATCAATCAAGGCCTTTCACGCGGTCAGGGTTGGCATCGGGTCGTTCAAGCTGTTGTTCGAGGCGATCGAGTCGCCGGTCCCAGGACAGTCGCCGTTCGGTGAGCCAACTCTCCGCTCGACCCAGCGTGTCCCGGTCGAGTGAGCAGATGCGCTGGCGGCCCTGCTTCACCGATGTAATCAACTCCGCCTGTTCGAGGACTCGGACATGCTGGGTGATGGCCGTGAGGCTCACATCGAACGGTTGGGCCAACATGGTGACTGTGGCCGGCCCGGCATCGAGACTTTCCAGCATTGCGCGCCGCGTCGGATCGGCGAGCGCCCGAAACACCGCATCCACATCGTACTGAACCATCGCCTTCAGTATGGTTTGAACTGTGAGTGAAGTCAATGCTTCAGTATCGGTCGACTCGAAATCCGGGGTGGTGCTGTCGGTTCAGCGTTGTCGTTCGTAGACGTCGGCAGTGGGGCTTATGGAGCCCAGTCGGCCGGGACGGCATCGGGATTGAAAGAAGCCGCGCCGGACGTGCGCCCGGGATGTGTCGCGTCGAGCGACGCTCGGCGGCGTGTTCTTCTTGCTGTTACCAATGCTCGATCAGAGGTTCCAGTCGAAACCGGTTTCCTTCTCCGAGAGGTCCCAGAGCCGTTCCATGACGGGCTTGTCGTAGGCGAAGGGCTCGAGTGTGCCCTCCCCGACCGGGCCGACCCATTTTTTCCTGCCGGTGGGTCCATGGAGGGCCCGGGGTTCCAGGCCGTCTTCGGTGGCGCACATCACCTCGGGATAGGCCCCCTTCTCGGCCGACTGGACCATCGGCGACATGGACATGAGCCGGAACATGACCCTCGTGAGCAGGTTGCCGCTGGTCGCGATGAGGGATGTGCGCGACGAGCCCGGGTGGCAAACATAGACCTTGGCGTTTTTGCCCGCCGCTTCCAGCCGGTCCTGTAGCTCGTAGGCAAACATCATCTGCGCCAGCTTGCTCTGGGAGTACGTCTTGTTCTGGTGGTAGTTCTCGTCCCAGTTCATGTCGTCGAACTGGATCGTGCGGATCCCCATCTTGTAGCCGAGGCTGGCGACCACCACGATGCGGCCCTTCGAGTCCTCGATCCGGTCGAAGAGCAGGCCGCTCAGCAGGAAATGGCCGTAGTGGTTCGTGCCGAGCATGCTCTCGTGGCCGTCCACGGTGAGTTTCTGGGTGGGCACCTGCGCGATGGCGGCGTTACAGATGAGGGCATCGATCCGGGGAACTGTTTCCAAAACCTCCGCGGCGGCGTCGCGCACGCTGTCGAGCTCTGCGAGGTCCATCCGCACGAACGACACCTCAGCGCCCGCCCCGAATTCCTCCTTCAGCTTCGCCACGGCGGCCTCGGATCGCTCGGCGCTGCGGTTTAGCATCACGACCTTGGCGCCCTTGCCCAGCAGGATCCGCGTCGCCTCGAATCCCGTGCCGGAGTTGGCACCGGTGATGAGAAGGGTCTTGCCGTTCTGGGGACCGAGGAGGGCGGGTGTCCAGCCTCGAGGTCCGAATGCTGTTGTGTCTGCCATTGATTCTTTCCTGTCGTTGTTGGGTTGTTGGTCTGCTTTGCGTGTGGCGCTCCCCCGGCTCGACGATGGAGATCTCCCCTGACAGGATCTCGGATTACGTCCAGCCCTCGATGTCGACGAACAGGTACGAGAACTTCTGCCGGTCGAAACCCGTGTAAGAAGTCTTTGATCTCGCAGCACGTCGTCTCGGTCTCAGGCAATGCGAAGCACTCCCCCGGCGGTCTCACCTGCCCCGGCGGACCGGGTAGCTCCTGATGTTCGATTCGACGATAACTCTCGTCGGTGAACATGCCTAGACCGAATCATCGCTAAAATATGCCTAATCCTCTCACTGATCTTGCCATGTGGGTCTCGTGGCGTTACGTTGCAGGCATGAGCAAGCAGCAGATTCGGCAACTGATCGACGACAGGGTCAGCGAGGACGGTTTGGTGGAGACCGGGGTGAAGGGCGTGCAACTCTTCCGCGTCACCGAATCAATTCGCTGCGCTCCCGCGGTGTACGAACCCACCGTGATCGCCATCGTCAGCGGAACCAAAGAAGCCATCCTGGACGGCACGTCCCACATGTACGACAGCAGCCAGTACCTGTGTTGCGCGATTTCGCTGCCAGTTGAGGCGGGGACACCGATGGCGTCGCCGGACGATCCTCTCCTCGGAGTCCAGATCACCCTGGACCCGAGAGTGATGACCGAGCTCGCAATCGAGATGGAGAGCGCAGCCGGTGCCATCCGGGAACCCAGGGGCGGCCCGCTCCCACGGGGGTTTGCCCTCGCTAGGTGGGACGACGCGTTCACCGAAGCGCTGCTGCGGCTGCTGCAACTGGGCGACAACCCGACAGACACCGCAGTGCTCGGTGACGGTCGGCTACGGGAGGTGTACTACGCCGTCCTGAAAGGGGATGCAGGAGCTGCGGCGATGCGCTCCTTCGGAGTGGGCAACGAAATCGCCCGAGTGATCGAGCATGTCTCGTCGCACCTCAACGAAGAGATCACGATCGCGGACATGGCCGCACAAGTGGGCATGAGCAGGGCCGTCTTCCACCGCAAGTTCAAGCAAGCCACCACGATGTCGCCGATCCAGTTCGTGAAGGGCATACGGCTCAACAACGCCGCCATGAGGATGGCCGGAGGCATGACCGTGAACGAAGCCGCTATCGAAGTTGGGTACGCAAGTCCTTCACAGTTCAGCCGAGAGTTCAAACGCATGTACGGGCAGTCCCCCAAACAGTGGAGCCGCACCAAGCAACCACTCCCCGCCG
>CBDUNF010000261.1:0-4036 GCA_965368515.1 uncultured bacterium
TGTTTGTTTGGGCAAAGAAAAGCGGGCCGTCGAGGGAGGGAGGGATGACGGCCCGCTTCTCTGTTCTCATTGGCTGGTTAGGAAGCCGACGACCCTTCCTTCTCGAAGAGGTGCAGGTTGTGGAAGAAACCGTGCACGCTGAAAGGCTGGGTGGCCTCATCATGTCGTGGCGGGAAGACCAGGTATGCCGCCACGGCACCGAGTAGACACAGCACCCCGGTGATCGTGAACGCAAGCGGGAAGTTCTCGGCGTCGCCGAGCCATCCACCCAAAATCGGGAAGATGATGCCGCCGGCCCCGTACGACAGGAACACCCACGGGTAGTTCGTGCCAACCGCTCCAGTCCCGAACTCGTCTGCCGTCAGAGCAGGGAATAGGGCGAAGTTGCCGCCGAAGTTGAATCCAATGAGCGTCGCAAACAGATACAGCGTGTACTCGTTGCCGGCCATCGATGTGAAGAGCAGAAGGAACACACCCTGGCTGGCGGCCATGGTGATGACAGAGCGCTTCCGTCCGAGCTT
This sequence comes from uncultured bacterium, assembly GCA_965368515.1. GTDB lineage: Bacteria > Actinomycetota > Acidimicrobiia > Spongiisociales > UBA5794 > JAAETI01. Next base: position 522 of record CBDUNF010000261.1, read on the forward strand.
GTCGCCGAGGATGCCCCAGGCGAGCCGTCCGACCCCGTTGGCGAGGCTGAAGAACACGGCCATTGCCGTACCCGCGATGGCGTCTGCGTTGTCGACGGTGAAGCCGTTGTCCACGAGTGCCTCAGGCGGATAGAGCTTCATGAGGCCAATCGCCATGAGGCCGGCGCCGGCGCTAACCAGGAACGTCAGGGAGATGAGGTGGAACTGTGGGGTGCGCAGCATTTCCCTGGGCGTGAAGTCGTCGCCCCCGGCTCCAGCTGCCTGCGGGGGAACAAAGCCGTCGGGGAGCCAGCCCTCGGGCGGCATCTTCATGAACATGCTGCCGATGACCACCAGGACTCCGAAGGCAACGCCATAGACCATGAATGTGCCGTCGAGGCCGATGTTGTCGATGAGGTTGCCCCACGAACCGGCGATCTTGACCCAACCCATGGCGCCGAAGCCAAAGCCGGCGACGGCGACGCCTGAGATCATGCCCTTGCGATCAGGGAACCAACGCATGCCGACGGCGATCGGGACAACGTAGCCGAGGCCGATTCCGGCGCCACCGCTCAGGCCGACACCGAGCCAGACGCCCCAGACGCTCGTTCCGCCGGTGAGACCGGCGAGGAAGTAGCCGATACCAAGAGTGATACCGCCCGCAAACGCCAGGCGCTGCGGTCCCCAGGTTGCAAGCTTGCGACCCGCAAAGACCATGACGAGAGCGAACAGGGCGAGGCCTGTCGCAAACACGATCTGAGTCTCTGCGTTTGTCCATCCTGCGTCCTTGAGGTCGGGGGTGAAGACCGACCACGCATAGATGGCGCCAAGACAGAGCTGAATCAGCACTGCTCCTACAACAACTTTCCAACGGCTGGCCGCATCGGCCATGGCAGACCCCTTCAACGATCGATTTTGTGTGAACGGCTACACCGTATGGATCGGGGGCGTCTGTCGATAGGGTCAAATGGCTTGGTGTGAGAGTCATTTGTCCAGAACGTGCAATGACGACAGCAGCGCCTACCATCGATGCTGATGACTAGAAAAAGCGTTGTCCTGACGGGTTTCATGGCGACCGGCAAGAGTGCGGTGGGTCGGCTGCTTGCCGATGCGTTGGACTACGAATGGGTCGATACCGATGCGCTCATTGAGGAGCGCCATGGTCCTATCTACGAGATATTTCGCACGGATGGCGAAGAGGCCTTCCGTGCGATGGAGCATCAGATAGCGACCGAGCTTGCCGGGCATCAGGGGCTCGTGGTTTCGACCGGCGGAAGGATGATGCTTGATCCGGAGATTGCCGTGATTCTGGGCAGCGGCGCCCGCGTGTTCTGCTTGACCGCCGAGCCCGACGAAGTCGTCCGGCGAGTCGCCGATCAGGACGGCGCGGAGCGTCCGCTGCTGTCGGGTGATAGCCCGGCAGCCCGCGTTGCGGAGCTATTGGCGGAAAGGGCCGCGGCCTATCGAGTATTCGAGCAGGTCCCCACCGACGACCTCACCGTCGACGAGGTCGTCCAAGACATCATCCGGCGTCTCCGCAACGAGTGATCCCCAGCGGCGGCGTGGTCCCGGTCGAGGGTGATGATCCCGTGCCTATGGTGTTGGGATTGCAGCGCTGAAAGGGAACGAGATGGAAATGCAGTACCGCAGGTTGGGAAACGCCGGGCTCAAAGTCAGCGTGTTCTCCTATGGCTCATGGTTGACGTTCAGTAGCCAGATGGAGCAAAAGGAGAGCCTCGACTGCATGAACGCGGCCTACGAGGCAGGCGTGAACTTCTTCGACAACGCCGAGGTCTATGCGGGTGGCGAGGCCGAGACGGTGATGGGTAACGCACTCAAGGAGCTCGGCTGGGATCGCCATACCTATCTGGTTTCGACCAAGTATTTCTGGGGCATCCATCGTGACGTCCCCAACGCCTATTTCACCCTGAATCGCAAGTACTTGATGGAAAGCATCGATAAGTCTCTCGAGCGGCTGCAGCTTGATCATGTCGACCTGGTCTACTGCCACCGGCCCGACCCCAATACACCAATCGAAGAGACCGTGTGGGCGATGTCGGACATCGTTGCATCGGGCAAAGCTCTCTATTGGGGAACCTCTGAGTGGTCGGCGCAGGAGATCCGAGCGGCCTGGGAGATTGCCGAGCGGCACCATCTTCGCAAGCCGGTTGTCGAGCAGCCCGAGTACAACCTGTTCAATCGGACGAAGGTGGAGACTGAGTACGCCCGCCTCTATGAGGACATTGGCCTTGGGCTGACCACGTGGAGTCCGCTTGCGTCGGGTCTGCTGACCGGCAAGTACCAGGACGGTATCCCGGAGGGGAGCCGCGGGGAGAGCGTCGAGTTCTTGAAGGAATTCCTCACCGATCCTGCGAATCTCGCCAAGGTCGATGGTTTCCTTGCCGTTGCGAAGGACGTTGGGTGCACCCCGGGTCAGCTGGCCTTGGCTTGGACTGCATCCAATCCCAACGTCAGCTCCGTGATCCTTGGTGCTCGACGCCTCGACCAGCTCAACGAGAACCTGGGTGCGCTCGAGGTGCTGGCTGCTCTGACCGATGAGCACAAGGACAAGATCGACAAGATCTTCAGCTAGCGACGGCTTCCGGCATAGTCTCAGTCATCACCTGTTGTGGAGGAAGAGATGATCAGAGTCGGTGCTGTTGTTCTGGCGCTCACTGCAATGCTCTTGCCGGCTCAGCCGGCGGCAGCACAGGAGTCTTGGACGGCTGCCGAAGCGGCGGCTCGTTTGGGTCGCGGCGTGAACCTCGGCAATGCCCTCGAGTCGCCGAACTATGAAGGCGAGTGGGGGATGGTCATCGAGGAACACTTCTTCGCAACAATCGCGGCAGCGGGCTTTGACTCCATCCGACTCCCGATTAGGTGGGAGACCCGTGCTGCCGCCACGGATCCCTGGACGATCGATCCGACATTCATGGCCAGAATCGACGAATTAGTCGACCTGGCGTTGGCTGCGGACCTGGCCATCATCATCGATTTCCACCACTTCGAGGATTTGTATTCGGACCCCGCAGGCAACACGCCGCGATTCTTGGCGATCTGGGAACAGATTGCGGCTCACTTCTCCGCTGCCCCACGGGACGTGTTCTTCGAGCTGCAGAATGAACCACACGGGTCGCTCACCACCGAGGTATGGAACGAGATCATTCCAGCCGCGTTGGCCGTGGTCCGGGCTACTAATCCGGATCGCATGGTCATCGTCGGACCCGGTTTCTGGAACAGCGCTTGGGAGCTGAGCAACCTCGAATTGCCAGATGACCCTGCGCTGATCGGGACATTCCACATGTACGAGCCTTTCCAATTCACTCACCAGGGAGCGGAGTGGGTTTCCGGTTCGGATGCCTGGCTAGGCACAACGTGGGAAGGCCGCCCCGAGGACACCGAACCAATCCTGCAGGTCATGGATGTCGCCGCAGGATGGTCAGATCAGACCGGAATACCGCTGCTTATGGGCGAGTTCGGATCGTACGAGAAGGCGGACATGGAATCACGAGTCCGCTTCACAGATTACGTGCGCA
>CBDUNF010000262.1:0-3989 GCA_965368515.1 uncultured bacterium
CATTCGGACCATATGACGATGTTTAACGATTGTCAATCGTATTTAGATATTGACAACAATTCTTTGCATGTCGTAGGGTGCGGGTATGGACAGCAGGGCTTCGCATACTGAACTTCTCGTTTTTGTGGGAATCACCGCCGCGTTTGTGGTGGGACTCCACAAGCTCGGCGGTGTTGATGCTCTCGCCATCGACTGGAGCAACCCGGTGGATTGGGTTGATGGTTCAGCGACGGAATACGTTGTGGGCGCAGCCCTGCGTTCGATCGGCTTGGTCATCGGATACTGGCTTCTGGCAACTACCTCCCTCTACGCCATGACCGGTGTGCGGGGCCGAGAGCGTCGTCCGCACTGGGCCGCGCTTCTCACGCTGCCGGGAGTTCGCAAGATGGTCGACAGGACCCTGGCCACCGCAGTGGCAGTCTCGATCGCGGCTGCTCCACTCAGCCCCGCGCTTGCAACAACGGAGGCGATCGCTCCTCCCACAGTTGTATTCGACGGATCCGACGGGATTCCAGTGCCGCACGTGACCAGCACAGCCCCAACGGCTGGCCCGGTGACCGGTGGCAACGAGAGACCTGCATCGAGGCCGGCCGTGCGATTTGTGCCACCGCATCCGTCACCAATCGCAGATCCCGGGGCACCGCCGATCGTGACCACTTCAGCCATTGCGGAGCCCGCACGGTGGCACACGGTCAGTCGTGGTGACAACCTGTGGAGCATCGCCTCCGGTCATCTCGAGACGGTTCTTGGCGTCGAGCCCCCACAAGACGTTGTCACCGAGTATTGGCAGCTTCTCGTTGAGACCAACCGAGATACCCTCCGGTCTGGCGATCCGAACCTCATCTTTCCCGGCGAGCTGGTCGACCTTCCTCATGTCAAGGCCGGGCAATGAACATCGTCGACGTGCTCGGAGCCCCGGTTCATGATCACGCCGCCCCCGAGTTGCCCGGATCCCCGCCCTGCGACATTCCCCCATTCGAAACATCCGGTCCGCAGCCCGCGGCGCGGCCAAGGAAGGGAGTGGCAGCAATCGCCGCGGGTGCGACACTCATCCTGGGGGCCGTTGCAGGCTGGTCGGCAGCATCGATACGGCCAGAACCTACGGCGACCGGCTCGCCCGTTCCGACACTCTTGTCTGTCCCCGCCGATGTTGCCGGAACCGCCGAGGTGTTCACCAGCCTCTACCTCACGGGGGCTGCGTCGGCGACCGACCTTGCGACCATCTACACCGGAGAGGCGCCACCGCCGTCGCCTACCTGGATCAATTCCAGCCACACCGTGTCCGGCCAGATGCTGGGTCAAGATCTCTGGGGTGTCACCGTGTTGGTCGACTCGCTCGAGGCGTTGAATGGTGAGTACCAGCCGGTCCCCCTTCGTTACTTCCTGGTCCCCATCTCGACCGCCTCCGATCGCCCGGTTGCCACCGCCGCCCCCGCCCATATTCCACCACCGGCAACCACGGCGGGAACCGATGAATTCACGGCTCCGGTCGCCGCTGACCAGGCAGCGGCGGCAACCACGTTCATCGAGCACTACCTGACCGGAGCCGACGACGTTGCTCGGTACATGTCGGCGACTGCTCGAGTCCCGATGTTCGCCACCGCTCCATACGTTTCGGCGGTAGCAACACCGCAAGGATCCGATGATCGCGACCGGGTGCGCATCCGGGTGACCGCCACCAATCAGCGGGGTATCGCTCACGATCTCGATTACACGGTCGCACTCACGTTCGATGGTGCGGTCTGGGAGATCACCGACCTGGTCGCTGGGTCACAATGACGCAGCATCTTCCCGCAATCGATCATCACCGTCGTTCACTCTCGATTCCGCGGCGGCTCATGCCGTCAGTCCTTGCGATACACGCGGGCAAGCACTGCGCAGCGAACGCGGTTGACGAACTCCGAGCAGGAGGCGTCATGGCCACGGGCTCTCTGGACCCGCTGGTAGCAGGCCTGGTCGACGTCATGACCAATCCATCCCTAGTCGTCACCACCGAGGTACGCCTCAGTAGCGCGGATACAAAGTCGTCGCCGCGGCTTTCGACATTCTGGCGAAGCGGTCCGCGGGCTGTCATCGGTCAAACCGATGACCGACGCCGCTTCCAATTGCTGGCGATCGACCCGCCGTTGCTCCCGTTCCACATGGCGCAGGCCGTTGGATTGGTGCCACGCCCGCACCCTCGGTTCCGCGGAAGCTTCGACATTCCGGCTGCGACGCTCAGCAGACTCGAGGAACTGGCGGCAACCAACCCGGCGGGCGCTGAGGCTGAACTCGCGGCTGTCGGCGTTTCCTCGAAATGGGCCGATCGACTCCTGGCCGCGCTACTGCTCAGGCGAAGCCTGTGGACAATGGAATCCGTGTGGCTTGGCAGCCCCACCGGAAGGGAAGAATCACGCTTGTCGGTTCTCGATGGTGCCTTCGCCGGCTACTGGAGACTCGGTGCCGGCCCCGACAGCACGATCATCGTTGCACCGGGCAGCTTCGACGATCTATTAGCGCGGATGGCCGCGCTTCTTCCTGACCTCAAATGAACTATTGGGGAAATGGCTCCTAGCCGCGACCCCAGGCGATCGCCGTATGATTGAGGGCATGAAGAAGCTGATCCTGATTCTGATCGCGGCTGCTGGGGGCACCATGGTCTACAAGCTGCTCAACTCGGAGTACAGGCCACCGGCGCAGCCGTGAGCCTGTTCGCCACCCGCCATGGCGACCTGTGGGTGCGAACCCACGGCACCGGCTCGGCTCGCATCGTTGCCCTCCATGGCTTCACGCTGCACGGGGCAATGTTCGAGACGCTGGCCGGGGTGATCGGCGAAACGATTGCGGCGCCCGATCTACCCGGTCACGGCAGGACCACCGTCGAGCCGGTCAGTACTCGAACTGCTGTTGATGCGGTGACCGACTACCTCACTGATTTCGCTGCTCCACCGCTGCTGCTGGGTTACTCGCAAGGTGGCCGGGTCGCTTTGCAGATCGCCCTTACCAACCCCGAAGTGATCGGTTCACTGGTGCTAGTCGCCACAGGACCCGGGCTCAGTGAACGTGCCCGCAAACTGCGGCGTGTCGCTGACGACGCTCTTGCCGCCCGTATCGAGAGGATCGGGACTGAACGCTTCATCGAGGAGTGGCTGGCGAACCCCCTCATAGCCACCGACCATCTCGGCCAACAGCAGCGGGAGACCGACCGGGCGACCCGATTGGAGAACACGGCAACGGGTCTTGCGTCGGCTCTGCGCGGGATGGGCCAGGCTTCGGTCGGCGACTCGAGAGCACGCATTGCGGGTCTCCCGATGCCAACAAAGTTCGTCGCCGGAACCAGGGATTCGAAATACTCCGGTCTGGCGATCGAAATGGCCGGGCTCCGCGGCCAGCGCCCCGAACTGGTCGAAGACGCCGGCCACAATGTCATTCTCGAGCAACCCGCCGCCGTCGCTGCGATCGTTAGCGGTCTTCTACAAAACGGGTGATTACTTCGAGATAGTCGCTGGGGCGATTCAGGACCGATTCGTGCAAACCGCCATCGAACTCGATCAACTCGGCATTGGGTAGCAACCGCGCCATCTCGTACTGGGCATCGGGCGGCACGATCTCGTCGGCGGTTGGAATGATGATCATGGCCCGGGGCTGGAGTTTTCCAATCCACTCCCTAGAGTCGAAGCGCCAGACCGCAGCCCCGATCTGGTAATACAGGTCGGCATCTCTTTTGACCAGCGCCTGATGCATCCAGCGGCGATGGTTGTCCTGCACGGCCCCGGTGCGATGCAGCACCTCGCCTGTGCCGATGGCGATCTCGTGGAGGCTTACCCGAAACCCGCCTCTGGCCAGCCAGAACGCAACTCTGGTCGGAATGCGCATTTCGGAGATCGGGTATGACGCCGTCGCCGCCAAGATCATCGCCCCGACGTGACGAGGATGGCGCCGCGCCAATTCCTGCACGACCATCCCGCCCATTGAGTAGCCGAGGACCGTAGCACCGGTAATGCCAATGG
>CBDUNF010000263.1:0-3989 GCA_965368515.1 uncultured bacterium
GGTGACGATCCCCGTCGTTGGGCTCTACTTGGTGCCGTGGTTGGCGTGGGGTTGCAGAACAAGCACCTGATTGCCTTCCTTGCGGTTTCCGTGCTCGCCGCCCTGCTGGTGAGTGTGCGACGGAGGGTTCTGGCCGGTAGGTGGCCCTGGGTAGGAGCTGCCATCGCCGCGCTGATTGCGGCGCCGAACCTCATCTGGCAAGCAACCAACGAATTCCCCCAGCTCGAGATGGCACAAGCATTAGCCGACCGCAGCGACGGCCCGATCGCATTCGTCTTTGAGCAGATCGGTCTGCTTTCGATCGTCCTCATAATCCCGGCCGCTGTCGGGTGGTGGCGGCTGCTCCGCTCCAACGACCTGGCCCAGTGGCGTCCCATCGGAGTTGTTTTTGTGCTCCTCTTTGTCTTCTTCCTCGTCATGGGCGGCAAGTCGTACTACATGGCGCCGATGTATCCGGTGCTCCTCGCAGCCGGGGCCCTGTGGTTAGAGGACCTCACCGAGCGGGCCAGGCAAGTCATGACCGGGGCAACCGCCCTCGGGGTGTTTGTCGGCCTGTTCATTGCCCTGCCGCTATTGCCGGCTTCCTCCGGTATCGATCCGACCGGCGAGCTGGGTGAAACGGTCGGCTGGCCAGAACTGATTGACCAGGTGGTCGCCGTCTACGAGTCGATCCCGCCGGAACAGCGGGCGAGCACCGTCATCTACACCGCCTCCTACGGCGAAGCGGGCGCTATCGACGTTCTCGGTGCCGGGGTCGGCCTCCCCGCCGCCAGCAGCGGGCATAACAACTACTGGCTGTGGGGCCCTCCCGAAGCGCACGGCCCGATTATCGGGGTCGGCCGTTTTGGGGGCACTTTGCGGTCGATCTGTCCTGCTCTCGAGGAAGTCGGCGTGATCACCAACCCCGACGGTGTCGACAACGAAGAGGCAGGGGCACCCATCGTGCTGTGTCTCAGCCCAAGTCGCCAGCTGGCGGACATCTGGCCCGACCTGAAGCATTTCAACTAGCAGCCGGAGCCAAGAAGAAAACTGCTTTGGCGACCGGGCATCCTGCCGACAGGAGTAGTACTGACCGCCGAAGGAACGCGTCATGAACCGCGCTGAGACCGAGATTCTGAAACAGATCGAGAACGGCCTCCTGCAGGACGACGCTGCCTTCGTGCAGCGAATGACCGGTTCTCCTCGTATCTCTACCTGGCACAAGGTTCGGTTTGCCGCTCTGGCCTACGTTGGAATCATCGTTGTGATGATGTACCAGATCAATCTCGGCCTCGCAGTCGCCGGATATGCAGTCATCCTCGCCGCAAGCATTGACTTGCTGCAGCGTCGCACCTCTGTTGCCGCCCCGATGCGCGGAGCACTGGATCGCAACGGGAGCTCGCGGCTCGAGCCCAGCTTCGACTAGCTGTCTTTCGGCAATCCGGGAATCACAACGGTCTCGGACAAGTTGGACTGTGCAATCAACCCTCCGGAGCCAGCTCAATGAAATTCGGAATCACGTTTGACTATCTGTGCCCGTTTGCCCGCAATGCCAACGAGGCCGTACTCAACGGCACGGCAGCCGGACGCCAGTGGGAGCCGCGCTTTGTGGCCTTCTCGTTGGCCCAGGCGCATGTCGAAGATGGGGATGCGGCCGTCTGGGACGAGCCTGCGGGCAAGTCCGGGGTGCTGGCTCTGCAATGGGGGATCGCTGCCCGTGATCGCTTCCCCGATGTGTTCCCCGCAGTCCATCGTGCATTGTTTGCGGCCCGCCACGATCAGGGCAAGGACATCAAGGACCAGGCTGTTATCCGCAAAGCGGTTGCAAACGCAGGAGCCGACACCGATGCGATCGCCGCGGTTGTGAAGACCGGTGAGCCGCTGCGCACGCTGGCCTCCGAGCACACCGAGGCCGTAGATCAGTGGCAAGTATTCGGGGTGCCAACCTTCCTTGTCGATGACCACGCCACGTTTGTCCGTTTCATGAGTCGTGGTGACGTTGATGATCTGCAGCGGGCTCTCGATCTGCTCGCATGGACCGATCTCAACGAGTTCAAACGAACATCCGTCCCGCGCTGAGTCGGCGCCTATTTCCCGCTTCCCGGTACGCTTCCGGCGTGAGTCTCACTAGAACGATTGTCGTCGGCGCGGTACTGCTCTTGGCCGGATGCACCGGGGGCGACACGACCACGACCGCACCGCCCCCGACCACCGTCGCACCGGTTGCTTTGGCATCGACGACGACCGTGCCCGCACCGACGACAACGACAACCACGACCACCACCATCGCCGTAACCACCACGACGGTCTCGCCGTTCGCTCGCCCCGACTGGCTCGGCACCGTCGTGCTCCCCCTCGGACCTGATGGCGAGAACGCGATTGCCCAGCCGACACCACCCGAGCTCGAGGATCGGCAGCTGGAAACCGTCGATCGGCTGCCACCGCCTCCGGACGATCAGTTCGTGGCCACCAGCGGTCCTGTACCCGACGACGTGATCGCTCGCTCGACCTGGACCGAGGAGTGCCCGGTCGCGCGGGATGAGCTCGCCTATCTCAACGTCGCCCATTTCGGATTCGACGGCGAGTTCCACACCGGCGAGCTGATCGTCAACGCCTCGGTCGCAGAAGACATGATCGGTGTGTTCGAGAAGCTCCACGCCGCTCGATTCCCTATCGAGGGTATGAAGGTGACCACCCAGGCCGAACTCGACGCTCCGCCCACCGGCGACGGCAACAACAGCGGCGCCTTTGGGTGCCGGGAAGCGGTCGGCTCGGGTTCGTGGTCCCAGCACGCCTATGGGCTCGCCATCGACATCAACCCGTTCCACAACCCGTACATCCTGGGCGAGCTGGTCATTCCGGAGCTAGCCAGCGCCTATCTCGATCGGGACCGGGCGTTGCCGGGAATGGTCTTCGAAGGGGATGTTGTCTTCGAGGCGTTCGCCGAGATCGGTTGGACGTGGGGCGGCAACTGGAACTCACTCAAAGACTGGATGCACTTCAGCGCAAACGGCCACTAACGGCCGGACAATCGTTTGAGGTCGCCCCCAGGATTGCCGAACTACTAGCAATGATTGGGAAGGGCCGCGCGCAGCGATCGCAAGACGAGGATTTCGACCGTCTCGAAGAGGTCATTGTCCGCATCACAACCCGGGTCTCAGTCGTCTTCTTCGCGTTCCTCGTCGTGGTAGGTCTGGTGACCGGCGATGAGAAGTTCCTATGGCAGGCAATCAACCCGGCCACCGCAGCGGTCAGCGGGCTTTGGATGCTCCGGGTGGGCTCGCCACGAGTAATCGTCCAACTAACGGCAAGCGGAATCGCACTTGCCCTGACGATGGGGCTATTCGAGCTGGGCTCTCGCTCGAGCGGTCTGCTGGGTCTGCTCAGTATGGGCATCGTGGGATCGCTGACAGTCCGCCGGCACACGGTGGCCTATATGGGTGGTGCCGCCGCAGGCGTGTTCGCCGTCGCATACTGGTGGAACACTGGCGACTGGCCCGTTCAACAGCGAACCACCGAGGCCCTCGTCGCCGCCTTGGCGCTGCTGTTCGCCGGCGGCCTGATCGTCTGGCTGAAGACACAGCTCAACCAGGAGGCTCTGCGACGGCGCGAAGCGGCTGACGCCCTTGTCTCCAGTGAGCGACGCTTCCGCACTGCGTTCGAGACCTCCGCAGCCTCGGTAGCGCTGATCAGCGTGCCGGACGGCCGCTTCCTCGAGGTAAATCAAGCGACTTGCGACATGCTCGGCTACTCGGAAGATCAACTCGCCACACTCACCATCGTTGAGGTTGCGCACCCGGACGATCGCGCCGCAACGCGGGCTCTCCTCGAAGCGGTCCTGGCGGATGACGTCGGGGGAGCTCAGGGCGAGATCCGCTATCTCAAGAATGACGGCATTGCCCACGGCCTGATCTCAGCAGCATTGGTGACCGACGCTTCTGGTGAGCCGATTCACATCGTGATGCAGGCCGTCGACACGACCGAGCAACACGAGGCTGAAGAACGCCTGA
>CBDUNF010000264.1:0-3884 GCA_965368515.1 uncultured bacterium
AATCAACCGGCACCCTGCTTGCGGTGAGCGATACTGATGTTCGCCAGGGAACGTTCATCCTCGCTCCTCTCCCCTACGGGATCGGCTCATCACTGCTTCTCGTGGGCACAGTGGTCCTGATTCTCATCATGGATGTGTGGCTGGCGCTTCTCGCCTTCTTCTGCCTCGGAGTGATCGTCGCCGTCAACATGAACGGTGCCTGGCGCATGTTCAGTGCCTTCCGCGAGGTCCAGACCTTGCGCGGCGAGGTCTCCTCTATCGCTCATGAGAGTTTTGACGGTGCGCTGACGATCAAAGCCCTCGGCCGTATCGGCGAAGAAACGGAGCGATTCGAGACCGCATCGGAACGCCTCCGCAACCGACTTATTCACGTTCTCCAGATGATGGCCACCTACCGGGTTGGGGTCGAGGGTCTGCTCTCTGCGGTGACGGTGATCATGATTGTGGCCGGTGCGATGCGGATCAACAGCGGTGCCGTCACCGCCGGGGACATCATCACGATCGCGTACCTCTTGTCTTTGCTCTTCATCCCGATCCGCATCATCGGGTTCGTGTTGTGGTCGATCGCTTCATCCCGTGCCGGCTGGGAACGCGTCCAGGACGTCTACGACGTCACGGATCTCGTTCCGTACGGGGAGCTTCGTCCGGAGACAGACAACACCGGAGCCCATGTCTCCGGAGAGACGATTTCATTCTCCTACGACGACGGCGAGGCCGTCATCGAGGGGTTGAATCTGGCTATCCAACCGGGTCGTGTGGTTGCGATCGTGGGCCCGACCGCCAGCGGCAAATCGACGCTGACGGCGCTAATGGCGCGCCTGTGGGATCCCAGCTCCGGTGCGATGACCATTGACGGACGTGATCTGCGTAGCTTCGCCCGGTCAGCTCTGCCAGATGAAGTGGCATACGTGTCGCAGGAGTCTTTTCTCTTCGACGATTCCGTATCAGGCAACATCGCATTTGGAGTTGTTGCCGACGACGCTGAGGTCGTTGCCGCGGCGAAACTTGCCGGCGCACATGAATTCATCCTCGATCTACCGGATGGGTATGCCACGATCCTCGGCGAGCGTGGCACCAGCCTCTCCGGTGGGCAACGGCAGCGAATTGCGCTCGCACGTGCGCTGGTCCGCAAGCCTCGCCTGCTGATCCTCGACGACGCCACGTCCGCGGTCGATCCATCGGTCGAGGCGCGGATTCTGGAGCGACTACGCGACTCCGACATGCCCGCGACGATCGTGATCGTCGCATACCGGACATCCAGCATCGCTCTCGCTGATGAGGTGATCTTCATCGACTCGGGGGAGATAGTTGCCCACGGTTCGCACCAGAAACTCACGCGGGAGGTCCCCGGCTACGCCCGCATCGTCGAGGCATATGCCGACGACGCTCAGGAACGGTCCGACGAACAACGGTCCGCCAGAGAACGGGACGGACATGAGCGCTGAATCCGGATCCGGCACCATCTACGCACTGCGGCGCGCATTCCAAGAAACGCCCACCCTCCGCAAGGGGATCGTACTCACCATCTTCTTCGCAGCCCTAGGCACGCTGATCCAGCTGGTTGTTCCCATCGTCATCCAGACGGTCATCGATCAGGACCTCCTCAGCGGCGAAACGGTGGATGTCGGTAGCGTGGTACTCAAGGGCCTGGCTGCGTTGGCAGCGATGTTCATGGCCTTCTGGGTACGGCGGCAAGCGCTGGTCCGCCTTGCCTTTGCATCGGCAACTGGTCTGTCTCAACTCCGCGTCCGGACCTTCGAGCACCTGCACAAGCTGTCGATTCTGCATACGGAGGCGGAGCGACGAGGCGCCCTCGTAGCTCGAGTCACCTCGGACATCGCGTCGATCCAGGATTTCATGGACTGGGGCGGAGTTGGATTACTCATCGGCATCGCCCAGGTGTTCCTCGCAATCGTTGCGATGGTCGTCTATCGGTTCGACCTTGCACTGGTCGTGATCGGCTCCGTGGTCGTCTACACCATCTTGTTGGTATACATTCAGCGCATCTTGGCCCGCGCCCACGACAAGGTTCGCAAACGGGTTGGACAGAGCCTCGGAGCAATGGGCGAGGCGATCTCCGGGTTGCCGGTAATCCGGGCCTACGGAGCTGAGGAGGAGACGCGGGTCAAGGTCGCTGATGCTCTAGATGCTCAATTCCGCAGCGAGTTCCGCACGGCTCTACTCGGTGCCAGTTTGTTTTCGAGCGCCGAGATGTTCGCCGGTCTCATCACGGCGGCGGTGATCGGCATCGGGGTTGTCACCGGAGTGAATGCCGGCATGAGTGCCGGGACGTTGCTGGCATTCCTGTTCCTGGTCAATCTGCTCGTTCAGCCAATCCAGACGCTGGTTGAGACGCTCAATCATGCCCAGTCGGCGGCGGCCGGCGTGCGACGCATTCTCAGCATCATCGACACCCCAATCGAGATCGATGATCCGGTCGATCCGGTTCGGCTTCCTGCCGGCAATCTCAATATCGCGTTCGACGACGTCTCGTTCTACTACAAGAAGGATGCGCCCTTGTTCGTCGGCCTCGATGTGGAGATTGCTGCCGGTACTCGCGTAGCGGTGGTTGGTGAGACGGGCTCAGGCAAATCGACGTTCTCCAAACTGCTCACGCGAATCCACGATCCCATTGCCGGCCGGGTACTCGTCGGCGGTCAGCCGCTGTCGGACATCGACACGGACGACCTGCGTCGCCGTGTCTCGTATGTGCCCCAAGAAGGCTTCCTGTTCGATGCGACGGTGGCCGACAACATCCGGTACGGCAAGCCCGATGCGACGGACGCCGACGTGTGCGCGGCAATAACGGATCTCGAACTCGATTCGTGGATTGCACAGCTACCCGCGGGCCTCGCCACTCCGGTTGGCGAACGGGGTGGTCAGCTTTCTGCCGGTGAGCGGCAACTGGTCGCGCTGGCGCGGGCATGGATCACCGGACCCGATGTACTCGTGATGGATGAGGCAACATCAGCCGTCGATCCTGCCCTCGAGGTGCAGACCCGCCGCGCAATGGAACGGCTCATTGCCGGCCGCACGAGCGTCACAGTGGCGCACCGTCTTTCCACCGCCGAGGCCGCAGAGGAAATCTTGGTCTTTGATCAGGGGAAGCTTGTCGAGCGCGGCACCCATCCTGAGTTGGTCGAAGCCGGCGGCGTCTACACGGCCATGTACGCCGACTGGGTCAAGGGAACCCAGAAGGTCGACTGACGGTCCGCGCCGGCTCGTCGACTTATTGTCACACCTGATCTGTAGTGTCGATGACCAGGCGCTGCACAAGCGCTCTTCCTGGAGGAGGAAACATGGGCTATCAACACGGGCTCTTCACCTACGCGGACTTGTCCGCCCCGGATCCGGCCGCTGCCGGTGCGTTCTACGCATCGCTCTTCGGTTGGGAAACCGAGGATCAATTCGACCCCGACGGCAACTACATCTACACCACTTTGAGTAAGGACGGGAAGTCTGTAGCTGGTATCGGTGCACAGCCACCAGAACTGACTGCACAGGGCATCCCGCCGATGTGGAACTCATACGCAACGGTTGACAACGTCGATGAGACCATCGCAAAGTGGACGGCTGCTGGTGGTGCGGTGATGGTGCCGGCAATGGACGTGTTCACCGCCGGTCGCATGGCCTTTGTCGTTGATCCCGAGGGTGCGTTTATCGCTCTTTGGCAAGCGATGGACAGCGTCGGTGGTGAGATCTTCAACGTGCCCGGCACGATGACGTGGAACGAGCTCAACACACGAGATGTGGAAGCGGCTCGTGACTTCTATGGAAAAGCCCTCGGTTGGGAGTTCGAGCTCTTTGCGGGTGACGGGGCGCCGTATTGGTTGATTACCGTCCCCAACAAGAAACAGGGTGACCCGCTCAGTGAGGACGCCTAC
>CBDUNF010000265.1:0-3849 GCA_965368515.1 uncultured bacterium
CACAATCTCAGCTTCGACGACATCGTCGTCACCAGCCGGAGCCTCTGCAGACTCGCCGGCCGCGGCGCTCTCGGCTTCCGACGCTTCGTAGATCTTCTGACCAAGGACCTGTGATGCGGTCATCACCGCTTCCCGACCCTGGTTCAAGTCAGCTGTCGAAGCCTGTTCGTCGAGCAACTTGCGCAGGTCTGCGATCTTGTCGGTGATCGCTGTCTTCTCATCATCCGTCAGCTTGTCGCCATGCTCTTCGAGCAGCTTGTCGGTCTGATAGATGGCGTGGTCGGCCTGATTGCGAGCCTCGGCGAGTTCGCGACGCTCGGAGTCGTCGTTGGCATGTTCTTCAGCGTTCTTGACCATACGATCGATCTCGTCCTGGGACAGTGCGGTTCCGCCGGTGATCGTGACCTGCTGGGTTTTCCCTGTGCCCAAATCCTTCGCCGATACAGAAACGATGCCGTTGGCGTCGATGTCGAACGTGACCTCGATTTGCGGCACGCCACGACGGGCCGGGGCGATCCCGGGCAGCTTGAACCTACCGAGCGACTTGTTGTCGGCTGCCATTGCCCGCTCACCCTGCATCACGTGGATCTCAACCTCGGGCTGATTGTCGGCAGCAGTGGTGAAGATCTCGCTGCGGCGAGTTGGGATAGTTGTATTGCGCTCGATCATCTTGGTGAACACACCGCCCTCGGTCTCGACGCCAAGCGTTAGCGGGGTCACGTCGAGTAGGAGGATGCCGCTCACGTCACCCTTGAGGACACCCGCCTGGACGGCCGCGCCGAGGGCGACGACTTCATCCGGGTTGACACCTTGGTGGGGATCCTTGCCGGCGAGTTCCTTGACGAGTTCTTGCACGGCGGGCATGCGAGTCGAACCACCAACCAGTATGACATGGTCGATCTGATCCATGGTCACGCCGGCGTCCTTTATCGCGGACTCAAACGGAGCCCGGGTACGTTCGACGAGATCATCGGTAAGTTTGCGGAACTCCGCACGGCTCAACGTCTTGAGCATGTGGATCGGTCCGGCATCGGTGGCGGTGATGAAGGGGAGGTTGACCTCGGTCTCGGCGACCGACGAGAGCTCGATCTTGGCCTTCTCGGCCGCCTCTTTGAGACGGGTGAGAGCCATCGGGTCGGCGGAAAGGTCGACGCCGTGATCGTTCTTGAACTCGGTCACCAGCCAATCCATTACCCGCTCGTCCCAGTCGTCTCCACCGAGGGTGGTGTCACCACTGGTGGACTTGACCTCGAACACACCCTCGCCGATCTCGAGAATGGAAACGTCGAAAGTACCGCCGCCAAGGTCGTACACCAGGATGAGATGGTCGTCGTTCTTGTCCATGCCATACGCAAGCGAAGCCGCGGTCGGTTCGTTGACGATCCGCAAGACCTCAAGGCCGGCGATTTGGCCAGCTTCCTTGGTCGCTTGACGCTGTGCGTCACCAAAATAGGCCGGGACGGTGATGACGGCCTCGGTTACGGGCTCGCCGAGGTAAGTCTCGGCGTCACGCTTGAGCTTCATCAGAATCCGGGCCGCGATCTCCTGGGAGGTATATGCCTTGCCGTCGATATCGACAGACCAATCGGTGCCCATGTGTCGCTTTACAGAACGTACCGTACGGTCCGGGTTTGTGATTGCCTGTCGTTTCGCCTGCTCACCAACAAGTACCTCGCCGTTCTTTGCGAAGGCGACGACCGAAGATGTGGTTCGCTGTCCTTCTGCGTTGGCGATTACCTGGGGGTCGCTACCATCGAGTACTGCAACCACTGAGTTGGTTGTGCCGAGATCGATGCCTACCGCTCTAGCCATTGGCGTTTCTCCTTATTGGTGGTTCCCCGACCGGGGATCGTGAAGTCGTAGTGGGGTTGAGTATACACAGAATGTATAACCTGAGTCTAGTGTTGTCATATTCCTGATTTCCCGGCTCGGCGACAACTGTGGGTGGCGGATTGGGCGCATCAAGGCTATTTTCCAGAAGCTAGCGACGATCTGATCAGCCGGTAGGAGCGGGATTTGGAGCAGAGGGAAAGCGCAACTCAGACGAGCGTGCCCACATCGGTGCTGGGGCTACTTGCGATCTGGGTCATCCTTCTGCTGGGAACTCTTGTATGGGGTGTCGGCAACGCCGAATCCCTGCTGCGCACCGACGCTCAGGCTCTTCTGGAAGACGACGGGCGCGGTTTTGCGGTGGACCTCTCAGGCCGTGACCTAACCGTGTACGGATCGGTGGACTCGGAAGAGCAGGAAGCCGAGATCCTCGGCGAACTTGACGCGATTCCCGGTGTGCGCAACGTCAACAGCTCAATACGTGTCATCGAACCCCCCGAACCGGTTGTGGTCCCGCCTGACGTATCGATGCGGCTCATCGGTGATGCGGTGTCGATTCGCGGCTCCGTACCCAATGCGGAGGTTGAGGCGAACCTCATTGCCGCCGCCAAGGCTCAGTTTGGAGATGATCGTGTTGTGAACGCGCTCGTCGTGTCCGAGAACGTTGAGGTCCAGCCCTGGTTGGGTCGCGTGCGCGACGTGTTTGCGCATCTCGGCGATCTCCGCTCGGGCGGGTTCGTTGCCGACGAATCGGCATTCATTCTCAACGGAGAGGTCATTTCGGAATCGGTGAAGGCCGAGATCGAGCAAGAGGTCAGGCTGATCCTTGGTGGGACTCTACCTCTTACATCGAACCTCGCCATTGCCGTTCTCCCGCCGCCCACCTTCTCAGCATCAGGCTCCGGAGGTGTGGTGAACCTCGACGGTACGGTGCCCAATCAAGAGACAGTCGATCAGGTTGCGGATGCCGCTCGCCGTCTGCATCCGGGTGCAACCATCATCAACGGAATGAGAATCAGGGAGGTCGCCGGTCCCGCCTGGCTGGAGTCGATCGATGGACTCCTCGATGTTGTGACTCGTCTCGACCCTTGGACGATCGACGTGAGCGAAGGTGCGGTCACCATCACCGGTCTGTCTCTCGATCAGGATCTAGTGGGCGCTATCGACGTGCTGTTGGAAGAGGTCGTTGGCGATCAACTCGACGTGACGACGGATGTGCAGGTCGATCCGGAAGCCATCGCCATCCAGCTGACCGAACTGCTCCAAGGCAGCGCAACGTTCGGTGTCAACGTTGCCGAGCTTTCTGCGGCCGGTATTGAGTTGCTCGATGAGGCCATAGAAATCCTGCGTGCCAACCCGGCTGCCCGGCTGATCGTGGAGGGGCACACCGATGATGCCGGTGATGCCGCCGCCAACCTGGCACTCTCGCAACAACGAGCCGAGGCCGTGGTTGCGTACCTCGTCGCCGGCGGCATCGAGCAGGAGCGGTTGACGGCAATCGGGTACGGTGAGGAACGACCGATAGCGGACAATGTGACCGATGCAGGTCGGGCGCAGAATCGAAGGATTGAGTTCGTGATTCAACAAGGAGATGGGTGATGCTCGACGGAGTCGGATGGGCAGCTTTGGAGATCGTCGTATTCATGGTGGCCGCCACCCTGGTCGGATTTGCGATCGGATGGGTGTTTGTCGGCTGGCTGCAGCGAGCGTCCATCGCCAAGGAGTACGAGGCAGAACTAGCCGCGCAGCAGGAACTTGTAAGGAAGGCCGAGTATCGGCTCAGCGAGAGCAACAAGAGTCTCGACAAACTCCATCTCGAGCTACGGGGTGAGTCGGAGAGGGCTAGGGAACTCGAAGCACAGCTCGCGGCATCGCAGGCGACCGTCGCCGAGTTGGAGCAATTGCCGGATCCAGCTGAAGGGGAAGCCGAACTCGCTGCCGCTCGTTCCGAACTCGAAGCGGCAAAGTCGGATCTTGATTCCCTTCAGTCTGCGTTCGAGGGCGCAAAGTCGGATGCGG
>CBDUNF010000266.1:0-3815 GCA_965368515.1 uncultured bacterium
TGCGCAGCGACTCGACGGTGATCCAGATGAACAAGGCGGCGACAAGCGCGTCTCCGACCAGCCAACGCAGGTCGCGATTCTGACGCCGATCGGGTTTGAGCATCTCCGCTATCACCCGGTCACAGTACCCCTCCGCAGAACCCTCGCCATCCCCCCACAGGTGGATCGATTGTCCCTCGTGAGGGGGACCCGAATAACCATCGCTGCGGGGGACGACAGCTACAGGCGCCGTGGATGACAGTGATTGCAGTGGGCATGCAACGCGTGCCTCCAGACAGAAGGAGCAATCATGACTGGACGAATCTTTCCCGTAGTTGCGGGCTGCCTGCTGGCGTTGCCCGCCCTCGGCCTGCTCGCCGCCGGCAGCGGTCTCGGCGTTGCTCAAGTCACTCAGCGCGATAGCGACGGGTACTTCGAGATCAACGTCGACCGACTGGACACAGCAACACCGGCGATCATGGTGGACGACCTGTCGTTCGCTGCCCATCCGGGAACACCGGGTTGGATCCTCAATTCGCTGCAGGTAGACGTGAAGCTCCGCGCCGCCGTCTCTGGTGAGAGCGAACAGGCCTTTGTCGGCATTGCCCGCGACCAAGACGTCGCCGAGTATCTGTCCGGAGTCGCCCACTCGAAGATCACTGACCTGACTGATGGCGGTGGACCGATTTCTCAGGTGGAAGAGGGCAGCCCCCTTGTTGCGGCTCCCTTGGACCAGGACTTCTGGGCAGCTGCCGCCAGCGGACCGGGTATCCAGGAGCTGCAGTGGCGGGCAACGGACGGGAACTGGTCGATCGTCGTCATGAACGCGGACGGCTCCCCGGGCGTCTCGGCCGACGTCGATGCCGGGCTCAAGGTTGCCTCGCTGGGACGGCTCATCGTCGCAGTCATCGTCATCGGATTGGTACTGGCCGGTGGCTCTGCCGCGCTGATTGCCACGGGTCTCGGCCGTGGCGCAAGAGCATGACTCAAGACCCCTTCAAGATCGCAGACCTAACTCCAGGAGAAGCTCACATGACACTCGATACACGCCCGTCAACTCCTAGTAGCGGTGCCGCAATCGGCGGCGCCACCGATCGGCCCGCCCCTCTTCCACACCCGGCGACCTGGAGATACCGGGCAGCACAGGCTCTGCGGCGCCTGAAGAAAGCGATCGAGCCGATCTGGGCCGATTGGCGTTTCGGTGTCGGGTCGGCGATTGGTCTTGCAAGTGCCTGGGGTCTCGTGGCCGGGCTGGCCACACCACGGGGCCCACTCACCGCCGCGGAGGCACTGTGGTCGATTGCCCTGAGCCTGGTAGTCGGGGCAGCAGGCGGATTCACATCCCGGTCGCGGTGGGCGACGCTGGTTTCGCCCGCCGCCTTTGCGATGGCTTTCGAGCTGGTTCGCTCCGTTGAGGGCCCGACCGTCGATGGTTTCCACGCCAGCGCATACGGAATCCTTGCGTTCGTCGTTGGACGAGGGTTCCACGCTCTCGTATCGCTGGTCCCGATGGCCCTCGGGGCTGCCGTCGGAGCAGGCACGGCGAGGAATTTGAGTGATCTCGGAAACACACGGAGTTCCTGGCTCGGACGGGCGACCGCAGTCACCGTCGCGGTCGGGCTCGCTGCCCTCTCCGCCGGCATCGCCCGACCGCCCAGCACGGCACCGATCGTCGACGCTGCTGGCAATCAGATCGCAGGCTCGATCGCTGAGCTGACCACCATCGACAGCAACGGCCACGAACTCAGCATGATGATTCGCGGTCACAGCTTGGACAATCCCGTCCTGCTGTTCCTCGCCGGCGGACCCGGTGGTTCTGAGCTGGGAGCGATGCGCAACCATCTGCCGGAACTCGAGGAGCACTTCACCGTGGTGACCTGGGATCAGCGCGGCACCGGCAAGTCATACCCCGAACTCGACCCTGCCGGGTCGATGACACTCGATAGCTCCGTGAGTGACACGATCGCTGTGACCAACCATCTGCGCGATCGGTTCGATCAGGATCGGATCTACCTGCTCGGTCAGTCGTGGGGAAGCACCCTCGGTGTGCTTGCCGTTCAGGAGCGCCCCGAGCTGTACCAGGCGTTCATCGGTGCCGGCCAGATGGTCAGCCAGCGCGAAACCGACTTGATCTTCTATGAAGATACGTTGGTCTGGGCAATGGCAACAGGCCAGACCGACCTGTTCACTCAGCTCATCGACATCGGCCCGCCGCCGTATGACGAGATGTTCCCCTACGAGACCGCACTGTCCTACGAACATGAGATCTATCCGTACGACCATGCAGGCAATTCCGAGGGCGAGGGAGGGTTTTCAGACAATTTCCTCGTTCCCGAATACACCTTGATCGAGCAGGTTCACTTGCTGGGAGCCTTCATGGACACGTTTGCGGCGCTCTATCCCCAGCTCCAGGGCATCGACTTTCGGGAGAATGTCACCGAGTTCGAGGTCCCCGTGTTCTTTGTCCAGGGCGCCCACGAGGCCAGAGGCCGATCCGATCTGTTCGAGGATTGGTACCCGATGATCAAGGCCCCCACGAAGGAACTGACCGTGCTGCCGACTTCGGGCCACCGGCCGCTGTGGGAGCAACCCGAGGAGTTCGTTGACTTCATGGTCAACACAGTGCTCGTTCAAGCCACCTCCGAAGAAACGGAAGGGAGACGCTGATGACGGTGCGAACATCCGAACACATGGCATGCCCGGTCCCAACTCAACGGCGGGCGGAGGCTGAGCGCCGCTCATCGGCCACCCGACGGCTCCGATACCTCACCCCGACTGTGATCTGGTGGAGTGATGCAATCCTAGGTGTGGTGGTTAATCTCGTGATTCTCGTTGGTGTGCTCGCATGGCGCATCAAGTGTTCGGCGACTCGGCAACCGAGATCTGAAGGCCAGGCATGAGAGCGACAATCGACAGGAAGGCGGCGTGGGAGCACCTGGCTACTCCGGTCGGGACAGTCGAGAGGTTTGAACCCCAAACGATCGTCGATCTTCCCGAACCAGCGCGCCGATTCATCGAACACTCGGTTCGCTCCGGGACTGAGCTGAATCCAGTGGTCACCATCGACATGGTCGGGGAGATCAAGCTGAAGCGGTGGATGCCGTTTCGGGCTCGCCAGGTCCTTAGAGTTGGCGAGGGCTTCGTCTGGGAAGCGAAGACCGGTCGGCCGCCGATTGTCTTCAGCGGAGGTGACACGCTCTGGCGGGGGAGCGGCAGCCTTGACTTTCGGCTCTGGGGGGTGATCCCGGTGGCGAGGGCTGCTGGCTCCGACATCGACCGGAGTGCGGCCGGGCGTCTCGCCGCCGAGACCGTCGCCTGGGCACCACAGGGCCTGACCCCACAGATGGGTGCCACCTGGATCGGTATCGACTCGAACCATGCCACGGTGTCTTTGCCGATCGGGGATCGGACGGTCGACGTCACCATTGCGGTGGACGAAGTCGGCTGCCTCACGGAGATCACGATGGAGCGATGGGGCAATCCTGGGTCTACGGAGTTTGCGATGCACCCGTTCGGAGCATCGGTCGATGCGTGCACGAACATCGGCGGCATCACTATCGCAGCAGCTGGGACCGTGGGCTGGGGGTGGGGCACTGAGGGGCAAAGCGATGGGGAGTTCTTCAGGTACACCATTGTGCGAGGCCGCAATTAGACACGGCCGGCGTTGATCCGCCCGGCTGCTATTCAGGATCGATGCGTTTCGGCGGCCCTAGCCGAACCTCGAGATGCCGACGAGTACCAGGATGCCAACGAGCGGACCAGCAAGGAGTAGCGCATAGCGCCACCAGCGGTTGGCGATGAGCTGTGCGATCACGGCCATGGCCACGATGCCGCCG
>CBDUNF010000267.1:0-3733 GCA_965368515.1 uncultured bacterium
CGGGGGTAGAGGGAAACTATCAGTCCCCGGCTGATGAAATCAGCTTGGAGTTCGATGCAATCGAACTCAGGGGAAAGCACCGCCGGGCGTAGCCCGGGGGTAGAGGGAAACTATCAGTCCCCGGCTGATGAAATCAGCTTGGAGTTCGATGCAATCGAACTCAGGGGAAAGCACCGCCGGGCGTAGCCCGGGGGTAGAGGGAAACTATCAGTCCCCGGCTGATGAAATCAGCTTGGAGTTCGACACAGACAATCGTCATATCTCGTGGGTTCGTTACACTGCCCGCTGCAGCCTTTTCCTATCTTTGCTGCGAGGCTCACTTGACCACCCCAACTCCTCTTCCGCCTACTCGTTCGCGGATGAGCACACCCAAGAAGATTCTGCTCGGCATTCTCATCCTCGCCGTCACCGGTGTATTCGGCGCGGTCGGATTCATCTACTTCATTGATTCAAAGATCGACAAGATTCCGAACGAGGAACTGCCATCACTTGAATCGCAGATTGAAGACAACGGAATCCGGAACATCCTGATCGTCGGCTCGGACAGTCGCGAGGGCCTCGATGATCTGACAGACTTTGGCGACTTCTCCGGTTCCCGCACCGATGTCATCATGGTGGCCCATATCGTTCCCGGCGAGGGCGCCCAATTGCTGAGCTTGCCGCGCGATCTGAAGATGCAGATCCCGGGCCACGACACCAACCGCATCAACGCTGCCTTCGTATTCGGCGGGCCCGATCTCTTGGTGAAGACGATCCAGGACAACCTCGACATCCCCATTCACCACTACGTCGAGATCGACTTCGCCGGCTTCGCCACCGTTGTCGACTCGCTTGGGGGTATCACCAAGACTTTCGACAACCCCGCCCGCGACGTGAAATCGGGCCTCAACGTGGATGCCGGAACCATCGAAATGGACGGTATGACCGCGCTGCAGTACGCACGTTCGCGTAGCTATCAAGAGTTGATCGACGGCTCGTGGAAGAGCGTCGACGGCAGCGACATCGGCCGCACCCATCGCCAGCAAGAAGTGCTGCTGCTGATGTTCGACCAGGCGACGTCGAAGTCTGCGACTTTCAACCTGCCGAGTTTTGCTTCGACTTTCGCTGAACAGATAAGGGCCGATGCAGGATTCTCGGTCAACGTCATGGTCGATCTCGGCCGCTCCGCGCTTGCGATGTCATCCAGCGACATCCAGACCATCACTCTCCCAGTGAAAACCTCGACGGAAAACGGCCGCTCGTACGTGATACCCATCGAACCGGACGCGACAGCCGTCATCGATGCGTTTATCGGTGGGGATCCCTTCCCGGAGGGCTAGTCAACGTTTAGTGGCCCGGCGCTAGCCCAACCAATGCGTCGGCGAGAGCTGCGAGTTCTTCCTCGGTGTTGTAATAGTGGACAGAGCCGCGGACAACCTCATCGAGCTGCCTCTCCTCCATATCGATTCGTGCCGCAAAGACCGATGTGGTCGACACATTTATCTTGCGACGCAACAACTCCGATTGCACCAACGCTGCAGGAGCCTCAGCGACGCTGAAGGTGACGATGCCGCCTTTCACCTTCCCCTTGTCGTGCACCGTGACGCTTGGGACGTTTGCCAGGAGTCTGCGCAGAACTGAACCGAGTTGGGATACCCGTTCCCAGATATCCTCGAGGCCAACGGCTACGGCGTAGTCGCACGCAGCCCCGAGACCAAGGCGTAGAGCCGGGCTCGACTCCCAAGTCTCAAACCGTTTGGCGTCGTTCCTCACCTCGTATCGGTCTGGTGCGACCCAGGTCGCCGAATGCAGATCGAGCGTAATCGGTTCGAGATCCTCGATCAGAGTGTCGCGCACGTACAGAAACCCGACCCCACGCGGCCCGCGAAGGAACTTGCGGCTCGTCGCCGACAGCAGATCGCAGCCGATCTCGTCAACATCGATCGGCATTTGGCCGACCGACTGACAAGCGTCGAGCAGATAGGTGATCCCGTGGTCGCGGGCGAGGCGACCCACGGCGGCAGCCGGATTGACCAGACCACCGTTGGTCGGAACGTGATTGATCGAGATCAACTTCACTCGTTCGTCAATCATTGCTTCCAGGGCATCCACGTCGATCTCGCCGCTGGGGGCGTCGGGCACCACCTCGATCAGCGCTCCGGTCTTCCTCGCCACTTGGAGATAGGCGATGAAGTTGGCCGCGTACTCGGTTGTTGTCGTCAATATCCGGTCGCCCCGGCGGAATGCCATCGAGTAGAACGCCATGTCCCACGCTCTCGTCGAGTTGTCGAACAGCGCGATCTCGTCCTCGTGCGCACCAACCACACCGGCAACCGAGCGGTACACGCCCGCGAGATTCTCCTGCCGTTGCTCGGCGAGCTCGTACCCTCCCACAACGGCCTCTTCCTCCAGGTAGTCCACCACGGCAGAAACCACCGGTCTCGGCGGCAATGCTGCCCCCGCGTTGTTCAGGTGATTCACCTGTCCGCACCCCGGCGTTTCGTTGCGGAGCCGGGCCACGGCTCGATCAAGCACCGTCGATCATCCTTCCTTCCATCCCGCCGGCGACGGTGATCACCTGACCAGAGAGATGACCGGAGATCTCATCCGAGGACAAGACCACCACCTGAGCGGCGACGTCTTCTGGCCTGCCGAGCTTCTTGATTGACATGGTGGCGGTGGCCCGCTCGAAATGGTCGTCGCTGAGACCGCGCGCCATCACTGCTGGGGTAACGGTCCAGCCGGGCGCCACAACGTTCACGCGAACGCCCGGTCCGATGCGAGCCGCCTCGTTCTTGGCACTCATCAGAAGGCCGCTGAGAATCGCACCCTTGGCCGCCGCATAGTCGGCGTGGCCGGCCTCTCCGAATGAACCCGCGGTCGAAGCGACCATCACCAGCGACCCCGCCCCGGTTGCTGCGGCATGTTGCAGAAACCCGCGCGCCGTAAGAAAGGTCGAGGTCAGATTCGATGCCAGCGTCGCATTCCATCTGTCGAGCGAGAGGGCCCAGATGGGTTCATCTTCCTTTGGCCACCTCCCGGCGTTGGCTACGCACACATCAAGCCTGCCCAGCCCTGCCACGGCTTTGGGGATGAGGACGTCGGCCTCGGCTTCATCGCACAAGTCGGCCTTGATCGCAATCCCCCCAACCTCCGCGGCCAGCGATGCCGCCGCCCGCTCCGACGTGTTGTAGTGGACGGCGACCATCGCACCTTCAGCGGCAAACGACCGCACGACCGCCGAACCGATGCCACCGGCCCCACCGGTAACCAGCACCCCTTTTCCTGCGAGTCCTGTGTCCATTGGTCACTCCCATCTACACCGATTGGCCGTTGGCCTAGTTTGCCCGCCTTGTAGAATACGGATCAGGGCCGCCTCTGAAACGGAGCTGACGAAATGTTCGGCGTGTTTGTCTTTATGGCAGTGTTTGGATGGCTATTCGTGGCTGTCTTCCTGTTCTCGGCGGCCGACTTTGATCTGGACGTTGACGTCGATTCTGATGTCGATGTCGATCTCAGCGCTGATGCTGACCTCGAAGGCGGCAGCGATTGGTCGGGGAGCGCTCTTCATCTGCTTGGTGCGCTCTTCTCGTTCCGCTCACTGGTGTTCTTCGCCGCATTCTTTGGATTGACCGGACTACTACTCAGCTGGCTCGACGCAGGCAGTGTTCTTGCTCTGATCCTCGCCATTGCGATTGGCCTCTTCGCCGCATTCATCAACGTCAAGCTGATGGACTATCTCAAGCGCACGAGT
>CBDUNF010000268.1:0-3733 GCA_965368515.1 uncultured bacterium
TGCCTACGACCTCGTCGATGACTTCCCGATATTCGTTGCTGCGGTCGTAGCGGCCAATCCGCTTGCCGACGTGCCAGTCCGAGGTGTGGAGTGCCTTCACAGCCCGGCGAAGGGGTCGGAATCGGCGCTGTCGACCTCTTCTTTGCGGGTCGCCCACGGCGGGAACGGGAACTCGACAACCAAGGGAACGGGCAGAGCCGGCTGGCTCACGACCATTGTGCCCGGCTTCAAGAGACGAGCACGCGCTCGCGTGGATGGCAGCATCCAGCCGTACTCCGACCGTTCCGCCTCTGCCGCGTCAAGCCGACCAGCCACCCGAATAGCCGCGTTCTCCATGACCTCCGAGGCAACCCGCGAGGCCGTTTGCTGTGCACCCACAAGCAATACGCCAAGCGAGCGCCCGCGCTGCGCAATGTCGATGAGCATCTCCTTGAGCGGGCTCGCTCCTTCGCGAGGGGCGTATTTGTTGAGTTCATCGAGCACGATCACCGAAAGCGGGAGCCTCTGTCCGGTTTGCTCCTTCTCCGCAAACGTCTCAGCAAGCAGAGCGCCGACAACAAAGCGCTGGCCGAGATCGTGCAATGTCTGAATCGCGACCACCGTCACTTGGGCGGCACGGCGATCGATCTGTCTGCTGTCGCCTGATCGCACCAGATGTCCGAGACGGTGTGATGCCGAATGGAGCCTACGCACGAACGCCGACACCGTTCCCGCCTGCACTCGACCGGTCCAGCGTTGGTCAGGTTCACCGTCCTCCGGGTCGACGAACTCCTCCACCGCGGCGACGAGAGTCTTCAGATCGCTGATTACTCGCTCTCCCGGATTCGGGATGACCCGACTACCCGGTGCATGCCCTTCGATCGGGTCGCGAAGCACCACCGCACCGGGTCTGCCCTCGATGTCAACGGCATAGCGTTGGAGCTGGGCCCTGACCCTCTCTTCTATGAACGGGATCTGGTTCCGGCTGTCGGCAGCGTCGGTGAACAGGAACCGCAGCAAGCCGTCTTCGATGAACTCGCGTGGTGTCCAGGTAAAGGCCGCCACCCCTTCCTGCCGCCCGCCTGTGTCGGGGATGACAACATCGCCGCTTTGCGCCCGGGGCGGCGCCCAGAACGAAACCGACGGGAACGGCCCCGGCTCCACTCCGAGAGTTTGCCAGGCGGCTGCCGCCTTCTCATCGAAGTAGCGATTGTTCTTGTCCAGCCAGAGCAGGTCTTCGCCCTTGACGTTGAATACCAGGATGCGCAGGTTCGCTGCACCCTCTCCGAGGACGTCGGGACGTGCTGCGAGCAGCCTCAGAAAGAAGAGGGCGAACGACGTCTTGGTAGCCACACCGCTAATCCCCGATATCGACATATGGCCGCCCTTGCGGCCGTCGAAGAAGTCCAGATCTACGAAGACCGGTTCGCGATCACGACCGAGACCGACAGGTAGTGGCCGACCCATCTCGTCGACGTACAGAGCCTTGTCGCGTTCTGCACCGCGGGCTCGCTCTACCTTCCCACCGGGGTCGGGCGAAACCCAGAGCTCCGGGTCGACTCTGGTGATGGCAATCTCGGCGGAGCGCACCTTCGCTCCCGGAAGCGTTCCATCCACAGCGATGCGATGCGTGTCACTCTCGAAGTTGGCGCCTTCGTAGATGGCAGCCACTTCAGTGACGATGCCATAGGTTCGCACCTCGCCCTGTTGCGGAACCTGGGTCCGGACCACAACCAGGTCGTCGAGCTGCAAATACTCCGCATCGTCAAGCACCACCCGGAACTCGCGTGTCGATGTGTGCTCGGTGCCCAGCACACGACCCACGCCGTTGTCGTCGGATTCGCCGATGTTGTTGTCGGTCATCTCAGGCCTCCACGGCCGCTGCTGCTACTGCCGACCGCAACGAACGGTAGACGAAAGCGGGGTCGCCCAAGCGTCTTCTCAGTTCACGCTCTAGGGCCGCAATCGGGACGAGGTTCTGCGGCGCTCGCGGTTCCACCTGTGGCTCCGATCCGACCAGAGGTAGTACCGCCGTCGTTCGGTTGGCGATCGCTACGGCGTCGGCAAGAGCAAGCGCGCTCGATACCTCGCAACGCACCACCCCGGTCCACGAATGTCCGCCCGGCAGATCGGCAAGGCGCTGGTACCACGAGTAGCGCTCGTATTGGCCACCGCGACCGATGACAAACAGAGGCGTTCGCTCGCCGGCACGGACCCGACCCACGATAGGCGCCCGCTGCGGGGAGAGGTAAGGGGCTCGGTGGGTCTTGATGTAGCCGACCTTTTCGGTTGCCGACAAGTCGTTGATGGGACCGTCGGCGATCACGAACAAACCGGTCTGTGCAAGCTTCTCCGACATTCGCGCCTCAGCCTTGCGCATCGCCCCGTGAAATCGCTTGACCAACATCCCGGGATCCGAATCCGGAACCGATTCGGATCGGTACACGATCTGATCGTCACCGGGGATCGGCGCCCCTTGTCCATTGCCAAACACGGCGAGGCGCTCAATCTGCATCTCGATGAACTCCGACCGTGGCGTCCTCCGATCCCAGGCAATCGCACCGACGCCATAGGTTCCGCAGATCCCCGGAACGGGCCCGTCGGGCTCATCAATCGTCAACCTGGCGTCGACACGTCGTACGCCATCAACAAACGCAATCCGCTCCACCCCATCGTCCACGCCCGGGATCGGCGACCACGCTCCGGCAACTTCAACCGTTTCGTCGACCTTGTCCTGGTCGGCGAGAGCGTCGTCCGCCTCAATTGGACTCCCGTACTCCGGAGCCCAGCCTTCTACATACAGTTGACCCATCGCGGCGATGGTAATTCGCCGGAGTGACACAGGCTCCGGATTGCGACCAAAAAGGCTCGTTCGGCCAGAATGACGCGCGATGCCACCCCGCCAGCCGAAATTCGAGATCGACTACTCCCGCAAGTGGTATGTGATGATCGCCACGGGCTCCGGCATCTTCCTTGGAACGATCGACTCCAGTATCGTCAACGTCGCGTTACCGACCATGGCCGACGAACTGGCAACGACCTTCGCCGCAGTGCAATGGGTGGTCGTCGCCTACATCCTCACACTCGCCACCCTGACGCTCAGTGTGGGACGTCTTGGCGACATGCTTGGCAAAAAACCGATCTATACGGCTGGCTTCGGCGTATTCACACTGGGATCGGTGTTGTGTGGTCTCGCCCCATCGATCGGCTGGCTCGTCGGCTTCCGGGTTGTTCAAGCGGTGGGTGCTTCGATGGTCTTTGCACTCGGTATGGCCATCATCACGCAGGCTTTTCCGCCCAGCGAGCGAGGCAGGGCCCTCGGTATCTCGGGGGCATTGGTTTCGGTAGGAATCGTCATCGGCCCGTCGCTCGGGGGGTTTATCGTCGACCAGTGGTCGTGGCGATGGATCTTCTTCGTCAACCTGCCCATCGGTCTGTTCGGAACCCTGGCTGCACATCGCTTTGTCCCCGCGGTTCCGCCGCCGGGCGCACAGAGGTTCGATTTCCTGGGTGCGGGGGCCTTCTTCGTGGCGCTGCTGTCTTTCATGCTGGGTCTCTCGCTGGCCCAGAGTCAGGGGTTTGGTGCAACGAGCGTCCTGTCGCTGCTCGTGCTCGGGATGGTCGCAATGGCAGCGTTCATCCTGATCGAACGCACCGTGGTCCAGCCAATGCTCGATCTCGATCTGTTTCGCAATCGGCTGCTAACGATCAACCTGCTTACCGGGTGGATGACGTTCTTTGCCATCTCCGGGTT
>CBDUNF010000269.1:0-3725 GCA_965368515.1 uncultured bacterium
CCTCCGGCGCTGAGGAATGG
Organism: uncultured bacterium; assembly: GCA_965368515.1. GTDB lineage: Bacteria > Actinomycetota > Acidimicrobiia > Spongiisociales > UBA5794 > JAAETI01. The sequence goes on from CBDUNF010000269.1 coordinate 21, forward strand.
AAGCGGCAGCCCGGTCACGGGGGTAATCCGCACCATCATGCCGATGTTGACGAACGCATGGAATACCAACATGGCGGCGACCCCGATTGCAACCAATTGGCTGAACCGATCCCGTCCATTGGCCGCAGCGATCAGCAACCGCCAGGTGATGACCGCAAACAGTCCGATTACAACAGTGGCGCCAACAAAGCCGAGCTGCTCACCGATGGCCGTGAAGATGAAGTCGGTTGACTGCTCGGGCACAAATGACAGGTTGGTCTGAGTGCCTTCAAACAAACCTCGTCCAAACAAGCCCCCGGAACCGATCGCAATCTTGCTGCGAGCCAGGTTGTATCCGGTATTCACGGTGTCCGCCGTCGGATCGAGGAATGCGGTGATTCGGGTGATCTGGTACGCCTTGATAGCGCCGACCTTGAAGAGACTGATCGAGGCCACCAGAGTCGCGATGGTCAAAAACGCGAACTGACGCCAGGTCGTACCGGCGGTGAAGACCATCACGACCGCCACGAAACCAAACACAAGCATCGTCCCCAGATCGGGTTGACGGAAGATGAGTGCCGCGGGGATAGCGACAAGAACGACCGATCGACCAATCTCCATCCAATGGAGCGCCTTATCCCGCGATGCGGCCAGCATCGCAGCCAGCGCCAGGATCACCGTGACCTTGGCGAACTCCGATGGCTGGAACTGGAATCCACCGAGTGGGATCCACCTCGTGGCCCCGGCCCGGACCGGGCCGAATAGCACAATGATCAACGTGATCAGGCTGGCTACGTAGGCGATCGGGGCCAGCATCTTCAGCGTGCGATGCTCGATTAGCGAGCTTAGAAAGAAGGCCACGATCCCGACGCCCACAAAGATCATCTGACGGAAGACAGCCTCTGTTGCGCTGCCGCCCTCGGCAATCAACCTGGGTGCTGATGCGGAGTAGATCATCACCAGGCCTAGGCCGCTCAGAGCCAGGTAGGAGAGGATCAGCACCAGATCGGGCCGCAACGCCCTTTCGCGCTGCAGAAGCGTGACCGGCTCGGTGCGCCGGGCGGTCAGCACCATCAGTCGGCCTCCTCCCCAGCCTGCACCGGGGTGAGGGGTTGGTTGAGCAGGTACTGGAGCACCGGCTTGGCCGTCGGAGCAGCGATCCCGCCGCCGCTGCCGCCACGTTCCACGATGATCACGACAACGTATTCGGGCTCATCGATAGGTGCGACGCCAACAAAGAGCGCGGTCGTCACGGACTGCTGAATCACCACACCGTTATCGTCGACCCGCTGCCCGATGATCTCCGCTGTGCCGGTTTTGCCGCCAACCTGATTGACCAGGGGGCCGAAGTCGGCAAATGCGCTGTATGCAGTACCCCTCGGGTTGTTGACTACCTGCTGCAGATCATTCCGCAGCGCCCGTACCGTAGAATCCGATAGTTCCGTGATGTGATTGAGAACGGTCCCGGGGTTGGCCGTGACAATTACCCCGTCCTCGGTCTGAATCTCCGACACGACTCTCGGCTGCCACACGGTCCCGCCGTTCACCAATGCTGCATACGCCGTCGCCAATTGCACAGGCGTTGCCAGCACAGAACCCTGGCCCACCGCCGCCTGGAAGAGGTCACCACCGAACCACGGGCTCGCAAACTCCTTACGGCTGGGATCGAGCCGGAGATCGCCATCCCTGTCCCACCGCTCAAACAGGTCGCGATCGGGGATGATCCCCTCTTTCTCGAAGGGAAGATCGATGCCGGTCTTTTCGTCAAACCCGGCTTCACGTGCCCAGTCCTGGAGGAGATTCTCCTGATCGGTGCCCTTGTACTCGTTCCACAACGCCAGGGTGATTTCCCAGAAGTAGGTGTTGCATGACCGCATCAATGCAACGTGGATGTCTTGTTGCCCATCGTCCGCACGTGTCCAGTTTCGGAACACCTGCTGGCTCCCCTCACCAAGAGCGGCGGCGGCCAGCTGTCCGGAACACAGGATCTCGTCTTCGACGGAACGCACCCCCTCAGGGGCAATACCTTCCTCCATCGCCATCACGTAGGTCAATGCCTTGAACGTTGATGCGGGGGCGTACTGGCCCTGGACGGCGAAGTTGGTCAACGCTCCGTCGGGAAGCGCGGCGAACTCTTCGGCATCGAAGTTGACGAACAGCCCGGGGTCGAAGTTTGGAACCGAACCCATCGCATGGATGGCACCGTCGTTGGCACCGAAAACAACGCCGACGGCGCGGACCGGACAGCCCTTGTCTTCGGTACCGTCCTCTTCACTTCCGGGCTCACAGTCGGGGTCGTAATTCTCTCGTGCCAGATCGAGACCATCTTGCAGCGCCTCCTCGAGAACCTTCTGCAGCTCGATGTCGAGTTCAAGCACCAGCTTGTTGCCGGGCTCCGGGAATTCCTCGCCGAGGATGTCCAGGACGGTGCGGTAGGCGTCGACTTGGAACTTGATGGCGCCCTCGGTGCCCTGCAGCTCCGCGTCATACTCCTTCTCGAGCCCGGCCTTGCCCAGCGTGTCGGTCGACTTCGCTCCGGCTTCGATGTCGGAGCTATCGGGGCGACCGATGTAGCCGAGAACGCCCGAGGCCAGGTTTCCGTAGGGATAGTCACGCTGCGGAACCGGCACGACTGAGACACCAACGAACTCCTCGCGGTGTTCGGCCAGGTAGATGGCATCCTCCGGGCTCAACTCGCGGACTACCTCTCGTCGGTCACCACGATCGCGGGCATCGGCGACGGTATTGGCAACCTCCTCGGCGTCAAGCCCGGTAAATGCCACGAGCAGCGACACCAATTCCTCGACCGCGGCCTCGGGGACCAGCGCTCCATCGACAACCGCCGACAGCGCGGTAGTGGTTCCCGCCAGCTGGCGCCCCGCGGCATCGACGATCTGTCCGCGTGGTGCCGGTGTCCTGACGAACTTGACCTGCGACTCCTCGGCGGCCTCGATGTACTCGTCGGTCGCTACGACCTGTACCTGCCACAACTGCAGGGTCAAGACCGCAAACATCCCGGCGAATATGAGCCCTATCGCCCCGAGCCTCCATCCTGACTTCATCCGGACCAGCCGTAGCGACGTCTGTCACCTATCAGCCGCGAGATCAGCGGGAAGGCAATGGCGGCAATAACCAAGTTGTAGAAGGCGGGAACAACCATGTTCTTGATGACTTCTGTGCTCGTGAAGAATCGTTCTCCGAAAAGAGTACCCACGACCAGAAACAATGCATTGGCGAGCAGCGTCAAGAGAACAACGCCGACGGCAACCATGAGCGGCCCGTCGTCGGCTCGATCCTTGAATCTGAGCCCTGTGTAGGTCGCAACGGTGTATGCGATCGCCCAAAGACCGAGAGGCGCACCGCCCAGAAGATCGAGCAGCATGCCACCGGTAAATCCGAGCAGAAGCGACGGCTCTGCCTCGAGGTGGCGGGCACAAGCCAGCACCACAACGATTACTACGGCGGGCGAGACCCCAAAGGGGTTTATCCGGCCGTCTCCGAATACCGCGGTCTGCACGACAACGGCGACGACCACGAAGATGAGAGAGATGCCAACATCGCGACTCCTCACTCGGTGGTCTCCCCCGGGTTCTCGGCAGGCTCAGCGTCTCCCTCGAACCCACCCTCGGGCTGTTCCCCCTCCCCCAGCTCCGGGTCAACGAGTTCGGCCTCCTCGGCAGCCAGTTCTTCCTCGGCGCTCGGCGCATCTAGCGGCGAATAGCCCAC
>CBDUNF010000270.1:0-3716 GCA_965368515.1 uncultured bacterium
AACTCACAGTGGCGAAGCTCAACGTCGATGAAAACCCCGACACAGCTATGACCTATGAGGTCATGAGCATCCCAACCATGATTCTGTTCAAGGGTGGCGAAGAGATGAAGCGCTTCGTCGGCGCTCGCTCGAAGGGCCAGCTGGAAACGGAACTAGCGGATTACATCGGTTGATCCCGACATGTGAGACGATGGGGTCGTGAGACTCTATCGACAAGGCGACGATGGAGAGGCGGTCCGGGATATCCAGGACCGTCTCGCCGCGCTTGGGTTCAGCTGCGGTGACGATCCGATAGGAAGCTTTGGCGACGGCACCTTCGCCGCTGTCTCTGCGTTCCAGACCAAACGACGCCTGTGGACGGACGGAATCGTCGGACCCGACACCTGGCGTGCCCTCGTCAGCGCTGGCTACAAGTTGGGTAGCCGTATCCTCTATCACCGGGTGCCCATGATGCGTGGCGACGACGTTGCGGAGCTACAGCGCCAGCTCAACTCCCTGGGGTTCGACTCCGGCAACGTCGACGGGATATTTGGTCCAGACACCTTGCGCGGATTACTCGAGTTCCAATCGAACCGAGGTCTCGCTGAAGATGGCTTGACCGGAACCGAGGTCACCCAGGAATTGGCCCTGATGTCACGGGCGACTTCGAAACACGGGCGAGAAGTCGTCCGCGACCACCAGTGGCTGGATAATCTTCCCAGCTCGATTGCTGGCCAGCGGATATACATCGACTCCTTCTGCCGGGACGAAGAGGAGGCCAGCGCCACCTGGGCTCCAGGAGTTCTGCTCTCCACAATTATCCAGGCGCATGGTGCCGGAGTTTCGCTCTCGCGAGCCGTTGATACTGCCCCCAGCGAGCGGGTACGGGCACTTCGCGCCAATCGGCTCGGCGTTGACATCGTGCTTTCTATCTGCGTTGCCCGCAAAGACGATGCCGGGGTCTTCTACTTCGCCTCCGACCTGAGCAGCTCGAGCGCGGGAGAGGCATTGGCGAGCGTCATCGGACGCCGTCTTGATTTACCGCACAGCGGTAGGGCCATCCCCATTCTCAAGAACACCCGCTCCCCCGCTGTTGTTGTCGCCGTGCCCGAGTTCACCGAGACGACAACAAGCTCGATCGTCCAGGGCTTGCTCGACCTCTACGTCACCGACTGGGCGGTGCGCCAGGAGACCTGAGTTCACCGGTCATGCGCAGATCGCTAGTTCAGAATTCGGTAGATACGTTCTAGATCGTCGAGTGATGAGTAGCGGATCGATACCTTGCCGCCGCGCTTGCCGTGATCGATCTTGACCGCGGTGCCGAGACGTTCTCCGAGGCGGTCCTCCAATTCGATGATCGCTGCTGGGCGAGGACGCTTGCTGGCGGGTATTGCCGCAGCCTTCTCCCCCATCCTCTTCTTTACGGCGTCCTCAACCTGACGCACAGACCAGCCTTCGCCGGCAACACGTTCAGCCACGTGAACCGCATACGATTCGTCTTCAAGCGCAAGAAGGGCTCTGGCGTGCCCCGCCGATAGCTCTCCCCTGTTCAGCAGACCCTGGATCGCCGGTGGCAACTGCAACAGACGCAGGGTGTTGGTGATGGCGCTACGGCTCTTGCCGACCTTGGTTGCTACCTCTTCGTGCGTCAAGCCAAAATCTGCCAGAAGCTGCTGATACCCGGCGGCTTCTTCGAGGGGAGAAAGGTCCTCGCGTTGCACGTTCTCAATGAGTGCCTCGGCGAGGCTCGAAGACTCATTGACGCCTTCCGCACGTATGATTGCAGGCACCTCGTTCAGCCCGGCGATTTTGGCGGCGCGACAGCGACGCTCGCCGGCGATCAGTACGTAAGAGTCCCCCTCGGGTCGCACCACAATCGGTTGGAGCACGCCAACTTCCCGGATCGAATTTGCCAGAGCAGCCAGCGCATCCTGATCAAAGTGTTGCCTTGGCTGTTGCGGGTTGGGATCTATGTCCCCCAACGCGATCGTGCTAAAGCCTGCCAGTGGGTGGTCCACCGGTAGCAATGAGTCCAGTCCCCTACCCAATCCGCTCTTACGTGCGGCCATGACGCCTCCTAAACTCGCGAGCCAATTCCCGATATGCGATGGCACCACGCGACATCGGATCGAATGCCTCTATGGGTTCCCCATACGATGGTGCCTCGGACAGCCGCACCGTTCTCGGGATCACCGTTCTGTATGTCGTCTCGGCGAAGTGTTCGCGGACCTGGTCAACAACATCTGCCGAGAGGGTTGTTCGCCCGTCAAACATGGTGAGTATCACTCCCTCAACCTCAAGTTGAGGGTTGAGGCTTTGCTGCACAAGCTGGACATTTCTCATCAATTGGCTGACTCCCTCTAGTGCGTAGTACTCACACTGGATGGGGATAGCAACCTCGTTGGCGGCGGCGAGACCGTTGATAGTTAGCAGACCAAGCGATGGTGGGCAGTCGATGAGGATAAAGTCATACTCCCCCACGACCGCTTTGAGCGCCTGCGCAAGCCGCATCTCTCTCGAAAACAGCGACACGAGCTCGATTTCGGCGCCGGCCAGCTCGATCGTGGCCGGGACAACGTGCAGATCACGGACAGAAGTTGGCTCCACCGCATCCTCGATAGGTACATCATCGATCAGTACCTCGTATGTCGAGTACTCGATGGCGGTTCGGTCAATCCCAAGACCCGAGGACGTGTTGCCCTGGGGATCGAGATCAACAAGGAGGATACGCTCGCCTTGAAGAGCCAAACCAGCTCCAAGGTTGATGGCCGTCGTCGACTTGCCGACGCCACCCTTCTGATTCGCAATCGCAACAATGGTTGCGTCGGTAGGCATGGAAGGTCTCCTGAGGGCTAAGTTGCCTCAATCCTAAGGAGCTCCGCCCCACTGTCAAGGACCTTGGACGGCACGGTCAGCATAGACACAGTGAATCCGGGCACTTCGACAACAAGATTCTTTGCTCTTCCCACCCGAGAGAGCCCAAGAACCGCAGTTCCAGGAGTGTTGAGGATACGTTTCACGTGAATCATCATCTCGTCCGGTGGGATTGCGGCCCGAGAAACAAGGGCGTCAAACCTCATCGCAACGTGCTTGACGTCGGCCTGGATGACCTCGCAATTGGACAGGTCCAACACAGCGGAAATCCGTCTCACCAAATCGCAGCGCCGTCCCGAGCGATCCAACAGCACAAAATCGATGTTCGGATAGGCAATTGCAAGCGGAATCCCGGGAAGACCGGCTCCGGTGCCGATATCAATACAGTTCTGGGCCAGTGACAAACCGACACCAAACAGCAGCGAGTCGGCAATGTGCCGGTTCCACAGTCGGTCTTGTTCGTGAGGCCCAATACCGCCGGCTCGAGTTGCTTCGTCAAGAAGCCAGGTGTGAAAGATCACCAGCTGTTCTTGCTGTCGATCAGACAGGGGAGTGCCGACATACTCGGCCACAACCAGGGCATTCTCTAACGAGTCAGCCCCCATGTTTAACGTGAAACATGGGGGCTGACTTCAAGCAATCCATTGTGTTCTAGTCCACTGGAGCGACTACCACCGAGCGGTTGGGATCCTCGCCTTCGGAGAACGAGCGTACGCCATCGATCTCCGCAATTGCGTCGTGGACGACCTTGCGATCGGCAGCGTTCATGGGCTCCAGCATCGCTTCTCGGCCGTCTTCCTTGACCGTCTCGGCCAATCGACCTGCATAGATCTTGAGAGCTTCACGACGTCGCGCCGAGTAGC
>CBDUNF010000271.1:0-3660 GCA_965368515.1 uncultured bacterium
AACTTGAACCATTGGGGGTAGGGGGTCCTCCCCCCGCAGAGACGCCTGCGGCCCGCACCCACGGCATCGGGGGTGCGGGCCTTCAGGCTGGCGGTGGGACCTGACACGCTGCTTGTGGCAGGTTGTCAGGGTCCAGAGAGCATCACTGTGAGCTCCCGATTCGACCGGCGTGTGAAAACGTAACCATCTGTCCTTCCTTCCTCTCAGGCTCCCGCGGGGGAGCGATTGCTGAAGCCATTTAGCGAACGCGGAACGCAGCTACAGCTTCATTGACACGAGCGATCTGCCGTGCATCGGCGTCTTCGACCCAGCGCGGGTTGCGCCGGGGGGCGAAGCCGTGGCGAGCCAGCACATTGCTGATTCGGGCGATTGGTGCTTGCACCGTCCCCCTCCTTTCATGGTTGTTGTACGACGTGTGTCGTATGACGGGCGCCGGCGCTGGGAGCTACGAACTGTGATGGGCCGTGTATGTGCAGGTCGTAGGCCCCAGCGCGACGCTGTTTCCGTCGTGGAACGGGAGGATTCGAACCTCCGAGAAACCCCCAGATATGGGTCCGTCCCGGTGGCGCCGAAGGAGCGAGAATCAAGAAAGCCGCCCCTTGGGCGGCTCCTCAGAAACGATATGGGGTGCGACTAAAGAGTTGTCGCCCCGGTGTTCCGAGGAGCCATGCTGAATGCGCCAGCGCCCGTAGCGCTGCCTCCACGAAGGCGCGGAGACACAAGCGACTTGCTGCAATCAGCAGTGAGGGTGATAGTGATCATTTGTGCCTCCTTTCGGCTCGGAACCTGAAACTGAAACGCCGCAACTCCCCCAAAGGGGCGTCACGGCTTGGAAGCAATGTCGCATAGATGAATAGCCTTGTCAAGGTCTTTCGCCAACTCGGGACCTTTTGGGACCTTTGGCGGTAAGGTCGTCCGATGCTGACTCTCCCCGAATACCTTGCTCATCTCGATGCCGATTCGCACCTGCTCGCAGCCGCTGCCGCTCGGGGTCTCGAGTCCGCCGTGCCAAGTTGTCCCGGATGGATAGTTCGTGATCTGGTTGCCCACATGGGCGAGGTGATCAGCCAGAAGTCGGATCTCGTCTCCGGTGGTTGGGCCGATGAGTGGCCTCCCCGCAATACGCTGCCCGACGGCGCTGACCCCCTGGAGTGGTACCGGGCGGAAGCCGGCCGGCTCTATGAGGTCCTCGCTGCGGCCGACCCGGCTGCGCCGGCAGTGACCTTTGGGCGCGACAAGACGGTTGCGTTCTGGTTCCGCCGCATGGCTCACGAATCACTGGTGCATCGTGTCGATGCCGAGCAGGCCCACGGATACGAGAGCTCCGTCGACCCCGAGCTAGCAGTCGACGGGGTGGCCGAGCTGTTCGATGTGTTTGTGACCGGATATCCGAAGTGGGCATCGTTTCGGCCGAACGGCGACGTCGTTCGCGTCGAGACAGCGGACCGGTCGTGGACGGTCCGCCTTGGCGAAGCCTTCGGTTCCAGGGATGGCCGCGAGTACAAGAAACCGACATCCGTCCTCGATGCCGACGCCGCGCCCGACACGACGATTACCGGCGGGCCAGACCGTGTGATGCTCTGGATGTGGGGCCGGGCTCCTATCGAGCAGGTGACGGTGGCCGGCAGCCTCGACGCAGCCAAGCGGTTCCGGCAGGTCTGCGTGCGCTGACCCGGCGGGCTGAGCGCATTGCTCACGATGTGGCATCATCTTCTCATGCGCCGCATTGCTGTTGTCTTGTTGGTTGCACTTGTAGCCGGTTGCTCGACTGCCGAGTCAGAGTCGTCTCTAACTACCGAGCCGGCCTTGACGACCACTACGACCCCGCCAGCTCCAGCTGAGGCGGCAGCGGAGAGCTGTCCGTCCATCACCAATGACCTGAACCGGATCGCCGTTGCCGTCGGGCTTGCCGACCTCGCCGGGGATTTTGACGAGGGGCGGGGACCGATGGGGCAGCGGCTGCTTGATCCCGAGGTGCTCGCCGACGAGATGGGTTTGTCGTGTTCGGGATCGTTTGTTGCGGCTTCGGAACTGAGTGAGGTGATCCAGGTTCATGCTGCGTGGGATGCACAGGTCTTCTGGGCGATGGGCGGCGGATTCTCTATGACCACTCCGTCGGTTCCCAGCAGCGGTCCGGTGCGCGCGCTGGCCGGGTTCGATCCGATGCGGTTCAATCGGCCGTCGGAGAGCACGAATCTCGCGACTCCCCACGGTTGGCGGTTGACCGAGTCTCTGGAGGGATTCGTCTTCTTCGACGGTGAGCCACCGGAGACTGTGATGGGACTGTGGTCACGGGTCCAGCGCGATGGCTTGCCCGCACCGGTGTTGTCGTTCACCAACGCCAATAGCGATGGGTCGGGAGTCGTCCCCGACTACACGCTCTATGCCGACGGGACGCTGATCACCCCCGGTCCGGCGGCTGAATACCTGGCGACGTTCAAGCCGGGTATCCGCATCAACCAGTTGAGCCAGGAACAGGTGAACGCTATCCGGGAGGCTGCTCTGGCAACGGGCGTCACAGATGGAGCATTGTTTTCGGTTGATGACTCCGGTAACCAGAACCCGGTCTTCGGCACCTCGCCCTACCTCTGGCTCACGTACTGGCATGACGATGTCGGCTATGCCGGGTGGGGCCCTCAGCTTCATGAGGATGAGACTACGGAGCCCCGGCGGCGAGCGATGGACCTGGAGAAGCTGCTCGAGGACGCCGTGAGCAGCACCGAACGGACGAACTGGATGGATGGCGATGTCGTAGTGCGCGTCGAACGTCACGGTCTGTACCAAGACGCCAACGCCATGGAATGGCCGGGCCAATTCAAGCTGACAGATGCGAGCGGGCAGGGCTGCATTCTGCTGGAGGGTGATGAAGCTGCCGCGTATCGAGCCGACGCAGCCCTCATCGGTGATGAGTATCAGCATGTGCTGAAGACATTCTTCGACGACGAGGGAGATCTGCACTCTGTATATGCCATGCCGCTGCTTCCGGGCGATCCGGTCGAGCAGATGGATGGGCTTGCTCGGTGTTCCGACAGCCCTTTGCGCATGTCTGATCCGGTCGCCAATGCCTGGCTGTGGGGTCAGCGTGGAATCACCGATTACGAGTTGTTCGTCAGCCCCGACTGTGCAGTTTGCGACGACGGTCTGCTCAAGTTGGACGGAACGACGCGGGTCACAGTGCCCGGCTGGCTCGAAATCGCCAGCTTGGAAGATCTCTTCGAGCTGGCCGAGGATGACCGGTACGACCTGACGGAGTTCACCGCCGACGGAATCGTCGGGTTGCCACTGGTCGTGGGAATTCGTGACCGCCAGAGCGGTGCAACTCTCCGCCTACTGACAACCAGGTTCACCTCGGACGTTGGCTTGCTGACCATTGATCACGACGATCAAGTTGGCATCTCGATCTCTCCGCAAGGCTTCGACGAATGGCGCCCCTGGGGTTAGTGCGTGGGCGAGCTGGCGAGTCACAGGCGACGTTGAAGTTGTCCCGCTGGAATCGGATGTCGCAAATCATGGCGCGTCTTGTGCCAGGAAGGGCATTCTTCCCCTAATCCCGCGATTGTGTGGTTGATACGTTTATGCGGTGTCCACGGGGCGGCGAGCAATCCCCGACCCCACTTAGGAGGGTTGCTGATGAGCGACAAGACCGCCGACCTAGCCGGA
>CBDUNF010000272.1:0-3653 GCA_965368515.1 uncultured bacterium
TGTCACGAAGATGGTCTTTGAAGTCTCCGACGGCTCCGGCGCCATTGTTGAGTCATCGAACATTGGGAAACCAGAGGACTTCATCGAGGCATACCAACGTCTTTCCATGTAGATACGGGCGCGGTGGAAGGGCCACTTCTCGGGTATTGGTCGGAGCGCCTCGAGGGTCGGTTCGTGCCTACGGCGATCGGGCTGCCACGGCCAGCCGGTCTCCAGCGACCGGTTTGCCACTCGTTCGGTAGCGATGGCCCAACGGACTGGTGAAGCGAAAGTCGCCACCGGCCAGCGATTCATAACTCCAGCCGAATCGATGCCTGATCACGTGGTGGTGGCGGCACATCGGCGCCAGGTCGCAGCTGCACGTAATGCGTGCCTCGCTCCAGGGGATCCGATGGTCGATGTCGCAGTCGACTGATGGCATGCGACATCCGGGGTGAATGCAGGTCGGGTGCAGTGATTCGATCATGCGTCGCTGCGATGCAACAGGTTTGCGTCTCGTGAGGCCACCGTCGATCGGTTGGCGTGTGTCCGGATCGATGAGGGTCCAGCGCCGCTCGGTGTGTTCCGAATGCTCGGCTGCCTGGCGGGCTACATCGGCAAGCACCGGGCCAAATCCGTTCAGTTCGGCCGACTCATCGGACAGGCCGGCCAGCGTCTCGCCGGTGGCCCTTATGTCGAGTATGCCGAAGTCGGCGCGGGTGATCTTTCCGTTCTTGTAGCGGCGGCGGAGCAGGTCGGTGAAGATGTCCGCTCGCAGCTGATCGATCGTCCGTGTGTCACCGAGGTTCTTGAGCTTGATGGCTTCCTTGTGTATCCACCGGCCAATCGAATTGGCGATATGCGGAGGTATGTCGAGCGCCTTGAGGTTGGCCGTCCCCGAGTCATTGGCCTCAACCAGAACCCGCCGGTCGTCCACCGACATCTCGTAGCGGGTCTTGGCCGCATCCGGGTCGACGTCGATACAGAGCTTCTGGATGCGATGGCGCAGCTGGCTGGTGGTCAAACCGGCAGCATCCGGCAACACCTTTTCGATGACACCTTGCGCAGTTGCGTCAGACACATGCTGGGTGCAATCCACGAGAACCCTGGCCCGCCGCAGGTCGATGCGGCCAAACAACAGCGCATCAAAGACCAGCCGACGGTGCCGAACGAGTTCTCGAGAGAAGCCAGTCTCCGACTCAGAGGCACGACGGGTCAGCCGCAGTGCGGCCCCGATCTCAGCGGCAGCACCGTCGGCGGCCTCGTGAGATTCGAACGAGTCCTCGCGGACGTTGTCCTCGTACTCCTCAACCACTTTGGTCATTGTCCAGCACCGGCCCGCCTGATAGTGCGATACCTGACGATCCTGGGCACGCAGCACACGGATCAAATCGTGACCTGACAACCGATCCCAATCCAAGGACGCCAGGACCCGACCCAACTCTGCGCCGGGGGTAATTTCGTCAATGTTTTCGGGGACTTCTGTACCGAACATACGTTCGATGATATCAGGCGAGAAGGACAGAAAACAGGGGGTCGAATCCCCCGCAGGAAGGTCAGTGGCGCTGATCTGAAGCGCGGACCTTCCCGCACCATATGTGCCGTTATGTGACGGGGCGGATTAGCCCGGCAAAGCGATGATGACGAGCTCCCCGGTCGCCAGTGCTGACGGTGCGTTCTTGGACAATGCGGCATTCGGCCGGAGGGTGTGATCTAGCCTTGGTAGATGGGAAGAGCACATCCTGGCGTCGACGCCTATATCGAGGGATTACCCGGGTGGCAGCGGGCAATCTGCCGTCAGCTGCGCGACATCATTTGGTCTGCCGACCCGGATATCGAGGAAACGATCAAACGCACCGTGCAGCCCTACTTCCTGCTCGACGGGAACGTGTGCGCCCTATTGGCGACCAAAGACCACATCAACCTCTTCCTTTATGACCCCACGGTGTCGGATCCGGCTGGCGTGATCAACCAAGGTCACGGCAACAGGACGGCCCGGGCAGTCCAGATCTACGAGGGGGATTCGATCAACCGTGAGGCCCTGATCGACTTGCTCCGTGAAATCGTCGCCAACAATCGGGCCGGTGGCTGGCGGCGCCTTTCCAAGGGAACCACTTAGAGCGCCATCTGCACATCCAGCCAAAGTGGCTCCGCTCGGCACCGTGACTTCAGTTCGCGGCCGTTGGCTCGTCGTCATCCTTGGATAGGTTGGCGCAGGGTTGACTAGCCCCGTAGGTCCAGTACACCTGGGAGTCTGCGCTTCTGTGCCGGACCTCGGCGAGATCCCACCCGGCGGAGGCATCGGCGGGTGGGTCGAGTCGCGCCACAGCTGAAAGGGCGTAAACAGCGGGAGCGCTCGGCGCCCAGAACACCGCAGCCTCGGAGCGTTATCGCGCACTTCGTTCCGCCCATATCCGGCAATCCCGAGCGGCAAGTTCGCTACGCCACAACCTCGACCTGGAAGGACATGTCGGGAGATGGCGGCACGGGCGCCGAATCGCTGGCCTGCTGTTCCCGCCCACTATGTAAGCCGGCGTAGTTCCTCTTCGGCGCTGGCGTAGGCTTCGATCGTCTCGATCGCCTCACGCAGGCTCACGGCGCTGCCGAGAGCAGCCGCTTCGCGGTCGACGATGAGGTCGACCAACGCCACAAGTTGGTTGGTGGGTTGCCGCCCACTCGGACGCTGCGACTGTCGGCGCCGAGAAGTAGCCCGAGGCGTTGGATCCGATCTGCGATTCCGGTGAGCGCTCCTGCCGGCACCATGCCGTCGTCGACCAGCCGCTCAGCCGTGGCGTGGGCGTTGAGTAGCTTGCCGTACGCGACTCGGTCGGACTGATTGAGGCCTGATGCGAGCTCGGCAGGCTCAGGTAGGCGAGGCAGGAATGCAGCTTTGGCCTTCGAGCGAAGCCTGCTGTCGGCGAGCCTGACGGCGGCAAACGGGGCGACGGCCGCGACGCCGAGAGCTGCGCCCGCGAAGATTTTGCCCCCAGAGGCCCGTCGCTGGCGGGCAGGGAAGCGATGGAGAGAGCGCAAAACGACGCCCACATTCCGGCGGTGACGTACGCAAATGTCCGTAACCCCTGCTTCACAGTGCTGCGAAGTCTAAGCCGTGATGCGAGGTCCGCCCCCACGGGTTCCGCACTCCTCAGATTCGGGCTTGAGTTGCACAGGTCGGACCGACCGAAGATCCGACTCCCCCTCAACACCTACCCGGTAAGCAGGCCGAGCTTCGCAATCAGCTTGGCGTGGGTCTGCGCAATCTTCCTGTAACCCTCGTCGGACGGGTGAATATCCGTCTGTGGGCCCGGTGCGACCGGGTCGTAGTCGCTCAGCACGTAGTTTCTGCCTGCCTCCTCACACATGAGGGTCAATCGACAGACCTCACGGACGTTGCTGGGCGGGTCACCGCCGTCATCGACGTAGGTGTGGAAAGCGTTCGCAACGTCGGCCACCGGGACTCCGAACGCGGAGTACACGGCGGTGAGGGTTCCGTTGAAGGCCGCGGTCAGCGCTTGGGTCTGCGCCGCAAGCGTCTGGCCATCGGGACCGGCGAGCCAGAGCGCAAGGTTCGGGTTGTAGTAATTCATCGCAACGATCGGAACGCCGGGCGCTGCCGCCTGGAGCGTGCCGATGATCACAGGAAGGTTCGCACCGACCTGGCCGAGTTGCGCAGC
>CBDUNF010000273.1:0-3652 GCA_965368515.1 uncultured bacterium
GTCCAGATTACCACTTGACTTCAAGTTTACTTGAAGTTGTAGGTTGATTCCATGACAACCACACAGGCAGCACCGCAGACCCTCGCCTACTCCGAACTACCCCGGCTCATGTCCTTGATGACTGGCGACGAGAAACACTCTGTCGCCGCCACCTCAACGCTCGATGTCATCTGGACTTTGTACGACAGGATCCTCGACATTTCCCCGGACCGAGCCTCTGATCCCCTGCGGGACCGCTTCCTACTCTCCAAGGGTCACGGTCCGATGGCGTACTACGCGGTCCTCGCCGCCAAAGGCTTCATCGCTCCCGACTTGCTCCCGACCTTCGCCGGCTACGCCTCTCCTCTTGGCCACCATCCGGACTCAACTCTCATTCCCGGGGTCGAGATTGGCGCAGGATCACTCGGGCATGGCCTCCCAATCGGCGTCGGCCTAGCCCTCGGACTGAGGGCCCAGTCAAACCCGGCGCGGGTATACGCACTCCTGGGCGACGGCGAACTCGACGAGGGATCAAACCATGAGGCGATTGTGGTGGCGGGCAGACAACGCCTCGGGTCGCTCACGACGATCGTGATCGACAACCAGTCCTCTTCGCAAGGATGGCCCGGAGGGATTCAATCTCGTTTTGCGGTCGAAGGGTGGGCGAGCCACCGCGTCAACGGGCGCGATCACGCTGCTCTCGAGACCGTGCTCAATACACCGCATCCTGATCGCCCGCTCGCTGTAATCGCACTGTTGGAAAGAAGGTAGCGATGCTCACAATGCGCCAATCCTTCGCCGACACAGCAAACGACCTAGTGAAGTCAGACAAAAGGGTCGCAGTTGCCCTCGCCGACATCGGTGTTGGCGACTTCGATCTGTCCGATCGTGTCGTCAATGTCGGGATCCGCGAACAGGCTCTCATCGGCGTCACCGCCGGTCTTGCTCTGTCCGGACTCCGGCCGATTGCCCACAGCTATACGCCGTTTCTGGTCGAGCGCCCGTTCGAGCAAATCAAGCTGGACTTCGGCCATCAGGGTCTAGGGGCGATCCTGGTCTCGATCGGGGCATCGTTCGACGCAGCCAAGGAAGGCAGAACGCACCAATCGCCGGGGGATGTGGCGCTACTGGCCTCACTCCCCGGATGGACCATTCATGTTCCCGGCCATCCCGACGAGGTCGAGACCATGCTGCGCACGGCGGCAGGCTCTGACGACCGTGTCTACATCAGGCTCGCGCAGGACACCAACGAGACCGCCCATCCCGTCACCGGCAGCCTCACGAGAATCCGAACGGGCTCGGCCCACGGCGCCACGGTCATTGCCGTCGGGCCGATGCTCGATCGGGTGGTCGCCGCTACAACCGACATGGACGTGACCATCCTTTACGCGGCAACGGTCCGTCCCTTTGATCGCCGGGGCCTACGGGAGGCAGTCGCGGGCACCGATGTGGCCCTCGTCGAACCCTATCTCGAGGGCACCTCGGCCGGAGAGGTCACGACGGCGCTGCAGGATCGTCCGAGCCGGTTGCTCTCGATCGGAGTACCCAACACCGAACATCGCCACTACGGGTCACGGCAACAACACGCCGCGGCTCATGGCCTCGACACCGACGGACTACGCAGCCGGATCGCCGGTTTCATCGAATAGCCCGCTCTGCGTCTACTGGCCCCACACGACGGTGTCGGGGTGGAATTGGCTCCACGCGAACCAGAACGACTGATTCGCAGCAACCTCATTGCCATCGGCGTCGAAGGCCCTCAACCCGCTGCCGTCGAGCTCCAATTCCACTCCGTTGCTGGCCACCGGGCTTCCTTCCTCCAGTGCAAGACGGGCCGCGTCGACCGGAAAGGCGACGACAGCTCCGTCCGGGGCAATGATGCCGACAACAGCTTCTTGCACCGAAAGTCGCTGATCGACGTCGCCAACCGGGAAGATCGGGCCGTTGTCGTCACGTCCTTGCAGCGGATCAGCCGGGTAGTCGATCCCCCTGCCGCCGTCGCGGGCAACGATCGTCGTGTCGGGATGCGCTTCTTGCCAGTCTGCCCAGGTCGAGGTGACCACGGTGAGCGGCTCCAAGACAAAGCCGGCTTCGTGCAGCGGGCCGGTCAATGCTGTTCCCAAGAACGTGTCGAACATCGACATGGTCACCAGGTCATACATCACCTTGTTGGAACGAGACAGGAGACCGGATGTACGCAACACGGGGTTCTCAAACCCATCGGGCACGACGTCGGTGAAGAAGGCCTGCGCCGACCCGCAGAGAGTGCAATACGGCATGCCGATCCGCCGCCCGCCGAGAGTGTCGTTCACCATCTCGTGGACTTCCATGATGTTCTTCGGGTAGGCACGCGACTCGCCATTCACAGTCACGCCAAAGACCAGGGCATCATCGGGATACCAGAGTCCCTCCGCGGCACTGGTCACCGGGGGATCGTCAAGAGCGGGGATACACCCACGGAGACATCTCTCGAGGTCTCCGAGCGGACGATCGTCGATGAGCACCCCACCCCAGCTGACCAGGCGCCAATCAACGTCCGCATTGGGGTCGTCAAAGAACGGCTGCCAACCGGGCTCCACCTGAGTGAAGAGACGAGCCTTGTAGTCGGCGTATCCCGGCGGCGCCTCGATGTCCCAGGCGATTAGGAGATCCGTAATCGGTCCCCACGGCGACACCGGTCCACCGGTCGGAAGAGCCACGCCGGTCAGTTCGGTGAACGCCTCGACGGCAGCGTCACTGACAGGCCCACCCCGCAGGAAACGCAATAGATCGCTGAGCAGCCAGGCGACCCGCGGATCTTCGAGAGACCCGAGCACAGCGATGTCCTCCGGCTCGATGCCTGTGGCAACGGTATCCCAGACCGGTTCGATGGCTGCTATTGCTACTTCGGAGAGGGGGCCCGACGGAACGGCCGGCGCCGACGGAATGATCTCTCCGTCACTGTCGACCAACGACCCCGTAGGGACTGGCGCAACAGCAGTCGTCGTGGTCTCGGCACTTGTGGTGGTGGTCGGATCATCGGCGGCAGCGGAACACGCCGTAGCCAGAAGGGCGACAGGGACGAGGAGTCGAGTAAGCATGGGTACGAAGCTACCCGGACTCGCAGCGGCGCCGTGACGATTCGGCCTTACGATTCGGTGAACGTGTTCGCGATGGTCTGCAACGGACTACCAGGGGTGCTCCCGGCCGTCCCATGTATAGAACCGCCCGTGGTCTGCCGACGACAGGCCCGCGATCACCCGGCGGATTCCGGTAGCGCTCTCAACAGCCGATATCGACGCTCCGGGCCCACCCATATCGGTCCGAACCCAGCCCGGATGGACCACGATCCCTATTACACCGGTTACCTCCCAAGCAGGAGCCCGCAACCGGAACTCGTCGTTTAGTGCAGCTTTGGAGTCCCCGTAGTCGCCCAGGCTGCCGCTGCGCCCTCGGCGTGCTCCCATTTGGGATGTGATGAGGGCAATACGGCCCCGGGGTGCGATGCGCCCGGCATCGATGAGAGCTTGTGTCAGCGCGATCGGTGCGTGCGCATTGACCTCCATCATTTCACTGCGGGTGTGACCGCGGTAGATGCCGGCATTGTGGACAACAACATCGAGTCCGTGCTCGGGCAATATCGCGACGAGGTTCGCCACCTGCTCGCGGTTACGGACGTCGAGCAAGTGCAACT
>CBDUNF010000274.1:0-3606 GCA_965368515.1 uncultured bacterium
CGTCTTGGATGTGTAGTCAACGGCCGCGACCGACGTGAGTTTGAGTTTCCTCGATCGCAGCCTGTACGGGAGTTCGTCGACCAGATGGTCTAGCCGCCGGCAGCCCAGGCGAGCAAGAGCTGGCCGCCGTAGTAGAGCGGGAGGCCCACGACTCGATTCACGAAGCCGGGGGCGGCAAAACGGTCGCGGGCTACACCGATGTCCGACAGGTAGAACGCAACGGCGCCGGCCGGGATGCGCCAGTCTGCAATGAAGGCGTTGGTCGATATCGCCGTGGCCACCATCGCAGAGATCACCGCGATGTATGCGAGCACGGGGCCCTTGAGCTCCCTGGGTACGGTTGGCAGCAGCCAGCGACCGATCGGTATAGCCACGGCCACAACGGCAATCATCGGAACGAATATCGCATCGCCGAGGCCCCGCTCTGCGAACGCCACCACGTAGGCAACGTGGCCGAGGAGAAACGCAACCAGACCGGCGACGAACGGGCCGCGTCCGTCGAGGGCCAGGAATAGGTCGCCGAACCAGGACAACGCCAAGCCGGCAACCATGATCGTCCCGAAGCTCGTATCCAACGCACCCAACGAAACGGCGAGAGCAATGAACGCGGTCGATGCGATCATTTTCGGGTAGCGCCGATGGCGGGGACGGCGGGTCTCGTAGTAGAGAAGTACGCCAACGGCAGCGATGCAGATTGCAGTGAAGACCCAATGCATGACAGCAACGATAGTTCTTTAGAGTGTTCCCGAGACCTAGGAGGAAATTGTGGCTCTGACCCCGGAACTGGAATCGGCATTCAATGACCAGGTGACGCTTGAACTCACCTCGGCCCATCAGTACCTCGCGCTGTCGGCGTGGCTCGAAGCGGAAGGTCTGCCCGGAATGGCGCATTGGATGAAGATGCAAGCAGGTGAAGAGAACGAGCATGCGATGAAGTTCTACCAGTTCCTCATCGACCGCAATAGCCGAGTCGATCTCGGATCGCTGCCCAAGCCGCAGAGTGACTTTGAGAGCGTCGTCGATGTGTTCCGCGCTGCTCTCGCTGCCGAGAAGACCGTTACGGCGGCAATCAACGCGATCTACGCGAAGGCGACCGATGCTCGCGACTTCGCCTCGTACCCGCTGCTCGACTGGTTCGTCAACGAACAGGTAGAAGAAGAAGCGACCGTGCAACAGATAATTGACGACCTCGGTCGCATCGAGGGCAACGGCTATGCATTGCTGATGCTGGACCGCGAGCTCGGTGCTCGTATCGCCGAAGGCGAGTAGTCGCCGCCACCGGGTACCACAGCCATCTTGCACCTGTTCGTGAAATCGGGGTGATCTGACTCCCGTGTTCGGTGATGCGCCGGTGAGCGTCGAGACAATCCAGAACACCGTTTCCGAGACCTGGGGGATCGGCCTGGAGCAGGTCGAGTACG
This sequence comes from uncultured bacterium, assembly GCA_965368515.1. Taxonomy (GTDB): domain Bacteria; phylum Actinomycetota; class Acidimicrobiia; order Spongiisociales; family UBA5794; genus JAAETI01. The sequence goes on from CBDUNF010000274.1 coordinate 1,422, forward strand.
CCCGAATCGGATACGGGTCGTATCACTGGTACGTCTGGGAGCCAGACGGGACGCGATGGCTGGTCACTTTGGACAGGGTTGATGCGAGACCGATTCGTGAGGCTTATCACTCGGCACAGGCGATTGCTGCGGACCTGCCGTTTGTCCGCGGCCCAAGCCCGAACGTTCAGGGGAAGCCGACAGCCATTCTCGATGAATGTTGGGTGACCCTGTGGCCTTGGATCGAAGGCCGGAATTGCGTTGGGCGCCACGGGAACGGGATCTGTGGGCGCTCGGAGACCCGGCAGAATGGCTGGATCACTACGGCCACGATGTTGCCCTTTCACCCGATGCGCTGGAGATCTACCGGCTGCAGTGGTCGTTGGTTGAGATCGCCGAATTCGTGCCGGGCCTAATCGGAGCCCGGCAAACCACGCGAGACTTGGCCGTCGCCATGACGGAGGTACGCAAGTACCTGCCGCTCTGATCGTGGCTGGTCGCACCCGAATTGCCGGCCTGATCGATAGCCTGGCTGGGAGTCGATCGAGAGGGGCACCGATGCCATCAGCTGACGAGATCTACCGCGTCCATCCCACCGATGAGGAGGTCGCAGACGTGTTATCGCAGCGGCTCACGACCGCAGTGGCGTCGCACAACCCGGACGGCAGCATTCATCAGGCCTACGTCATCTACCTCTTTGAGAATGGAAAGCTCTATTGGGAGACGGCATCATCTACTCGCAAGGCGAAGAATCTGGCTGCGGACCCCACCACCTCCTTCCTGATCGATGGAACCGCATCTACCGGGACCAAGCTCATGGTTGCCGCGTCGGGGACTGCGCGCCTCTTGACCGGCGCCGAGGCGGAGGCGGTCAATCAACGGCTCAGGGCGAAGTACATCACCGCGGAAGCCCTCGACAAGGTGAACGAAGTGTGGGGAGCCTTCGACGATGTTTGTGTTGAGGTCACACCGGATCGATGGCGCTCGTGGAACAACAAGGCGTTCGGTCGAGCGACCATGGATGCCTTCGGCGACTCTCCACCGGCAAGCCTGTGGCGCGATGACTAGCGGCCAATGCTGAGCTTGCTGCTCAGCTTGGACTGAACTGCCTCTCGACCGCATCCCGGAATCCCCGGTAGTACGAAGCCCCCCACAGTCGTGTGCCGGGGAAGTGGTGGATCCTGCGCTTGCCAAGCTCCACGAGTACCGGGTACTCCGTTGCTGCCCAGTGCTTCGGCACGTAGGTCGTCGCCGTCTCGATAACATCAGGCCTGGCCTTCGACGTGACCACCACCGCATGAGCGACGACCATGCCGCCAAAGCCGCGTGGCGCCCACGATTTGCCGGCGATGGCGAACGCATACACCGCTTCGCTGCAGCGGATGAACTCAGCTGAGTCGACGTATTCCCTCGTAGTGACTACGCAGAATGAGTCCACCAATGAGAGCTTTGCGAACTCGATCTTTCTGCGATGAAAGACCAGCGCATCTCCGAAATCCGGTGTCGGCTTCTGCCAATCGACGTATCCCTCCGCTGCCAGGCGCGTGCGAACATCCTGGAGATAGCGGTCGAGTTTCGCAGCGCCCACTTGGACTAGATGCGCTCGACGATATAGTCGATCGCCCTGGTGAGGATCTCCAAGTCGGTGGGCTCGACGTTCGGGAACATGGCAAGCCGGAGCTGATTTTGGCCGAGTGCCCGATAACCGCCCGTATCGACGATTCCGTTGTCCCGGAGGACAGCGGAGATGGTGTCGGCGCTGACTTCGTCGACGAAGTTGATCGTGGCGACGTTGGTGCTTCGCTCTTCCGGATTCGGCACGAACGGGTAGGCGACATCGGATGCCTCGGCCCAGTTGTAGATGATCTCGGACGAGCGGGCACAGCGATCGACGGCCCAGTCCAGCCCACCGAGCTCGAGCATGGCATCGAGCTGGCTGCGTATCAGGAACAACGTTGCCAGTGCGGGGGTGTTGGTGGTCTGGTCCTTACGCGAATTGTCAAGGGCCGACTTCAGCGAGAGGAAGCCAGGGATCCAGCGATCAGATGCGGCGATCTTCTCGATACGGTCCGCACCGGCGGGGGAGACCAAGGCCAGCCAGAGCCCTCCCTCGGCTCCGAAAACCTTCTGCGGGGAGAAGTAATAAACGTCGAACTGCTCGGGATCAACCGCCATTCCGCCTGCCGCAGATGTCGCGTCCACTGCC
>CBDUNF010000275.1:0-3564 GCA_965368515.1 uncultured bacterium
AGCCGGGATCATTCTCTACCTGCTGGGTACGGCGATTGCCGCCGCGGGTGACGAGGAACGCAACGACCCGCCTGAAGCCCGGCAGCTCGTCGGCCTGATCGTCATGCTCTTCGGAGCCATGGCGTTCCTTCGGGGCATGAACCTCTGGTTCGGAGACACAGTGGTCTGGGCAGGCAGCCTGCTCGCATTCGGCGGGGCAGCGATGTGGGACAAGACCAACCTGTTTGATGGATCGGAATCCGGCGGCCTAGCCCCGAGCCGAACCCGGATCGTCGCTGGTGCCCTTCTGCTGCTGGCCGGTATCGCAAGCCTCTCCTCGAGCATCTCTTCGATCGAATCACTCGGGCCCGCAATCACCGCGGCGGCGCTCACCGGCGCAGGCTTCATGTTCATCTTCGGGCCCTGGGTGTCGTCGCTGGTCAGAGACCTCGGCGATGAACGACGCAATCGCATCCGAGCCGATGAAAGAACCGAAGTTGCCGCCCACCTCCACGACTCGGTGCTGCAGACGCTGGCGTTGATCCAGCGAACCGACGACCCAAAACGCATGGTGACACTGGCCCGTGCCCAGGAACGAGACCTACGCAACTGGCTGTATGGACCGAAGGGCGACGGTGCGCAGATCGGACTCCGCCAGGCGCTCGAAGACACCGCAAGCGACGTCGAAGGTCGCCATGACGTTCCGGTCGAGGTTGTCGTCGTCGGCGATATGCCTCTCACCGAGCGCGGTGGTGCGCTGGTGGCCGCGGCCGGCGAGGCGATGACGAACGCCTCCAAGCACTCCGGAGCGCCAAAGGTGTCTGTATTTGCGGAGGTTCGCGACGATGCCGCCGAGATCTTCATCACCGACCAGGGCGACGGGTTCGACCCTGGTTCGATTCCCGAGGGAAGACACGGCATCAAGGACTCGCTGATTGGCCGCATGAAACGTCAGGGCGGCGAATCTGAGATCACGAGCGAACCGGGAGAGGGAACCGAAGTACGATTGACTCTCCCCCGAGGTAACAATGACTGAAACGACACTCTTTCTCGTCGACGACCACAAGCTCTTTCTCTCCGGAGTCCAGAGCGAGCTCAGCGAACAGTTCCCGATCGTAGGAACTGCCAGCGACGTTGACGACGCCATCGGCCAGATCCGAGAGCTCCAGCCGGGAGTTGTACTCGTCGATGTCCACATGCCGGGCGGTGGCGGCGTCACTGTCATCAGCAACGTGTTGCAGACCCACCCCGACACACGCTTTCTTGCGCTCTCGGTCTCCGACTCCCCGGAGGACGTCATCGCCATGATCAGAGCCGGCGCTCGTGGGTACGTGACCAAGTCGATCTCTCCAGCCGACCTCGCCAACGCTGTGCGCAGGGTCGCCGACGGCGATGCTGTGTTCTCCCCGCGGCTGGCGGGCTTCGTCCTCGATGCCTTCGGTGGTGCAATCTCCCCAGCCGCCGACCCGGAACTCGATCAGCTGACGCCAAGGGAGCAAGAGGTTCTCCGGCTCATCGCACGTGGCCTCGCCTACAAACAAGTGGCCCGCAAGCTGTCGATCTCGATCAAGACGGTCGAAACCCACGTGTCGTCGGTATTGCGCAAGCTGCAGCTGTCCAGTCGCCACGAGCTTGCTCGTTGGGCGTCAGACCGCAGGATCATCTGAACCGCGATCAGACGTCGTTAGGTGACTAGCCCGCACGATTAATCGAGGATGACCCTGCGGAATCCGGGCTGCTGTGCCGATTAACGAACATGCGTGAGAGTGAAGCAACGGGACCGATCCATCAAGGTGTCGGAACCGCCATAGTGATCATGCTTGGTGTAATAGCTGTGACCCCACTAACCCTTGCTCTCGCCGCCGCACGCAACGGCTCCAGTTTTGGAACCATGCTGTTTGCGGCCGCGGCGACGCTTTGGGCCCTTGTGTTCATCATCTACCGAGCAGTGGCCCACGCACATCAGGTTCGACGCCGCCAGATTCTCCAGCAGGAACTATCCGATACCCGCCGCGCCCGAATCGAAGCCAGTGACGCATTCCAGGACCGACTCAACGATCACTACGCAATCCTCGACCGGATCGGCGAGATCAGCGAGACCCTGATAGACGAAGGCATCATCGACCCGCAGCTCGCCCTCCGGAGCATCGGCCTCATCGGTGCGCACGCTCGGGATGCCCAGATCCAGATTGAAGACTCGATCATCGAGGTGAGAGTGGAGACCGGTGCACAAGAAGCGTCCATCGAGACGATCGACGCCCGGGATGAGGTGGAGCAGGTTGTCGCCCCGTTCGTGCGCAGTGGCATCAACGTTGCCACGAGTGGACCACGGCACTTCGCCAAGACCGACCCAGCCATGTTCCGGCTCATCGTACGCAGCCTCGTAACGAGCGCCGTCGACCGGGAAGCCGACGACATCGACGTCTCGATCGGCCGGGACAATGACACGGTTGTCTGTACCGTCTCCGACAACGGGCCGGACTGTTCTCGGCTTGGGCTGGGTGCTGTCTCGGCCCTGGCCATGTCACTTGCGGCGGCTGCCGACACGAAGTTGAGGTTCCTGAGGGTTCTCGGCCGTAACCAATTCAGCATTGAGACTGAGGCATCCGAACCCCCGAATTCTCCAGACAAGCCAGCCCCACCGATGGATGTACTCGGCCTACTGCCGCAGTCGCAGCCCCGCGTCGAACCGGCCCAGCCGTCCCGCCGCACGTACACGCACGAGGAGCTGATCACATTCCTCGAGGATCAGGAGCGCGATCGGAAACACTCCGTCGCCGCCCGCAGAGAGCACGAGCTTCTGGCCAGATAGAATCTGCGCTGGAGGCGATATGGACTCAACATTCCTCGCGCAGCTCGAGACCCAGATAGCGGAGCTCAGGGAGACTGGACTCTTCAAGGCGGAACGAACCATCGCGTCGCCGCAAGAAGCGGTGATAACCCTCGGGGACGGATCGCGGGTCATCAACATGTGCGCCAACAACTACCTCGGATTGGCCAATCACCCAGCCTTGGTGGAGGCTGCCGCCACAGCCGTCAACGAGTACGGCTACGGGATGTCGTCGGTCCGTTTCATCTGTGGAACCCAGACTGTTCACAAGGAACTCGAGTCCGAGCTCAGCGACTTTCTCGGTACTGAAGACACGATTCTCTATTCGTCGTGCTTCGACGCCAACGGAGGCTTGTTCGAAACGCTGTTCGGGGCAGACGACGCCATCATCTCGGATTCGCTCAACCATGCCTCGATCATCGACGGGGTACGTCTGTGCAAAGCACGCCGCTTCCGATATGCCAACAACGATATGGCGGACCTCGAAGCCAAGCTGAAAGAGGCTGCCGATGCTGAGCACAAGTTGATTGCGACGGACGGCGTCTTCTCAATGGACGGGATAATCGCCAACCTCTCCGCGATCTGCGACCTAGCTGACAAATACGGTGCGATGGTCATGGTCGACGACTCGCACGCGGTCGGCTTCGTCGGCGACGGTGGGCGAGGCACTCCGGAGTACTGCGACGTCATGAGCCGAGTCGACATCATCACGGGGACGCTTGGCAAGGCGCTCGGGGGCGCCTCCGGGGGGTACA
>CBDUNF010000276.1:0-3538 GCA_965368515.1 uncultured bacterium
CACGGCTGAGTGGTGGCGGTGCGATCGAACCCGCTCCTCGCTCCCTTCACGAAACGGCTTGACTGGTCGTACTTAGTACGGGTAGGGTTGTGCTCGTAGCTATTCGTACTAAGTACGAATCGACGAAAGGGGCATTCATGCCGACAACCAAACCAAACCAATCACCAACGGCGGCCAGGACAACGGGCGATCAGCGCCCGGACGACACTCAGTTGCACGTGCGGCAACGTCGAGCCTTCCACCTCCATGCAAGCGTGTTCGCGGTTTCGATGGTCATCATCTTCCTGGTGAATCTCGCCACCAACGTGGCGGCCAACCTCACCGGAGAATGGTCGGCATGGTGGTCGGCCTGGGCTCTGCTCGGCTGGGGTCTCGGAGTGGCTATCCACGGACTCGTCGTACGACTGGCACGCCCTCAGAGCTTCGGCTCGAGGTAGGGCGAAGACGCGGGTCGAGAGTCTGGCGTCAGAGAGGGCCGAACCGCCCGATGGATGAGCATCGACCAACGACGCCATCGGGAGCGTTCTCCTCGACAGTGCCGAGTCGATCTCCGACTCGTGCGCGAGATTGCCGGCTATCGGGCGGGGGCCAGGGGCTGGCCCTCTGTCTCTTTCGGTATTTCAGGAACTCGAAATGAGCTGATGGCGATGCCGAGGACGAACCACCCCAAACCGAGTGCAGCAAACCACACAGCATCAGGCGGGTCCCACACATCGCGGGCAAGCGCGTGGAACCCGTAGGTAACGACTGCGGTTGCAAACATTGCATAGGGAAGCCACTTCGCCCATCCCGGGTACACCATTGACCGTGCGACCCCGATGCCCAACACAAGAAAGGCGACCGGGAGGAGAAACAGTCCGATCGTGTAGGAAAGGAGGAAGGCGAGAAACATGTCCGGGAGGAGATCCAATCCGAAGCCCACTCCGAATAGGAGCGAGCAGATCCCAACACTCCTCAGCCCTAACCTGCCGGTCCGATTCTCAAGCCTCGACGCGGAGTTCCAACACCCCCAGCCAACCGCCACCCCGGCCACCAACGCCAGAATCGAGAAGCTGATTGGGAGACCATCTATGTTTGACGAGTCATACGCCAACTCCAAGACAAAGACACCTGCCAACCAAGCGAGGCCCCCCAACGAAACTGCCCTTCCTCGTTCTTTGATCAACATCGCTGAAATCTACACCGCGCCGCGAGTCAGGTCGCGCGAGAACGGCACCTCGGCGTGCTGTAGCGAGTGGGTACTGCGGTCCTACATCGACTCGCCATCCCCGTTGGCCGGAACGGCGCCGCGATGACACCGTCTGAACTACCATCGCCGTACCACGGAGTGCGCGATATCGGCACTTCGGCGCTCGGATTGGTCGGCGTGGCCGGTAGTCGTTGAGGTCAGGTCACCTGGCTGGCATCCTGAGTGGATGACTGTCTCCGATGCTCCTCGTCGAGATGAACTGGTGCCGATCGGTGGCACGTGGTCTGGTCTCCTCTTCGACGGCCCCCGGACTGGGTATGACCTGAGGCTCACCTGGACCTTCACGTTCGACTACGAGCCGGTGCGCCGCGAGTACGGCATGACGGAACCGATTCTCAGCATCGACTGGGTGCCCTTCGAGAGATGCAGTTGGCGCAGCCTGGCGGGCAACCACGCGAGCACCAAGCGCTTCGCCGAGCCGATCGAGTCCAGCGTGTACTTCTTCGAGCACTACCGCTATGACGAGGCTGATATCCGGGTCGTAGAGCAGTTGGCCGCAGATGTGCGTGTCAGCGCAACCGTTCGCGGCGATATCGATGACCTCGGGTTGCGCACTCTGGAAGCGGACCAGCGGCTGCGGTTTCAAGGGATCTACGTCCAACCGAGTCCCTTGCCAGACAGCCCTCAGGCAGCAGAGTCCCTCCTTTCTGAGTTCACCGACACCACCGGACTGGCCGGTGTTCGGCGACAGCACAGGTACGTGTTCGAACCCGCCGACTAGGACCAGCCTGGGCACCGAGCACCAGATATGCGCCACAACGAGCGCGCATACGTACCGAGCCGATCGGCACCTCGAGGAGTGGGGTCAGCGTGGTCGGTAGACGTCTGCCCGGTGGTCGATGTAAATGACTCGGACTGTCCGGCTGACTTCGTGGATCTCGTACACCACGCGGTATGCCCCAACTCTTGCAGAGTGAAGTCCGACCAGATCGCCTCGCAGTGGTTTGCCGACCCTGTGAGGGTTCTCGAGGAGTGGACCAACGAGGTAGTCCAATACTGCGAGAGCAATCTTCTCGGGGAGTCGGTCGACGGCTCGACGTGCAGTCCCGGCGACGACCAGGCCCCACAGCGTTTCTGTCACGCTGTCCTGGAGCGAAGTTGGATACGCAGCGCCTCGATCTCGTCCTTGGTGACAACGTCACCACTTGCGATCGCTGCCCGACCTTGCTCGATCTCGCGCATGGCCGCAGGGTCCGAAAGTATCGCCAGAGTCTCTTCGATGGCCTCCAGATCGTGTGTGCTAAGCATGACCGCGACCGGGCGTCCGTTTCGCGTGACGGTGACACGTTCCTGCGTGGTCACGATCTCGTCGACGACCTCTGACAGTTTGGCCTTGACTTCGGAGAGCGGGAGCGTTCTTGACATGACCTAAATTATAGTCTGAAGACGGTTTCGTTCAACCCAAACTCTCACAGGGCTCCACGAAATTGACCAGCCCCGATCACCAAATCTGGTTCAGAAATGAGCACTCCGGGGGTGCGCCCTTCGGCACGTCGGAGAGCCCACGGCCCGGAAAGAGTGGGTGAGAAAGAGCAACCGGCAGGCACCCTGGGGTGCCTGCCGGTCGATGGTTTTTCGGTTCCTAGTGGTCGGTTGTGTCCCGGGGTGCGAGGTAGGCGGCCCACCAACGCTTGGCGGTATCGATCCCACCGACCCCGAACGCCACCGCGAAAGCCACCCCGACCGCGGCGGTGGCGATCTTGACGATGTCTTCTGCGAATGTGATCTCGAGCAGGTCCAGGGCTGCCAGGACGCCGGCTACGACGATCGCAATCCGCACCACCGACGGCAGCCATCGAACGTCCCGCTGTTCCGCGAACGGTCGCACCAGTTCGGCGACGAAGCTGCCCACGGCGGCCGCGATGATCACCAGGGCAACTGCCACCAGCATCAGCGGCAATACGGCGATAAGCCGTTGCAGCAAGTCTTCGATCGGCTGAATCTGGAGAATGCGGAAGATGATCAGCCACAACAGCAACATCAAGAACCCGTAGGCAATCGTGGCCACCAGGGTCGCCGCCTTCCGTTCCGTCGGAGCCAACGCAGACGTGATGCCCGCCTTGTCGTAGACCGAACGGGCCGCCGGAGAATCGAGCAGTCGCTCGATGATCGTCCGCAGCTTCCGCAGTATCCATCGTCCGATGATCAGTACCAAGACCGCAACGAGGATGCGCGGAATCCAATCCCCGAGAATCTGCCCCACCGAGGCCGCAGCGTCGTTCAGTCCTTGGACCATGTTGTCCCATGCGTCGCCCATGAGTTCCCTCTCTCTATTCGACTTGTCGCTTC
>CBDUNF010000277.1:0-3508 GCA_965368515.1 uncultured bacterium
AGCGGAGATGCTCAAACCCGATCGGCGTCAGAATCGCGACCTGCGTTGGCTGGTTGGAGACGCGCTTGTCGCCGCCTTGTTCATCTGGATCACCGTCGAATCGCTGCGCAGCACTGCCTATGTGACCGAGTACGGGCGTATCGAGGGCCTTGGCTGGCTCCTGGCTATCAGCCCGACCCTCCTCCTCTTCTTTCGACGCATTGCTCCGCTGACCGCAATGGTCGGAGCCACATTGCTGTATATGGTGGCGAGCGCATTCCAGGGGGATAGCAATGCCCCGCTTGCGGTGCCGCTTTTCAGCTACTCGGTTGGGATGACCCGGCCCGTCAATGTGTCCGCCTGGCTGGTGGGCACAGCAGCTGTCTCCATGTCTCTGTCGGTCTTCTACGGCCCCGGCGACCCACTAGCTCTTTCGGTGCCGGTGGTGATCATGTTGTTTGCCATCGGGTGGCTGGTCGCCGTTAGCATCCGCAACAACCAGACCCGCGCCGAGCTTCTCGCGGTCGAAGCAGCCACTGTGCGCGCCGAGTCGTCACATGTTGCCGAGAGGGCAGTCGCCGACGAGCGGGCCCGAATCGCCCGCGAACTCCACGACGCCGTCGGTCACGCCGTCAATGTGATCGTGATGCAGGCAGGAGCGGCACGGCTCTCAACGACCGACGAACGCACGATCGACTGTCTGCGCAAGATCGAGCAGGTTGGCCGATCCGCGCTCACCGACCTCGATCACATGCTCGGACTGCTCCACAAGGACGATGACCGTGCTGCTCCCCTCGAACCGACCCGAACCACCGCGGACATTGTGCGGCTGGTCGACAGTCTGCGCGCCGGAGGAGCCGACATTCGTTTGGACAACCGCTGCGAACAATCGCAAGCGACAATGCTGGCGCACAGGACCGGCGCCGCGGCCTACCGCATCGTGCAGGAGGCTCTGACCAATGCCATCAAGCACGCCGGCCCCGCACACATTGATGTCATCATCGCTTGCACCGACGACCAGCTCACATTGCAGATCGTCGACGACGGGCTTGGAGCAGCCGCACCACCGTCACCAACCGGGGGTCGAGGCATCGCCGGTATGGCCGAGCGCGCCAAAGTGCTCGGGGGCCAACTCACCGCGCTCCCGCTGCCCGGCGGCGGATTCCGTGTAGAAGCCGCAATACCCCTCTCGCCAACTACCGTGCAAGAGAGCCGACCCAGGAGCGTCAACCGATGAGCGTTACCGTGCTGATCGTTGACGACGACAATCTGGTGCGAGCGGGGCTGCGGATGATGATCGAGACCCAGAACGACTTGGTTGTCGCCGGAGAAGCGGATAATGGCCAGGCTGCGATCCAGCTGGCTGCCGAGCTGATGCCCGACGTTGTGCTGATGGATATCCGTATGCCCGGCATCGATGGTATCGAAGCCACCCGGCAAATCACGGGCGCTGTCGATGTCACCGTCGGACGTCCGCGAGTCATCATCCTGACAACCTTCGAGATCGACGAATATGTCTACGAGGCCGTCCGGGCCGGGGCCAGCGGATTCCTGTTGAAACGCACCGAACCCGAGGACCTGCTGGAAGCGATTCGGATCGTAGCCAAGGGCGATGCCCTCCTGGCGCCCTCGGTAACGCGGCGTTTGATGGACGAATTCTCTCGCGCGACACAAGACGGCCCCAGAGCAACCGATGTCCGCAATCGCGAACTCGACCGACTCACAGACCGGGAACGCGAGGTCCTCACACTGATCGCGCAGGGTCTGTCCAACCGCGAGATCGCGGCCGAGCTCTTCGTCGGCGAAAGCACGATCAAGACGCATGTCGGCAGAATCCTGATGAAGCTCGAACTGCGAGACCGGGTGCACGCAGTTGTCTTCGCTTACGAAACGGGCCTGCTCACGCCTGGTCGCAACACCTAGCGAGACACCGAACGGGCATCGCTCTCGCTTGACGGACAAAGCGAACCCCGTCCAAGGACGGGGTTCGCTGAGACCAAGATGCCGATGGCCAGCGCCGGCTCATGCCGCACGGCGGTCGGCGAATTCGTTCCTAGATGACATCGCGCCTCAGGACAGAGGACAGCCCCACGGCTGCGGGGACGGCGGCCCAGCAAAGGAGCGCCGCGATCGCCGCGACGACGGTGACCTCGCCGCTCACGCCCGACACCACGTTGGCCAGGGTGCCCGGCATCCAGTTGAAAGCCCCGCTGGCGAGCTGCACGATGAGTGGCGGAGCGATGACCAGTGCCAGCACGGCCCCGGTTACCGCACCGCCTGTGTTGCGCACCAGCGCCCCGATCCCGGCACCGAGAACCGCGCCGACCATTCCTGCAAATGACGAGGCGACGAGCAATCGAGCCACATCGCCTGCCGATACGAGGAACCCGTACTCGGTAGCCGGCAGTGCAGCGGCTACCGCTCCTGCCGTCAGCGCTACGCCGACGAGCCCAACGGCTGCCCCACCGATCGCAACCGCGGTGAATTGGGCGAGAGCTGCACGATGCCGTCGTGGGTTGGCAAGGAAGACGTGAACGACAGTCCCGTGTCCGTACTCACGTGCTACCGCCGTGGCCCCAAAGAGCCCTGCGATCATGAGTGCGTTGGAGGAGAATGCGATCAGGGATTGCTGATCGGCGGCGGTCGCCAGGAATGCCTGCGTCCCGTCCATATCCGAGCCAAACGCCACTGCAGCTGCGTTGATCGCGGCCAGTGCAGCGAGTACTGCAAGAAAAGCGATTGGCATCCTGGTTGTTGTGAGCTTGCGGATTTCGGCCCGAATGAGTTTGGCGTTTTTCATGAGGATTGCCCTTTCGTGTTCAAATTGGTTGTGGTGGCCGCGGATTCGTCCGTCCAGGCCAGGAAGAGCTCTTCGAGGGAGCTCTCGTGGGCGGCGAGTTCGTGCAAAACAACACCTTGCTGATAGGCGGCCTCTCCGATCTCGTCGGTCGTCAGACCTCTGACCGTCAGCGATTCGGCGCCGTCCTGCGACACCGTCCCGCCTATACCTTCGAGGGCAACCGTCAGTTTCTCGGGAGCCGTGGTTCTCACCAGAGCAGTGGGGTCACGCAGCTCATCGATGGGGCCTGCTGCTATCAGGCGACCCTCATTGATGACGACCAGGTCGTCGGCGAGCTGCTCGACCTCAGAGAGAAGATGACTCGACACAAAGATCGTGTCACCCTCGGCGGCCCGTGCCGCCAGGTTGTCGCGCAGGGTTCGGATCCCCCGCGGATCGAGACCGTTGCCCGGCTCATCGAGCACGAGAACGGGTGGGCTACCAAGCAGTGCGGAGGCGAGCGAGAGGCGTTGCTTCATACCCAGCGAGTAGGTACCGACCCGACGGTCGGCTGCCTCCCCGCTCAGGTCAACGGAACGCAGCACTCGCTCTACCTGCGAGGAAGGGATACCGGCGGCATCCGCTTGGATGCGCAGATGGTTACGGCCGCTGCGGCCGGGATGGAACGCATTCGGTTCCAAGACCACGCCCACCGTCCCCGCCGGATCAGGCAACTCTCGATACGACACG
>CBDUNF010000278.1:0-3504 GCA_965368515.1 uncultured bacterium
CTGATCCCGGCAACGAAACCGACGATGGCCACGGCGAAGCCGGCGCGAAGAAGCCACCTCCACGGCGGACCCACCGAACAGATCTCCAGCGGTGAGCGCTGCCACAAGACGAGGACCGCAAAAAGCGTGGCGCCGGACGCGATGGAGTAGACCGCCGGGTGGAGATGGGGTGGGATGAACCGAGCCGTCCGTCCGCGGAAGACCTGCCGGATCATCCCGCTGTGCTGGGCAAAGAACACTAGGCTCAGGAAGCCGTTCCACACCAGCATCGTCGTCGGGTCGAACCCGAGATCGATGAAATGGACCGACCCGATCCACAAGAAGGCGCCGAACGCGATCAACGAACCGCCTCCCACGAACACCGACAGGAATGACGCGAGTCGCAGGGTCAGGCGCTGCCTCGGGTCGGTGACGGCCTGGTTCGGGTGTTTCATGAGCTTCCATGATGCCTGATCCGGCAGGTCGGCGCAGCGGCAGCGGCACGGGCCGAATCACCATCCGTGGCTGTGGCCGTATCCGTGGCCGTAGCCGTGGCCGTATCCGGAGCCGCAGCGACAGCCGCAGCCGTGACCGAAACAGTGTCCGCACCAGCAGCAGCAGCAGCAGCCGCCGCAACCTCAACCGCAGCCGTACCAGGTCGCGCAGAAAGGGGCGCTCAGCGGGGCGTGCCTCTATAAGGAGTCAAGGGCGAAATGCCCGTCGTCGAGGCTGTGAGTCTGTGGGAAACCCGGAGGGTTTTCCAAGGGCTGTGGGAAGGCGGCGGAGCCGGCTTTCCATAGACCGTCAGAGTCACAGCCTGTTGCGTCATGCCGCCGCCTGTCGAGCCTGCTCGAGGCGGGCCAGGTGCGTCGCGATGAGGATCTCTTTGTCGTAACGGACCTCGGTCGTCATGAGTTTGTAGACGAGTTTGTGTCTCTGCCGGGCCAAGGCGATGAATGCAGCGACGTGAGGTTTTGGATGACCGGCATAGTCTCGGAGCTTCTTCTGGTGGTAGGCGCGGTCTATGGCGCTGTTCTTAACAGCAACCACGGCACTCGTGTACAGCGCGTGAAGGATGCGTTTGTTGACCCCTTGGGCCAGCTTGTCGGTGTCGAGGCTCTTGCCGCTCTTCCTCGCTAGCGGCGTGACTCCGGCGTAGGTCGCGCACTTCGGCTCGGTCGAGGATCGAGCAACGGGATAGAGCTCCGAGATCAATACCCCAACGATCACCGGACCGTTTCCATGCATCTCGAGCAGCTTCCTCCCGATTGGATGACGCTCCACGCGGCGGGCGATCTTGGCGTACACCTGGTCCACAGATTCGTTGCAGAATCGGATCTGATGCGCAAGCAGATCAAGCTCAAACGTCAGCGCCGATCGCTCTTCGCCGGTGATCGAGATCCGTCGCGCCATATCCCGGATCAGCTTCGCCACACCCGACGCTTTCGATCCGTACCGACACCGCCGCAGGATCTTCTCGATAGTGCGTAACTGGGCATTCTCGAGACCCTCAAAACCCGGCCAGCGCTCCAGCAGATACAGCAGCGCCTTGCTGCCCGGCCGCGGACCTTTCCACGACGAGTGGAGCATCTCCGGCGCCAGCTCCAAAAGCACAGCCCGCAGCCGCGCGACATGCTTCTTGCGGTCCTCTACCATCCGGCTGTACGTCCTCGTCAGGCGCGACAGCGTCCGCTCCTCCTCCGTGGTTTCGATCACCTCTCGACAACCGCCCATCCGCAGAAACACCATGCGTGCGCCCAGGTACGCATCCCACTCATCGTCCTTGCGAGGCTGCCCCTCCAGGTCTCTGAAATGATTCAACGCCACCGTGTTGACCTGCCAAACCTCGCAACCGATCTCGATCGCCACATCGGTAACGATCCGCCCATGGGACCGCTTGGACTCCACCACCACCACCAGCTCAGCGTCCGCGCCAACAGCCAGAACCAACTCGGCGAGAATCTCCTGTATCTGCTCCTTTGAATTGACCACGCTGAAACGCTCGCCAAACTCTCCGGATGCGTCGAGCAACACCACACTGTGCTCGTCTTCTGCGCAGTCGAATCCGACGATCCTCTGATTCCTCTTCATTTGCCGGCCTCCTCTCGATAGAATGACCATGCCGCGTGTCGTCGAGCCTCTATGAGCCATCTAGGCGAGGTCCTTATCAGACGGCGCGCATGGCTTGCGAGCACGGGCGGCGACCCAGGTACAGCCACTAAGGCAGGCACGCGCAGCCATACCCGTGCTCGCTTCTTTTTATATAGGACCCCGGGTACGTAGTTGTGCAGGTACGACCTCCCGGCTCCGCTGCGCGCTCCGCACAACTACGCTACCGGGCAACCCTCGGGTAGCGCCTCGAAGAACGGCTCTCCCGGCTCAGATGGTGGCCGCCGGCGCGCGAGCAGCGTGGTCGCAGACCTTCCCGTATCCCACCGAGCGACCGCGCTGCTCGGGCGACGTTGGGGCGCCGAAGGCGACTCAGAAGGCCGGGGCGAAGGAACATACTCGCATCTGATCACACTTTCGGCAGAGGCCCTGGACTCACGTGACACGCCCCAAGGCCCTCGAACGATTCTGAAGGTGGGGTCAACCCCACCCTACGATTTTCCCAATGACGTGGTGTCCGACATAGGGTGGGGCTGGCCCCACCTTCAGTGCCCATCCCGTCGGAACACCGTCACCACGCCAGTCAGATGACCTCAACATCACCACTTGCCCACTCTCAATCGCGACGGCTTTGCGCTCCTGAGCGATGAATGGACTTCGCGAACTCTGCGAAAAACCTTGGGATGGTGCGATGTCTTTGCGTCCTTCGCGTCTTCGCGGTTCACCCCTGTGATGAGCCCGCCGCTACCCCGTGATCTCCACATGGCACGAAGTGCAGACAAAACGCGCGCCGGTGACCTCGTCGCCGTACTCACCGGGCGAGTTTCTCAGATCCATCCGGTGGCTCGCCGGAACGGCTACGGCGCCCATGTCCTCGGCGATATCGGTGTTGTGGCAGTCGAGGCATGGGTTCTCGCCTATGGAGATGGGACCCATGTCCTGAATCGAGTGAGGAATGACCGGGGGGAACTCGGCATTGGGCCTCGCGAGCAGTTTGCTTTCCCCGGGGTCCACCGAGTTGAACGCGATCGCCTCCTGGGCAGGCTGTTCGAAGGCGGTCCCGGCAGCGAGACCGATCTCCGAGTCGGGGATGGATTTCAGATTTTCGGAAGCGGGTGCAGGTTCGGCGGCGGATGGGGCCTTGCTCTTCTCCGGCGCGCCCGAGGAACAACCCAGTGCGACAACCAACGACAGCACGAGAATCGTGTTCTTCATGACACCCTCCCTCAAGCCTTCCGCACCCGGACGGCGCACTTTTTGAAGTCTGTTTCCTTTGAGATGGGGCATGTGGCGTCGAGCGTCACCTTGTTAATCGGGACTCCTTCGTCGAACCAGGGCACGTAGACCATTCCCCTCGGCATGGTGTTCCGACCGGCGGTCTCCACCACCGCGCGAACCTCACCCCGACGTGACTCG
>CBDUNF010000279.1:0-3489 GCA_965368515.1 uncultured bacterium
CCCCTGACCCGATCGCCGCCGCCTCGTTCTACTGCCGTCTCTTCGACTGGACCCTCGACACCGTTGAGTTGCCCTCGAGTAGCTATCACGTGTTCCGGTCTGGTGACAGTCTTCGGGGCGGGATGATGGGCACTTCGGCGAACGGCGCGGACCAGCCATCGTGGAGAGCGCACATCGGTGTCGCAGATCTAGATGCTGCGACAACCAAGGTCATCGAACTCGGCGGCCACATCGATGACGACGCCATCCAGGTCCCCGGAATGGGGCGCAGAGCAATAGTCAACGATCCAGCCGGCATCAGCTTCATGCTGATAGAGACGACCCCGCACAACTGAACACCAGCCGCCCATATCGGCACCTATGGGTGGTACGGCCGGGGCGTGCGACACCGGCCCGAATCATCCCACCCAGCCGGATATGGGCGGAGGGTGGTTTGTGCGGACGGCGGACGGAATGGTCAGGACTGCTGGTCCCGCGCTCATCAAGGAGTGGACGGTGGGTACGGCTCGATGACCCAATGAATCTGTGTTCCATCCGGTGACATGTAGTACACGTTCGGAGTGCTGGGGTTGCCGCCCTCGGTCGAGCGGTAGGTAGCTAACACGATGTTGTCCATGGCGTAGGTATCGACGAGTTCCATCGTGAAGCCCATAGATTGCGTCGATTCGAGCCACCTGGCGTGGCTGCCGTCGGCCACGTAGAACCGTCCACCGGGGTCTTCCAAGTATCCGTTGGGGTCCATCAGCGCATCCGCTGCTGCGCCGTCTCCGGCGTTCCAGGCAGCCAGGTACGCCTCAATGATTTCGAGGCTCTGCTCCTGCTCAGTGGTCAGTTCCTGTCCCGACTCGTCAGCAAACACAATCCAGGCTGCGAGCCCGACTACCGCCACCACCAGCAGAGCCGAGACCCATCCGAGAACCAGGCTTCGGGTTCTATACCGCCCCGAATCTTCGACGACAGAAGCGGATTCCGGCTCCGTTGGGTGTGTGTTCTGCACGGCTCCTCCATTCTCCACCGAGCGACGACCCCCCACAGGAGACCACAAGCACCTAATGGACGGCAGGGGCCATTCGGCCATAACCACCCCGCCCATATCGGCTGCGGTTTCAGGTGATCATCGCAACGAACGACTCAGGTGACATCAGGTATCGGCAGGTGGTTCAGCCTGTCTGGACTTGCCCGGTATAGACCTGTGCTTCGACCAAGGAAGCTGTTCCGGGTGTGGGGCGTGGCTCGTTGGTCATGTCACCGGAACCAGAGAGGCCTTCGTAGTCGCCTGTACCGTTCTCGATTTCCCACGTAGGGGTGTCTTGCTCGGCCTCGGGCTTGGCGAAATCGACCCGGCTGTGGAGCTTCATCAGGAAGGTTCCTGATCCGTCGTCACAAACGAACTCCTGCACGGCGTACGAATCCATCACACTGCCGTCGGCCCGTGCAGCTTCGTGCAGCGCCCCTCCCTCCTCCGACGTGATGGTCACGCCTTCGGGCGACTCGAAATGGTCAACCTCCATCGTTCCGCTCTCACACACAACACCCTCATCGACGGCAACGCTCGAAGCGGAGAACAGCGTCGGGGCGGGTTGCGAGTACTCGTAACCCGGGTAGACGATCGTGACCTCGACGGCCATTGAGTCGTCAGACGAGCACCCGACGAGCACCACCAAAGCCACCACAGCCAAGCCGACAACTCTGCGCAAAACGCACCTCTCAGGCGGGAACCTGTCTCCATCATCGGAGAGCCGGTTGCTCGCGGGAATGGGTCGGAAGTCATGTTCCACACCCGCCCATATCGGCACCTATGGGCGGCTGGTAGCGGCGTAGAGTTGGTAGTGACGCACCCGGTCCCCCTTGAACCCTGTCCATTCGGACACCCGCCGGGTGCGTCCCTCTGCGGCGGTGTACGTTTGGCAGTGGCGCACCCTGAGGCGGGGCGGTCTTCAAGCAGTGGGGCTGGGTGCGCCGCCTGATGGATGGATCGCCTTCCCCATCGACCCGCCCATATCGAAGCCTCTTTGTGTCAAGTGGTTTGTTTCGGGGCGTGTTGATGCGAGCCGGAGCCGTCTCGGCTCGGGACGTGTAGGTTTGGTGTCGGGTTCGGGAGTGACCGATCCGAAGAGCCGGTGATCAGGATGCGAGGCCGGCCACGCTGGATTCAGTGACGTTCCTGATTGTCCTCCCGAACCCACCTCTGCTGTTTAGACACTCCGGCGCCGGGCGTCGGCGACGAGGCGTCGATACACGGCGTTCGAGATGCGCCTCTTGAGTGCTCGGAGTGCTTCCTTGTCCGTCTTGCCTTCGTCCAATTTCTTGTCGTAGTAGACGCGTCCCGGCGTCTGGTGGCTGATCTGGGTGACGGCGGCCGTGTGGATCGCGTGGTTCAGGGTCCGGTTCCCGCGTCGTGACAGTCGGTGACGGACTTTGCCTCCTGAGGAGACTTCGATCGGTGCAGTGCCGTTGTAGGCGGCGTACCGATCTGCCGTGTCGAACCGTTCGATGGGTGGCGTGTAGCCGACAAGGAACGCAGCGACGACCGGGCCGACGCCGTAGATGTCGGTCACCGTCGTATCAGCAGCCGCAACGGCTCGACGGATCTGCGTCTTGTTCGCTTCGAGGTCCCGGTCCAAGCGTCGAATGTCCGAAATGTGTGTCTTGGCCATCTGTCGTCGCTGCTCACCGACCGCGTCGAGGTCACGGATCCCTCCCAGCATGCGAGACGCCTGTTTCGCTGAGAGCCGGTGCCCCATACCGCCGGGACGCAGCACAGCGAGCATCGCATGCAAGCGACATACCGCCTGGGTGCGTAGCGCAGTGAGCTCACGGTGCCGCTTCGCCAACATCCGCAGGATCGCTGCGTCGTCCTCACATTTCACCTCAGCAAGGCCGTCGCGGCGTAGGGCGGCAATCGCGACAGAACGGGCATCATTCTCATCGTTCTTGTTCGACTTGCCCGACGACAACACCCGAATACGCGACGCGAGTACGGGCGGCACGTCGACGACCGTCTCGCCGTGAGCGACGAGCTGCTGAGACAACAGATGGCCGAGCCCGGTGGCGGCTTCGACCGCCCACACCCTGCCGTCACCATCCACACTCGCAGCCCAGTCGATGAGCTTCGTCGTCTGGTCCTTATCTGCCCGGATCGTGATCTCACCGAGCACGATCTCCGAACCGTCAATAGCGACCGCCGTATGGGTCGCTTTGTGCGGATCGATACCAATCGTCGTGACCATCATCAACCTCCTCGTCCAACCGGTCACACGGGTGGCCGCGGCAGGCACTCCTGATCACAACACGAATGCCCGTTGCCTCTGGCGTTCGCCTCTTTCGAGCCACACCACGACCAAGGGGCCCGACGGGCCGACAGTTCGTTACCAAGACACCGCCAGGGTGCCAGGCACATCGAGAGCCAGACCCGCCGACACCCCCAACGCTACGGAACCGGAACGTTCCGTAACACCCCCCACATCATCAATCAGGCACCTATGGGCG
>CBDUNF010000280.1:0-3475 GCA_965368515.1 uncultured bacterium
GGTGAGGATGGCTAGCCAACCGGCACCAATTCCGGCTCGGGCTCCGGTTCTTCGACATCGGTAACCATCTCCGGTTCGGGTAAGCCGCTCTCCCCTTCAATGTGAATATCGGGCAAGAGACGGTCAAGCCACCGTGGCATCCACCAGTTGGCGTTGCCCATGAGCTTCATCGTGGCCGGCACCAGGATCATTCGAACGACGGTGGCGTCGACCAGGATCGCAGTAGCCAGGCCCAGACCAACCATCTTGATAGCGGGGTCATCACCGAGAACGAAGCCGAGGAAGACCGAGATCATGATCAGCGCCGCCGAGGTGATCACTCGAGCGGTACTGGCAATGCCGTGAATCACTGAGGCGTCGTTATCACCGGTGATCAAGAACTCCTCACGCACCCGGGAGAGCAGGAACACCTCGTAGTCCATGGACAAACCGAACAACACGGCAAACATGAACATGGGTATGAACGACACAATCGGAACCGTGGATTCCAGGCCGATTAGGTCCTTCCCCCAGCCCCATTGGAACACCATCACGAGCACTCCGTAGGCCGCACCGATGCTCAGCAGGTTCAGCAATGCAGCTTTGAGCGGCACCAGCACGGACCGGAACAGCATCATCAGCAAAAGGAACGACATCAAGATCACCGCGGCGATGAACCATGGCAGGCGATCTGACACCTTATCCCCCATGTCGGCGAAACTTGCGGTGGCCCCGCCGATGTGAGCTCGAGCCGGGCTGTCACTGAGCAAGGCAGGAAAGACTTCGGCTCGGAGTCGCTGGATCGTCTCATATGTTGCATCATCCTGTGGCGCCGGGGTTGGGAAGGCCAGCACCGTGGCCACCCCGGCCTCGGTGTCCACCTGTGGCGGTGCCACCGCAGCGACTCCGGCATCGGCTGCGACCGCGGCCGCAATCGGGGCGACAACGCTTTGGTCCTCTGCTACGTCTATCGCAATGACCAGAGGCCCGTTGATTCCGGGACCAAAGCCGTCTGCCACTAGGTCGTACGCTCGTCGTTCGGTCCGACTCTCCGGAAGCGTGCCATCGTCGGGAAGTCCGAGCCGAAGCGCAAGGACCGGTGCCGTGAGCGCGAGCAGGACCGCGATAACGCCTACCGCGTAGGCGGCAGCATGGTTGGAGACGTGCTCTCCCCATCGCTGCCACCCTGAGGCGCGGCCACGGCCGCCCCGGCGCCGTTGTTTGCGCTGGCGGAGACGCTTCATCCGGTGACCGGCCAGACCAAGGAAGGCCGGCAGCAGCGTGATGGATGCAATCACCATGATGAGAACGATGGCCGCCGTGGCTACCCCTCCAGCCGTCATGAACGGAATGCCGGCAACTGCCATGCCCAATATGGCGATGACGACGGTGCCACCGGCAAACACAACAGCCTGACCGGCCGTCGCGACGGCTCGGCCAACAGACTCTTCAACTGTCATACCCCGAGCGAGGTGTTCTCGATGCCTCGTCACTAGGAACAGCGCGTAGTCGATGCCGACTCCGAGACCGATCATGCTTCCCATCTGGGGGGCGAAACTGGGAATATCGATCAAATGGGTCAACAGAGCCATCGAGCTCGTTCCCAGGACGATGCCGAAGATGGCAATGCCGATCGGCAGGCCCATCGCAATGAAGGACCCAAAGGCGACGAGCAGGATGACGGCTGCGACGACCAGGCCGATCATCTCACCAGCCTGCGTCTCACCTTCCTCAAACTGAAAGAACAGCTCTCCGCTCAATTCGACCTGGAGCGGTGAGCCGATGGCGACCTCAGTCCCGAAGTCCTTGAGGTTGTCGAGATCAGCGAGACTCAACTGCTCGACAACCGGGTACTGGATGCGGAGCACCGCCACCCGACCATCAGGCGAGATCTCACCGCCTGCACTGGCGACGTCGCGCCCGTCCGTCAACGCGGCAAGAGGGTCGCTGGTCGCCAAAACGTTCGGCAGACTTGCGGCTCGCTCCTGGATCTCAGCAAGCCCTGCTTGCGCCTCAGCGGAATCGAAGAATGTCGCTGCGCTATCCAGTGGCGTCATGACAACCTGAGCGGTCAGCCCGGCCGATTCCGACTGTGCGGCGGTGAGCAGGTCAACGGCAGCCTGCGAGTCGAGACCGGGAACCTCCATCGAGTCCGACAGTTCCTCGCCGAAGGCCGATGACGCCGATATCACCAGGATCGAGAGGACCACCCACGTTCCGATGACCCTCCATGGGCGACGGGCGGCCAGGCGTCCGAGTCGGTATAAAGCTTGCGACATCGCTATCTCCTTCTCCTGATGTGTATGTGCATCGTGGTGAAGACGAGACGCGCCGCCATCAGACGAAAGGTCCAACTTGACCCGGCCGTTCGCATAGCTACCGCCTAGTACTTATGGCCGATTCACGAGTTCGGGCAGTCCTCTACGCTGAAGTGACAATGGCCAATGCAGTCCGCACCCTCCTGTCCGAACCACGAGTTCCCAACCCACCGAAACGTGTCCGCCTCGACTGGATCGTGATGGCGGCAATCGTCGTGACGGCCACGATCGAGGTAATCGCCCGATCCGACCTGAGCTGGCCGCTGTTTCAGTACGCGTTCACACTTGCGCTCTCTCTCACGCTGCTGTGGCGGCGCACGTATCCGTTGTTGATGGTCGGTGTCGCGTTTGGTGCGAGCCTGGTGCATTCCATCGTGTTCTACGCCGAGGGAGAGGCTTCCGAAGGGCTGTACACGACCGCCTTCATGCTCCTATTGCCGTACGCGCTGCTCCGATGGGGACCGGGGCGACACATTGTTCCCGGCGTCACTCTGATGCTCGCTGTCGCCACGTTCTCGTTGATAACCGGAGCCGAAGATGGCGGGGAAGCGATTGGTGGCATCATCGTCCTGCTGTTCCCGGCTGTGCTGGGAGCCGCCGCCCGCTATCAGACAACTTCCCGCGCACGCAAGGCGGAACAGATTCGGCTCCTCGAGCGGGAGCAACTGGCTCGCGAGCTTCACGACACCGTCGCCCATCACGTGTCCGCTATCGCGATTCAGGCGCAGGCGGGCCGGGCCGTCGCCGCTACCGACCCCGCAGCAGCCATCCGGACGCTCGAGACCATCGAGGAGGCAGCATCCCAATCTCTTGCCGAGATGCGCCCCGAAACGCGGCATCGCCGACATTGATGGCTTGGCCGGCGACGACGGACCGGGACCCTCGGTGAGGGTGGAGCTGTCTGGCAAGCTCGATGACCTCCGCCCCTCGGTCGAAGCGGCCGTGTTTCGACTTGCTCAGGAGTCCGTCACCAATGCGCGCCGCCACGCTCGGCACGCAACCAGCGTCGAGGTACGGATCATCGGCGACGAGGAGACCATCCACCTGACGGTACGTGACGATGGCGACACAGTGCTTTTCAACAACGACACAACCGACGGATTCGGCCTGGAAGGAATGGCGGAGCGCGCCAAATTACTGGGGGGAACCTTCACCGTCGGGCCAGACCGTCATCGCGG
>CBDUNF010000281.1:0-3470 GCA_965368515.1 uncultured bacterium
CCAGTTGGAGTTGCCCCCGAACAGTCCGGAGAGGGATTCGCCGGGCTCGTATCCAACCCGGGCCGTGTGGTCGTCGATGTGAAGTGAGAAAGGGTTCTTCTCGTGGTACTTCGATAGGGAGCGGATGCCATATGGCGATAGGAACTCCTGCTCATCGAGCATGTAGCGCAGCACCTGGCGCAATCGGTCCGGGGTGAGGATCGAGGCCAGATGTCTGCCGCCACTTCCGGTGTCCTCGATGCTGGCTATGTTCCCGCTCAGGTGGGGGCGTCTCTGCAGGAACCAGTTCATCCGCCTGGCGAACTCAGGCCTCCGGTCGATGGTCTCCTGATCGATGACCTTCACGGCGAGTACCGGTATCAGCCCGACCATCGAGCGCAGACTCACCGGGATTGATTGACCATCCGGCAACCGCAGCACGTCGTAGAAGAACCCGTCATTCGGTTCCCACAGGGAGTGGTCGGCTGCGCTCATCGCCGTGGCAATGGACAAGAAGTGCTCGAAGAATTTGGTGGCCAGATCCTCGTAGGAGTCGTCGTGATTGGCGAGTTCTAGCGAAATGGCGAGCATCTCGAGGGTGTAGAACGCCATCCACGCGGTGCCGTCTGACTGGTCGAGGTGGCCTCCACCGGGAAGATCCTCCGAGCGGTTGAAAACACTGATGTTGTCCAGGCCGAGAAAGCCACCCTGGAAGACGTTATTGCCATCTCTGTCCTTGCGGTTTACCCACCAGGTGAAATTGACTAGAAGCTTGTGAAACACGCGCTTGAGGTAAGCGACGTCGGGAGTCCCGGTGGTGGCGGCGTCGATCTCGTAGACGCGGCGGGCACCCCATGCATGCACCGGCGGGTTGACGTCACTTAACTCCCACTCGTAGGCGGGTAGCTGGCCGTTGGGGTGCATGTACCACTCGCGGGTGAGCAACTCGATCTGTTCCTTGGCGAAGGTCGGGTCGAGGTGCGCCAGCGGAATGCAATGGAAGGCGAGATCCCAGGCGGCGTACCAGGGGTATTCCCACCCATCGGGCATCGAGATGACATCGAAGTTGTTCAGGTGTCGCCAATCTCGGTTGCGCCCCCGGCGCCGGGACTCCGGTGGCTTGATCCCGGCCGGGTCGCCGTCGAGCCATTGCTCTATGTCGAAGTAATAGAGCTGCTTGGTCCAAATCATGCCGGCGTATGCGGCGCGTTGGATAGCTAGTTCCTGGGAGCTCAGGGATCCGGGTTGGATCACCGCATAGAACTCATCGGCATCGCGATGCCGTTCGGCGAGGATTGCGGCATGGTCGGCGAAAGGTTCATGTCGCGCCTCGGCCGAAAGACGCAATCGCACCACCTGAGTTTCACCGGCGGCAATGTTCAGTTCGTGCAAGCTGGCCGCCTTGGTTCCGGATGCCGCAGGGTTGACTGCCGACTCATCGCCGTCGATGACGAGCCGGTGGAAAGCGTCCTTGACGTACGGTGATTCGTTGGCCGTTCCCCAGATGGCCTCGTTGTTGGACTCGTTGTTGGTGAATACAACGCGTTCGGGGTTGTCGACGTACAGGTGGTAGCGGCCGAGTATCGGATGGTCGACAATGACCTCACCTGTGTCGGCGAGATGCATCGATGGATTGCTTGCGATATTCCCCATCGGCCCGGCCGGATAGCCCCACGACCACGTATTTCGGAGCCACAGCGTTGGCAGTACGTGACATGTCGCCGTCTTCGAGCTGCGATTGGTGATCTCGATCTGGACAGCGACATCATCGGGCGCGGCTTTTGCGTAGGTGACGATCGCATCCAAGTAGCCAGCATCGAACGCTCTGGTGTCCTCTAGTTCGTACTCCCACTCGTTGGCGCCACGGCGCAGGTTCTCCTCCACGAGTTCGTCGTAGGGAAACTCGGCAATGGGGTAGCGGTAAAGGACCTGGAGGCGGCTATGCGACGGTGTCGCGTCGAGATGGGCATACACCTCTTTGACATCCTCGGCGTGGTTGCCTTCCTTTCCGGTGAGGCCGAAGAGGCGCTCCTTGAGGATTGGGTCACGGCCGTTCCACAGTGCAACTGAGAAGCACAGATACTGGTTAATGTCGCTGATCCCGGCCAGTCCGTCCTCCGTCCACCGATACGCCCGGCTGCGGGCGTGCTCGTGGGGAAAGTGGCTCCACGCTGATCCGTCGGCGGAGTAGTCCTCGCGGACGGTGCCCCAGGACCGGTACGATAGATACGGGCCCCAGAGATCCCAGTTGGCGTCGCCACGATCTCGTTCGGAGAGACGTTGCTTTTCGGCTGTATCGGCTGACATGCCCATTCTCCCTCGGCAGGAGCGCGAGCCTACCTGTTGTTTCAGGGTTTGCCTTGTCGGATACGCAACGCTCCCACGCAGAACGACAATCCTCGGGCGAGAACCAGCATTTGGCCGACCGTCCGATATCGGCACTCACGTCCAGGAGCGCGACGCCTAGACGCGCGACGCCACGCTGGCGGTGGGCATCCATTGAGGTCTCAGGCCGACCTGCGCAGAAGCTCAACAAGGGAGGCTCGGACTGTGTCTTGGGAGAGACCGAAGTGGTGGAGGAGGTGGGAAGAGGCGTCGTGTGATGGCCTCCGGGTAATGGCGATCAGTATGTGTTCGGGGCCGATGTGCCGATCAATCATTGCGCTGGCCTCCTTGAGAACGACCTCCAACACTTTATTCATCATGCTTGTCGTCCTAGGTTGACAAGTCACCCCGATCAACAGATCTGTAGCAGGAACGCACACTTCGCCGACCGTCCGATATCGGCACGACTGCGGGCAGGTTTCGACCACTCATCGTGTGGGAACGGCACGACAGCGAGTGGGTTGGTGAACACCATTGCGACCGTGGTGTGATTGTGGCATGATTGTGGCATGCCAAGAATACGAGTGAGTACCACAGTCGACGAAAGGCTCCTCGCAGAAGCGAGAGACCTCCGATCCGACGTGAACGATGCGACGCTGCTTGATGAAGCATTGACGGCGCTGTTGGCGAATCACAAAGAGGCTGAGATAGATGCGGCATACGCGGCATACGGCGACCATCCCCTTGATCACCCAGACGAGTGGGGTGACCTGGCGTCGTTCCGCTCGGCCGCCGCGTCGTCGTGAGCGAGCTGCCGGCTCGCGGCGAAGTGTGGTGGTGCGAACTACCGGAGATCTCGCGACGACCCGTGGTCGTGCTCTCGCGAGATGTTGCGATTCCAAGACTTCGCCGAGCCGTTATCGCCCCCTGTACGACAACTATCCGAGGACTTCCCAGTGAGGTCGTTCTCGAACCCACCGACGATCCCATCCCCAGAAGATCGACGGTGAACCTCGACTCGGTGGAAAGCGTCTCTATCGCAACACTCACCCAGCGACTCGGGCGGCTCAGCGACGAACGAATGCGACAGGTCTGCAGCGCCCTCAATATCGCAGTCAGCTGCTTCCCCTAAGCAAAGTCAGAACCATCCGAGATCGCCAATTCCC
>CBDUNF010000282.1:0-3470 GCA_965368515.1 uncultured bacterium
GAGTTCCAGTTTGAGCAGGTGTTCGATTAGGTCGTGGCGAGCGTCGGCCTGAACTCGGAATTGGAGGAAGCTGGCCGCGGTTCTGCGCAGGATGACGGCCAACGCCTTCCACAGCGCAACACCGACGACGGCCCACATGGCCGGCCACAGCAGATCTTCCGAAGAGGCACCCTGGTCGAGTACCGGAACGATGAGTTCGTCAGTTACCCATCCGATGACAATTGCCGAGGCAACGATGGCCGAAACAAACAGCGCGGCGCCGAGCACTGCCAGCGAGAATGAGGCTGTCCGCGCTTTGGCGAATCGCACGGCAATGCCGGCGCCCTCGCGCAGCATTGACTTCAACGATGTCTGTTGGGTTGCCACCAGCGAACCTCACATTCCAGACGGACGATGGTACAGCGGTTCGGATGACGTTCGTTTGTCAGCCGGAGTAGTTGCTAGAGGCCCGGAACGTCTCGTCGATGTGGACGTTGACCAGAGCCGGGAGGCCGCTTGCGGCCGCCCGGGCCAGCGCCGGCGCCAGCTCGCCGGGGCTGGTGACCAGCTCCCCATGGCCGCCGAGGGCCGCCACGACCGAGTGATAGGGCCGTCGGCCCAGGTCTGTGGCGACGAGCCGGTCTGGATAGAACATCCGGTGGAATGACTTGATGTTGTTCCACACGCCGTCGTTGCCGACGACGCCAATGATCGGCAAACCGAGCCGAACGTAGGTATCGAACTCCATTCCGTTGAAGCCAAAGCCGCCGTCTCCAAAGACAATGCCCACCCGCTTGTCGGGGAAGACAGTCTTGGCGGCGAGCGCGAACCCCGGGCCGGTTCCGAGCGTACCCGCCGGACCGGGCTCCAGCACGTGTCCAGGAGTTGAAATCTGCAGCCATTTTGCGGTTGTTGCGACAATATCCCCGCCATCGACCGCAACTATGGAGTCGGTTCCGAAGAATTCACCGACGGTCCTCCCAAAGAACTGCGGGCTGACGAGGTTGGAGTCGGCGTCTGCTTCAGCGTTAGCGGCCTCGAGCCTCTGGTCTTCCGCAGCCTGGATGTCTGCCGTCCAGGCCCGTTCCTGATCATGGGTGATATCGGGGTGGGTGGCGAGTTGCTGCACAAAACGTCCGGGATTGGCGACGACGGCAACATGCGCCGGGCGGTTCCAACCAATCTTGGTCGCCTCGGCATCGACCTGGACGACTGTTGCCTCAGCGGCGATCTTCTGTCCGTAGCCGGTGCGGAAATCCCAATCCACCCCGAGCGCAAGCACGACGTCGGCACCGGAAAAAGCCAGTGATCTGGCTCGGTTGCCCAGCAATGGGTGGCCATACGGGAAGGCGCCCCTTGCCCCGCTATTGACGAAGGCCGGCGCATTCATGGTCTCTGCGAGCGCAACCAGAGCAGCGGCGGCATCTCCCCGAAAGCCGCTGCCGGCGAATATGACCGGGCGCTCGGCGCCGGCCAGGATGCTGGCGATCTCATCTATGACTTCGGGGTCGGCTCCTGCCGGCGTGGCCGGCCGGTAACTCTCGGGCAGAGACGTGGTGTCTGCGACGGTGCCGAACTGAACGTCCAGCGGGATGTCGAGGAACACCGGACCTCCGCGGCCGGCGAAGGCGTGGCGAGCGGCGATAGCGATGTAGTCGCCGAGGCGAGTGGACTCCCAGGTGGTGTCGGCAAACCGTGTGATGGAGCCGAATAGCCGGGGATGATCCATCTCCTGAAGACCGCCCGTGTGCTCTTGCCGGACTGGATGGCGACCGCCGAGGACGAGCATCGGAGTGTTGGAGTAGTGAGCGTTCATAACGCCGGTGATCGTGTTGGTGACACCGGGCCCAGCGGTCACAGCAACAACCCCAAGCCTTCCGGTGAGCCGGGTGTAGGCCTCGGCCGCATGGGCGGCGCTCTGCTCGTGGCGAACATCCACAACCCTGATTCCTTCGAGCGTGCAGCCGTCGAGAATCGGGACGATGTGACCTCCGGTCAGAGCGAACAGGGTGTCGACACCTTCAGCCTTGAGGGCCCGGGCCAGCAGCTGGCCGCCGTGAATCTTGTCCATCACCATTCCCAGTTTTCGAATAGGCGCGGCTGCAGCAGATAGGTCAGACTGCCCGGAGCCTCAGGGGCGTGTTCCCAACGGTCGATACGCATGTCCACACCTGCGACGGTTGCAGTCTTCACATCGACCGACGCTCCGGTTACGGCGTGGATCAGGTATCCCCAAGTGGGTTGGTGACCTACCAGCATGAGTCGCTCCACATCGTCTGGGGCGTCGGCGGCGATCTTGAGTGCCCCGACCGCAGACGTTCCATACAGATCGTCGACTTCGATGATGTTGGTATTCCAGGCTCCTGCGTCTGCTGCCAATATCACCGTCTCCCGTGCCCGCTGTGCCGACGAGGTATAGACCAGATCCGGGATCTCACCGATCCGGGCGAGAACCCGCCCCATCGTCATCGCGGCGGCGGTGCCGCGTCGATTGAGCGGGCGGGCATGGTCGGAGCTAGCGCCGGCGTTCCAGTCGGATTTGGCGTGCCGCAGAATCATCAGTCGTTTCATGGTCATGCACGATACTGCGGCGGCCGGACGCGGGTCAGGCGATAATGGTCGGATGGTTGTCGAGATGCTCGATATCAGCGACGCGGCGGTAGCTGCCCAGGTTCTTGAGTTGCAGCGGGCGGCTTATCAGGTTGAGGCGGATCTCGTTGGGTCCACCGACATCCCTCCGCTGCATGAGAGTCTCAGCGAACTGATGGCCGCATCTGTGCGGTGGCGGGGTATCCGTATCGATGACGAGATTGTTGCCGCGATTGCATTTGCCCAGGATGGAAGCCACATCGACATCGACCGCCTGGTGGTTGCTCCCGGGCGGATGCGACTTGGGTATGGGTCGGCCCTGCTCTCGTCACTCGATCCCGGTGCCGCGATCGTCGTATCGACGGGTAGCGAGAACCGACCGGCATGTGACTTCTATCTCCGACACGGTTTCACCGAAGCTGGGGAGAGCGAACCTGTCCCGGGACTAGCGGTAACGCACTTCCACAGGAGGCCTGAATGAGCTCTGACGACCGCTTGATAGCCAGCCACCTGCGAAAGAACGAACGGGCGATGATGGAGCTGGAGGGTGTCGTTCCTGGGTACACGCGCTGGTCGGGTTTGGGTGGGATCGTTGGCATAGTCGCCGCGCTCACCGTGCCTCGGTTGCTGAACCTGGGCTTCCTGCTCGGAGCCCTTTCGATAGTGGTGGTTATTACGGTGGTGTTCTTCGTCATCTACTACGGGATCGGTCGGCGGCTGGCAACTCGAAGCAAGCCGCCTGCGGAAACGCCCTACATCACCGTGGTGCTGACCGATCGTCGGATACTGGTGTTTGACCGCGGGTTGGGCGGAGATGCCCTGAAACTGATCGAGGAATCGGATATCAACAACATCGGTGCTGTGCGTTACGGAGCCGCTGGTCCACTGGTTCCGCAGCGTCT
>CBDUNF010000283.1:0-3464 GCA_965368515.1 uncultured bacterium
TGGACGATTCCCGGAACCGCGTTGTGGTAGGGGTTCGCTGCTTCCCGAGCTTGGAAGAAGACATCCGGGTTCTGTGCGGTGCCCCGAAGCTTCGGAGCGTTCGGATTCAGGGCACGAAGCCGGTGGTCGGCGATGAGGTTGTCGTCGATCATCGCCCGGATGGTGGCGTCATCGATGGCGGCGATCTTTGAGATCTCGTGCGATGTACGGAAGCCATCAAAGAAGTGCATGAACGGAACGCGGGCACGCAGCGTCGCGGCATGGGCGACCATCGCCATGTCCTGAGCTTCCTGGACAGAAGCAGACGAAAGCATGGCGAACCCGGTCTGTCGGGCCGACATCACGTCCGAGTGGTCTCCGAAGATGCTCAAGGCATGAGTGGCAAGTGTGCGAGCCGCTACGTGGATCACTGTTGGGGTCAGCTCACCGGCGATCTTGTACATGTTCGGGATCATCAGCAGCAGGCCCTGCGATGCGGTGAACGTCGTACACAGCGCACCTGCTTGGAGCGCGCCGTGTACGGCACCGGCGGCGCCGCCCTCGCTCTGCATCTCGGTGACGTCGGGGACGACTCCCCATATGTTCTTCTTGCCAACCTGCGACCACGCATCGGCCAGTTCACCCATAGGTGAGGCGGGCGTGATCGGATAGATGGCGATTACTTCAGAGACGGCGTGGGCAACCCTGGTGGCAGCCTCATTTCCGTCGGCCATGATGTATTGGGCAGTCAATTCAGCTCCTCAGCTTGAGGTGGCCCCATAATTGCGACGTGGGGCGCAAGGTTGGTAGGCCCATAAGTCCCCAGGAAGTAGGCCAACTGTCGAGAAAACTCGCGTGAGGTGCTGCAGGATTATGTGCGATTTCAAGGGACAGCCTGGCCAGATGATCAGCCGGTTTGTCCGTCGCGAAAGCGGCCGGAAGGGGTGTCCTACCTAGTAGGCCGCCCGACGGATTTGGTGCGCCAGCAGCTAGTGGCCTGCGCTCTCTGCGGTCGTTTTGAGACGCTGGAGCCCTTTTTCGAAATCAGGACCGATCATCTTGTCCATGCTCTTGAATATCCCCATCACGCGCGTCATCAACGTGTTGCGGCCGGTCATTGCCCAGGTGACCTCGGTTCCCGACCCTGCCGGTTGCAGCGTGAAGAGTGTGGTGTTGGTTGCCTTGAACGGCTTGAGGAACTGGAGTGCGATCTGGACTGATGAGGGCTCGCTTGCATCAGTGATCTCCATCTTCCCCTTCCCGACTTTGCGGTTACCGGACCACGCATACTTAGCCCCGACTCCCGTGTCGGCGCCTGCGAATCGCTTGTCCATTGTGGGATCCATCTCATCCCACGGTGACCAGTCGCCCCATCGTCGGAAGTCGATGATCTGGGCGTAAACCCGGTCTGGAGGGGCGTCAATCGTTGCAGATCGTTGGACAGTGTATGTATCACTCATATTTACGAATCTACCAACAAGACCGTCGAGCTGGGCCCCCTTCCGGCCTTCCGCTCGTACACGGCCCATCCTGATCAGCGCGACCAGAACACGGCGTACACGACCAGCCAGGCGATAGCCCACTTGGCCGTCGGGGCCCATAGGGGTAGGCGTGTCAGCCTGGCCCGGGCCGCCTGCGCGGTGAGCCCCGCAGCCGTCGCAAGCGCGACAAATCTCCATAGACGCCCGGGGACTGTCCACAACAACAGGGCAGGCAGCGAGGCTCCGACCGCTCCTGTCGCCGTGGCGTACAGCTTGTACGGTCGGCCATTCAATGGAGCAGCAACCAACGAGATCGGACCGTTGTCTGCGACCTGAGCTTCGACCAACTCGATCATCTCGGGGTCCACCGCGGGCAGCGCCGACATGGCTGTGTGCGCTGTCTCCGGACTCGTCGCACCCCAGGCAAAGGCGATCGTCCCTCCAATGACCGCTCCGAGGACGGCCCAGACCGCAACGTGTTGGCCGCGCCGTACACCGTGTCGGACCGCAACATAGGTGAGGAATACGTCAGGGATTAGAAAGAACAGGACACTCTCGGCCAGGCCCCAACCGAACGCTATCTGATTGGTTAGGCGGCGAGACTCCACACTGCCTCCTGGATCCTGTGTGTCGCGGCGTCGATCGATTCCCTCTGCGAGATGAGGATTGGCTCACCAACGGTGAGGTCGACACCGAATGGGATCGGGAGCCACGAGCCCTTGGGCAAGACGGCGCCGGCACCCTCGATATGCACCGGGACGATAGGAACCTCGGGATGCGCGGCGGCCAACACCGCGACACCGTGTCGAAACCGGCAAGCCTGACCTGGTTCGCCACGAGTTCCCTCCGGGAAGACGACGACGATTTCACCGCGACGGAGCGCGTCGCCACACCATCGCAGCGCGTCGCCGGCACCGCCGGCCCGGTTGACGGGGACTATGCCCACTATCCGGGTCATGATCCACGCGGCGAGGCGGTTGCGTAGGAAGTAGTCAGCGGCAGCAGCCGGCCGAACCCGAGGGACTATATGGTTCGGGAACGCGGCGAGCAGAGCAGCCGTGTCGACGTGACTGTTGTGGTTGGCGACCACGATCGCGGGTCCTGTGATGTCGAGCCGATGGCGGTTTGTGACCGTGACGCCGACCGCAGCCATCACCGGTCGCAACATGGCAACGTGGATGAGGCGCCGCAGACGGTTTAACGGCTTCATGTGAGCACCATCACAGCTGCGAAGGTAGGGGCGGTATAGATGAGGCTGTCGATCCGGTCGAGTACCCCGCCGTGGCCCGGCAGGATCGACCCGGTGTCCTTGACACCGGCATTCCGCTTGAAAGCTGACATGGTGAGATCTCCGGCGAACCCCATCGCGGCTAGACCCGCTCCCGTCAGTGCTGCAGCACCTGCCGACAAGGGGGTAAGGACTGGTCCGGCAACCAGGGCGACGACGGTTGTGGTGCCGATGCCGCCAACAAGGCCGGCCAGTGTCTTGTTGGGGCTGGTGGTCGGCGTTATCCGCGTCCTACCGATCGCCTTGCCCCAGAGGAACTGGGCGACATCGTTGACCTCGGTGCACACGACTAGAAAGACGAGCAGCGCGGCGGCTCCAGCAGGGGCTGCGAGCTCGGGTCCGGCAATCAGCAAGACCGCGTGCATCGGTGCCCAAACGGTGAACAGAACAGCAAGAGCGGTCATGCCGGTGTTGCGAGCGATGTCGTCGACCCGGCCGGATATGGCCAGGGCCGCCGGGACTACGAAGATGGCCATGATTATCGGCGCAATCCAAGCCAGTCGATACATGCCCAGCCCAACAATTCCGTAGGTGACGGGGATCGATGCGAAGGCAACACCGGCCGCCGTGCGTTCGCGGATGCCAACGAGGCGGAGGAACTCCCGCATCGCGATCAACCCGATCGCAGCGAACAAAGTGATCGAAAGCATCGGCCCAACCATGAGCGCGACCGTGAAGGCGATCGTCATGGCCCACCAGGTCCGAACCCGCAGGTC
>CBDUNF010000284.1:0-3433 GCA_965368515.1 uncultured bacterium
GCCCGCCACCGACGACATCGCACCAAGTATCCACCTTGCCAGGTTCAACGGCGAGATATTTGATCTCGAGGCCCACGTCGCCGACGACGGGCGTCCGATCATCCTCAACCTGTGGGCGTCGTGGTGCGGACCGTGCCGTGCTGAAATGCCCGCAATCGAGACTTCCTCACTGCGGCATCCCGAGGTCGCCTTCATCGGCGTGGCGGTCAAGGATGTCGAGGAGGATGCTCGCGCTTTCGCCGACGAGATTGGCATCACCTATCCCCTGGCGTTCGATGACGGCACCGTTGACGACAAGTACCCCGTCCTCGGGCTGCCCGCCACGTTCTTCATCTCTGGGGATGGCACAATCGTCAAACGACACTTCGGCCCCGTTACGGTCGACTCACTCGACGACGACATCGCCGAACTGTTCGGTGGCTAGCGCCCGCGCCAGTCCGGATCACGCTTCTCATTAAAGGCTGCGATGCCTTCGGCAGCGTCCTCGGTCATAGCTACCGCGGTCAGTCCGGTATGCAAGTAGTCCAGGGCCGCGTCGAGCGGCAGATCCTCAGTGGCGTAGAAGGCATCCTTCCCCATGGCCAACACCGCAGGAGACACCGCCAGCAAGCCCTCGATCGTGTCTTCGACTGCCCGATCTAGCTCAGCCGCCGGCACAACTCGGGACACCACGCCCAACCGCATCGCCTCCTCGGCATCGATTCTGCGGCCGGTCGCCATCAGCTCGAACGCGGCTCGCTGTGGGATGAGCCGCTGGAGCACCGCGGTGATCATCATCGGCCAGAGACCGATCTTTATTTCTGGAGTTCCAAACGTGGCGTGATCTGCGGCGATCACGATGTCGCAGGCCGCCGCCAGTCCGAACCCGCCGGCGATTGCGTGTCCGTTGACGCGAGCGACAACGGGCTTGCCGCAGCGGCGGATGGCACGGAACAAGTCGGCAAGCGCTCCCCTGGCGTGATGATCCCCCAAAGGCTCATCAACGAATCGGCCGCTCAGATCTCCGCCGGCGGAAAACGCTTTGTCCCCCGCTCCCGTGATGATGATCACGCGCACATCGGAATCCGCCGCCGCTTCCTCAATCCGACGCGCCAATTCAGCCATCGTGACCAACGACATGGGGTTGCGGCGCTCGGGATCGTCGATTGTCAACGTCGCCCTTTGCCCGCTGCACTCGTAACGCAACACTGTGTTGTCCTCCTCCGGCCGGAGCATACCCATCGGTTGGGTACCGGACTCGGCTAACGTCGCTTTCATGCTGTGGCTGTTTGTAGTCATCGCCGTCTCGGTGGCGGTCTCTCTGATGCGAGGCGGGAAACTCTCGAATCTCGCAGAGATATACGCACGCGGCTGGTGGCTCCTCTTCGTCGGCCTCGGGATGCAGACCGCCGCCAATTTCATCGGAACCGACCAGCGGGACGCTGCCGTGTGGCTCGTGTTGCTCTCGTACATTCCGCTGATCGGAGTGGTTGCCCTCAACCAGCGTCTGCCGGGAATGTGGATCGCAGGCGTCGGCATCTTGATGAATTTCACAGTCATCGCCCTCAACAACGGTATGCCGGTTCTGCCGGAGGCGTTCGAGCTGGCCGGCGGCACTCTGGAAAACCTCCAGCTCGATTCCAAACATGTGATCCTCGATGGCACGTCACGATTCCCGTTCCTTGCCGACATCATCCCGATGCCGGGCTCGGTCATATCGATGGGTGACGTATTGCTGGCGGTCGGTCTCGGCGTCTTCGTCGAGGACCAGCTGCAACAACCGTTGCGACTCTTCCGCCACCGGGTTCAGGGACTGCCCGGATCGGCGGCTGACCAGGGTTGATGGCTGATGAGATCAGCTTGGAGTTCGATACGATCGAACTCCCGGCAAACAAGGTCGGCGTGATTTCGCTGCAATCGAAGTTCAATCCAGGATGACGATCGAACTCCACTCCCGCGAGGGGCGCAAGAGGCCTGGTAATCGGGGCGCTCAAGATCACTCGTGCCGGGCGTTCGATGTCATCGAACGCCGGGCTGATCTCATCAGCCGAGTTCCCCGCGGAATTGGAGGACTCGGCGTAGCGAGCTTGTTACCTCCGGATCGAACTCGTAGGCCGAACCGCGGTGAAGCTGTTCGAGAGCATCGATCGGCCGCATTCCACTCTCGTGAACGGTCTGGTCGTACGCGCTCACGACCTTGATGATCTTCGACGTCATCGAAACGTTCGGGTCGCGCTCCTGGCCGGGCGACCGATAAGGGAGGCACTGGTCGCCGACGATCTTGGACACCTCACCGAGGTGCGGAGCCTCAGCAATGATCTGAGAACCCCAGCGTGCGATATCGAGATCGGTGAACCCGGCACGAAGAATGGCCGGCTCGTTGAGCGTGATCCTGCCGATGTCATGCATGTAGCCGGCGTACTCGAGGTCCTGGACCTCCTCGGGATGAAGCCCCATCTCCCGCCCGATGTCCGCCGCAAGGTGCCCGGTGCGAACCGAGTGGCCCAGCGGCGTTAGCCCGGCGACCTCTGGAATCTGAGACAGCGCCTGGATCGTCTGGCCGTACGTGACCTTGGTGCCTCGATACCGGGCCAGCGCGGTGTGAGTGAACGAATACGGAACGGCGGCCACGAGAATCGCCGTCCACCCCAGCGCCGAGTAGGCCGTTCCGACCATCGTGCCGCTCAGGATCAGCACCGTGATCGCAGACCAGTCTTCGAGTCCCGCCAGCCACAGGTAGCGGACCGACATATCGGCTCGCTCCAGGCCAACCAACGACCTAGTGATGGCGCGCAGTGCGTGGTAGACCAATCCCCCAATGATCACGCAGACAATCGCAACGTATCCCTCTCGTGGAAACACCGCAGCAAAGTCGAATCCCGGTACCCGGAATACAGTCGA
This sequence comes from uncultured bacterium, assembly GCA_965368515.1. GTDB lineage: Bacteria > Actinomycetota > Acidimicrobiia > Spongiisociales > UBA5794 > JAAETI01. Next base: position 2,881 of record CBDUNF010000284.1, read on the forward strand.
GATGACGTGGTACGTCCCACCAAACCCTGCGATAGCGATGACCTCTGCGAGGTACTCGGAATTCAACACCGTCAGGTCGATTGGCCGAAACATGAGGTAGAAGAGCCAGGCCAATGCGAGCGATACCGCATAGATCGTGCCCGCGATCAGCACGTCCGACACCGCAACGGGAACTGCCGCAGCGGCTGCAATGCCCAGATAGACCCGGTTCCCGCTCAGCGCGGGCACCGTGATCATCAACGACCCAGCCATCAACAATGACCCAACAATCACCTTCGTCGGATCGTTGCGAGATAGGAATGCCAGAACCCCGGCTGTCACACCGAGCGCGACAAACATGAGCATGGCGATTCGGTGGAGACGCGCCCTAGCCACTGCCGCTCCTCGCTGCGCTCGTCACTAACGGAGTTTCCTCCGGAAACTCTTGCGCCAAAGCACTGCCGCTCCTCGCTGCGCTCGTCACTAACGGAGTTTCCTCCGGAAACTCTTGCGCCAAAGCACTGCCGCTCCTCGCTGCGCTCGTCACTAACGGAGTTTCCTCCGGAAACTCTTG
>CBDUNF010000285.1:0-3430 GCA_965368515.1 uncultured bacterium
CGACCGCCACGACGCGATCCTGCTCGCGATGCTCGGCAACGTCCCCTAGCCCGCTTGTTTCACCGAGCGCCCGAGCGCCCGAGCCCCTCATGAGCTACTACCACAGCCCTCGAATCCGCCGGCTCATCGCCAGCGTCGCCAATGTCAGGCCGAGGGTTAGCGCAACGCCAGGTTGCGTGAGTCGCGACGAATAGATAACCCGAGTGACGGTGTCGAACCGCAGGAGGGAAACGGCACCGAAATCAGAGATTGCGTAGAGAAAGGCAATCAAGCCGCCCCCGAGAATCGAGCGTCGCAGTTGCGGCAGAACGATGCGCCGCACCACGGTGCGGGGACGGTCGCCGAGCAGTCTGGCTGCGTCTTCCTGGCCCTGAGAGAGGGACGACAGACGGGCCGCGACCGGGAGGTACACATACGGATAGGTGACCGCAGCGAGGACCGTGAGGGCGCCAAGGAATCCGGTCGGGCGCGGGATCCACTCGATCAGGCCACCTTGACCAAACGCGGATCGCAACCCCGCTGCAGCTACATACGATGGAATCGCCAGCGGCAGTGCGGCCGCCAGTAGCCACATTCGGCGTGCGGGCAGGTCGGTCCGAATCGCCAACCATGCCAACAACGTGCCAAGGACCATTGCGGTCGCGGCTACGGCCACTGCAAGGGAAAGCGACCGGGCGAGCGGCCCGATCAGCGTTGAGATCTCGACAGCGCCGTTGTCGCCGGTCGCCACTCGTATCAGCAGATAGATCAGCGGCGCAGCGAAGACGACGGCAGCCATCCAACCGGCCAGCTGGAGTATCGGCGCTCCTTGGCCGCTAGGGCGCCGCAAGGCCACTGTCATTGATCAATCGCTGGGTTGCATCGAGTCCACCGGCGAGATCATCGAAGTCGTACGTCGTGGATTGGACATCGCCCAGGGCCGGGAGCCCAGCAGCCGGGCGCACATCGTGGGCGAGCGGATACTCGAAAGTTTCTTCGGTGAAGAATTCCTGGGACTCATCACTCAGGAGGAACTGCACTAGCCGTTCAGCATCATCGCGATGGGACGACGACTCGAGAACACCGGCACCGGTGATTATGACCAGGGATCCGACATCGTCGAAGAAGTGATTCAGAGAAGGAATCGATGGATCCTCCGCCAAGGCACGCAGGTTGTAGTAGTGGTTGACGAGACCCATGTCGACCTCACCGCGCGCCACCGCCTGAACGATCGCACCATTGTTCGCATATGTCTGCGCATCGTTGTCGGCTAGTGCCGTAAGCCATTCCAGCGTTTCGCCGTCTCCGTGTATTTCACGCATCCCTGTCACGAAGTCCTGGAATGACCCGTTCGCCGGTGCGACACCAACCCGTCCCGAGTATGCATCGTTGGCGATATCAAAGATTGACACCGGGAGGTCCGCCTCGGCGATCAGCTCCTGGTTGTACACAAGGGCCCTGATCCGGCCGCTGATGCCCACCCACTTGCCGACCGCGTTGCGGTACTCGGCCGGAACCATCGCCAGCGTTTCATCGCTCTGCGTTGCGAGCAGACCGCTCCCGGCGAGAAGACCGAGGGCGCCTGGACTCTGTGAGATGAACACATCTGCGGGGCTTTTGTCGCCCTCCTGCTGGATCAATAGCGCCAGCTCTGCAGACTGTCCGTATCGGACCTGCACATCGACACCGCTTTCGCTGCTGTATTGGTTTAGGAGGGGCCCGATCAGCTCTTCAGACCGGCCCGAATAGACCGTCAGAGTCTCGCTGTCTCCGCTGCCACAGGCCGCTGCCGTCAGGGCTACAGCTGCCGCCACAATCGTTAGCTTCCTAGTGAATGGTGACATGTTCGCAACCCTATTAACACTACGGAGGTAGTGCAAATTATCCTTGGGCAGTAACGATGTCCGGGAAAGCGACCGCTGGGCCACCCGAGTACGAAACGGTGACATGGTCCCCGACAGCAAACCGCGGTCCCTGCAATTCGCGGACGTACAACGTCTCCCCCATGCCCTCGAGGACGTACGCCGTGTCGTGTCCGTAGAACTCGACCCCGCAAACGACCGCTCCGCCACCCGGTTCCAATGAGAGGTATTCCGGCCGCACCATGACTACGCCGTCCGACTCGAGCGCTGTGCGGGTTGGCACTACACCGAGGGCGGTATTTGCACCGTTTGCGTGCGTCCTGGCGACAAGCAGATTGACGTCGCCGACGAACCTCGCCAACCAGGGATCGATCGGCGACTCGTAGATCTCGGTGGATGTCCCCTGCTGCAGAATGCGTCCCTCGTTCATGACCGCAACCTCATCGCCAACTACGAACGCCTCTTCCTGGTCGTGTGTCACGAAGATCGTCGTGATCTCGAGGTCAGCGAGCAAGCGAACGAGATCCGAGCGAACTCGAAATCGCAACTCGGCATCGAGGCTCGAAAACGGCTCGTCGAGCAAGAGAACGCGAGGTTGTAGAGCGAGGGCGCGGGCGACTGCCACACGTTGGGCCTGACCACCGGACAAGGATGCAGGCATCCGCGGCTCAAAACCGGCAAGGTCGACCATGCTCAGGACCTCTTGGACGCGCTTCGACCGCGCCTTGGTGCGCGACAAACCGTATGCCACATTCTCGCCAACGGTGAGATGAGGAAACAGGGCTCCGTCCTGGAAGACCATTCCGACGCGCCGCTCCTCAGGCGGTACAAAGGCATCGGCATCGTTGAGCGTGACCCCGGAAGACGTGATTGTGCCCGAGGATGGCTTGTCCAGCCCTGCGATGGCACGAAGCAGCGTCGTCTTGCCACAGCCGCTTGGCCCGAGCAAGGCCAGGGTCGTCCCACCTCGAACAGACATCGAAACCGCGCTGAGAACCGTGTGGCCTCCGCGTGAGACGGATAGATCGCAGATTTTGAGATCGGTGACGGGCATAATTTCTACTATCGAGAGAGTGCATATTAGGCACGGCACCGGAGGTTGCCGGGCAGTGCAGGCTATAGATGCGGCCCGGTTCCGGTTAGCCGAGCGCCCGATGCAGGAATGCGGCCATCTGGCCGCGCGTCACCAGCTCGTGCGGACAGAAGCGGTCATTGCTCGGCGGGTTGCACCCTTGCGTGATACCGGCGGAGGCAAGCGCCTCTATCGCGCTCTCGAACACGGAACCGTTGTCATCGCGGAACCGATCGCCGCCGGGGTCGACGAAGTCAAAGGCCCGGCTCAGAAAAGCCGCCATCTGTCCCCTGGTCACCGAATCGTGCGGGCAAAAGCGATCATTGACAGGTGGGTTACACCCTTTGGTTATGCCCGCCGAGGCGAGCGCCTCAATTGCGCCCTCGAACACGGAGCCGTTGTCATCGTCAAACTGGTCCGACGACGTCGGGCGCGGTAGCTCCAGGGCCCGTTCCAAGAAGGCAGCCATTTGGCCACGGGTAACCGGCTGGTCAGGGCAGTAGAGATCATTGATCGG
>CBDUNF010000286.1:0-3429 GCA_965368515.1 uncultured bacterium
GCCAGAAGGATGTTGGGGCGAGAGCTCTCACCGCCGCCGGGTAGCGGTCGGACGCTGTGCCGCCCTCCGGATCCGGCCGAGCGTTTGGGGACGAGGCAGCGGTGGTCGCCGCAAGGGCGGCCGAGAACTCGGAGGTTGGCCCAAACGGTGCGGCGGTGCCCGACGTGGCGGTCGCAGTGAGCACGTCCCCCGCAGAGCCGGAGAATGTCGTCGAGGCCGGAGTGGGAACTCCTGCGGTCACCGACACGTCAACAGAGCCAACGAAGGCTGCGCCCTCGCCGTACCCCGAGCCGTCGGCCCCAGCAGGATTGACAAAGAACTCGACCCGGTAGCTGCCGTCGGGCACATCAAGGTCGAAGTCGGCGGTGACCGTCCCGGTGGACTCGGTTGCCGAGGTGATTGCCGGGAAGTTGAGCAGCCCATTCGGACCACTATCGCCATCGCCTGCGTCGTTAGCGGTGACACCGGAGGCGGGGTCGCCGGCATCCACCGCATCGATTCCCAGAAAGCCGTTGGAGTAGATGGAGTTCCGCAGCACTGCAATGCCTGGCCCGGAATTGCGTAGCTCGACCCCGTCCCAACTACTGAATGCAATGACGTTGGCATCTGCGGCGTTGGTGCCGCCAATGATGGCCGATCCTGTGGTGTCGGCCCATACGGCCTGGGCATTGCCGAGATCCAGGAGGCCGGTGGCGTCTGTGCCGATGATGTTGCCGGCAACGATTGTCCCCGTCGAGTTGGTATCGAGTGCAATCCCGGGGGCGCCGTTGTCGCCGATCAGGTTGCCGCGAATGATGGTGTCCGTTGCCGAGCCGGAGACGATGATTCCCGCATCGGTGTTGCCGGCACCGGTGACCCCGTCAGGCATGATGCCGAAATGGTTGTTGACTATGGACACATCGTTGGCGTTCACGATTACGCCGACATCGGGGAAGTTGGTAACCGCCATCGCCTCGAGCCGGCTGCCATTCGCAGTGTTGAGGAAGTGGAAGCCGTCCTCGTCACCAGAGAGATCGAGGCCGTCGAGATGGATGACAGGAGTCGAGGTGTATCCGGGCTGGGTGCTGGCATCAATCGACACCGGTTGCGACAAGTAGTCGAAGGCCCCGCCTGTGCGAATCCTCCACACGCCGGCGGAGTAGCCGCCATCACCAACCGGAATGTTGAACTCGATGGTATCGATGGGGCCGCTGCCATTAGCCTGCTCGATGGCGGCCCGCAAGGTGCACTCTGGGCCGGAGCCCACCGTGCCGCCGGTACTGCACACATCATCGAGCGTGTTGTTGTCAGATGCGTTGCCGGTGGAATTGACGGTCGCGACCGACGGGTCGCCGGTGACCGTGTAGACGGCTGAGAACTCAGAGGTTGAGCCGAACGGTGCCGCTGTCCCCTCGGTGGCGGTGGCCGACAGAATCTGCCCGGCCGAACCGCTGAAGGTGTGCGACGCCGGCGTGGGGACACCGCCGACTACAGAGACGTCGACCGAGGACAGGAGGGTCTCGCCCTCCCCGTTGCCGGAACCGTCTGCGGCCGCGTTGGAAAAGAACTCAACCCGGTAGTTGCCGTTGGGGACATCAAGATCGAACCCCACGCTGACGGTGCCACCCGCTTCAGCTGCCGACGTTATGACCGGGTAGTTGAGACGGTCGTTGGCGCCGCCGTCGCCATCACCGGCGTCGTTGGCGTTGACCCCGTTGAAATGAAGGTCGATGCCCAGGCCGCCGTTGGAATGGATGGAGTTGCCGACTATCGAATTGCCGGTCCCCGCATCGGATCCGATCTGGATGCCATCACTCGCGTTGTAGGCGACGAGATTGCCCTCGCCAGGATTCACGCCTCCGATCTGATTGCCGCCTGCTGAGTTAAAGACAATGAAACCAGCATTCCCGTTGCCGATTGCGGCAGTACCGGCTGCGTTGGTACCGACGTAGTTGCCCTGCAATACGTTGTCGGTCGCTGCGGCGTACTTGATGTAGATACCGTCTTCGTTGTTCCCCGAGACAACATTGCGATCAGCCGGATCAGCGCCGCCCACTGTGTTGCCGGTCGTCTTGATATTGATACCCCACGCATTGGATTGCGCAGAAGTTCCGGTGACGTCGGTGCCGACGTAGTTGCCAACAATCGTGTTGGCGCCGTTGAACTCGATATCGATGGCGTCATCGCCCCAGTTGTTGAGGACAAACCCACGTACGGTCGTCCCGCCACCGGTGATCCAGAACCCGTTCTCTTCACCTGCTGTGACGATGCTGCCGTCGACCTCGATCACCGGACGCCCCGCCGTCGCATGCTCGGGTTGGGTGCTGGCATCAAGCGTCATCGCTGTGTCGATCTCGGGGAGCAAACTGGTCGGCCGGATCCTGAACCGTTCCGGCGCTGCCGAGTAGTTGGTGTCGCTCTGCGGGATGTTGAACTCGATTGTGTCAACGGCGCCAGATGCATTGGCTTCCTGGATCGCGGCACGCAGCGTGCACTCGGGATCGGATCCGACCGTCCCACCCGTGTTGCAGATCCCGTCGCCGGTGTTGTTGTCTCCGGCGTCACCGGTCGAGTTCACGGTCACTTCGGGCAAAGCCTCGGCCGTGCCAACCACGAGGGTCAGCTGCGAGAAAACGATCATCAGCACCGTCGCCAGTGCTGCCAACTTGTCTGCCGAGAAGAGCCCGCCACGTACGACCTCTTCGCGCCAGGCCTCGAGCGGTGTCTCGAACAGAAGCTGAGCACGACGGGCAGGACTCTGGCCCGGAAGTAGGTGGGGAGGGCGCTGCTTCATCGCTATCCCCAGCTCGTTCCGGCACGACCCAGAACAGCACTGAAGCCCGGACGCTGCCGGGCTGCGACTGCGAGGATCGGGCCAGGGTTAGGGAACACGGGCTCCCTCTCCCAGAATCGAAGCTGCATGCGAAACCGGTCGGGTCCAGTCTTGGTCCCTCGACGCTGCAATCGGTTCATTCAGGTGCTGGGTCTTCGCCAGCGGAACGGACACCCGGAATTCAGTCCAACCGCGCACCCTTGCGTAGTCGATCGTTCCGCCCATGCCCTCAACGAGCGCCCGCACAATAGATAGGCCGATGCCGACGCCACCCGGTGCGGTGACCAAGCTGCCGCGGTGTACAAAACGCTGGAATAGCCGCTCTTCAATCTCGACGGGAACGCCTCTACCGTTGTCGGCCACGGTCCACTCATACATGCCGCCGAAGACTCGCCCACTCAGCCGCAGCTCGGCGCCGCCGTACTTGCGAGCATTGGAAATAAGGTTGCGCAGTACCTGCCGCTGCCGCATCCGGTCAACCGCAACCAACGCCTCTTCGGCCGACGTCTCGATCTGGCCACCGGTGCGGATCATCGGTGCGACGACCTCTTCGACTTCTTCGGTGGTGCGAACGTCCTCAATCACATACTTAAGAGCATCGGCGTCTAGTTGCGATG
>CBDUNF010000287.1:0-3428 GCA_965368515.1 uncultured bacterium
GAGAAACCCTCCAGATACGCCCGCGACGCCAGCTTCATGAGGTTCTTGTAGCCGGTGTCGTTCATGGCCAGCAAGGTCATGTGGTAGCGAATATCGTCCCGCCGCGGCGGGCGATCGAATCGCGATCCGGGAGTGACATAGGCTTCGATGCCAACGATCGGCTTGACGCCTGTCGCCAGCGCAGCCTTCGTGAAATCAACAACTCCGTAGAGAACGCCGTGATCGGTTATCGCCACCGCGGGCTGATTGTCCGCAGCGACCGCTTGCACCAGATCCTTGACTCGAGCTGCACCATCGAGCATCGAGAACTCAGTATGGACGTGCAAATGCGCAAATCGATCGGCCGGCATTGGTCTCCAATTCAGAACTACACCCATGTAAGCACGGTCTGCGCACCGTTGCGACAGCGCGAAAACCGAAGCAATTTCTGGATTGATCCGCCCTCGCTACTATCACGGTACCTATTGGCCTACTCGACAAATCGGAGGCAACATGCGTATCGGCATTCTCACCGGCGGGGGCGATGTACCCGGGCTCAACCCGTGCATCAAGGCGGTAGTCAATCGGGTGAGCGAGGCCGGCCATTCCGTCGTCGGCATCCGCCGCGGATGGGGCGGACTCCTTTATGCCAATCCCGACGACCCGGCAAGCTGGAACGAGCATATGCTCGACCTGACCCCAACAACCGTCCGCACGGTCGATCGCACCGGCGGCACCTTCCTCCACACGTCCCGCACCAACCCGGGTCGAGTAGTCCCCGCCGACGTGCCCGATTTCCTGTCTGATCGCGCCGAGGGCGATGGTCCCTTCGATTTCACAGATCACGCGCTCAAAGTCGTCGACAAACTCGGTATTGACGTCCTGATCCCCATCGGCGGCGACGATACGCTTTCGTACGGACTGCGCCTGCACGAAGAGGGCGTGCCGGTCATTGGTATCCCCAAGACTATGGATAACGATGTTCACGGGACCGACTACTGCATCGGGTTCTCAACCGCCGTGAGTCGCGGCGTGCAGTTCATCCACAACCTGCGGACCGCTACCGGTTCTCACGAGCGCATCGCGGTCGTTGAGTTGTTCGGCCGTTATAGCGGCGAAACCGCACTGGTGACCGCATACCTGGCCGGGGTCAAGCGCTCCATCATCTCCGAGGTGCCGTACGACATCGATCACCTGGCCGAACTCCTCGTCAAGGACAAGGCCGAGAATCCGTCGAACTACGCCATGGTCACCATTTCCGAGGGAGCACGCCTCCTCGGCGGCGAGATGGTGCTCAGCGGTGCCGAAGATGCCTTTGGCCATCGCAAGCTCGGTGGCATCGGTGCGTTGACCGGCGAACTGCTCAAGGAACGCACCGGCGAGGGAATCATCTTCCAACAGGTCGCCTACTTGATGCGCTCTGGAAGTCCCGATTCGCTGGACCTCATGGTTGCCCTCAACTATGCGGTGATGGCCGCCGACCTGGCCATGGAGGGTGCCAGCGGCCGGATGGTTGCACTTCGCGGCGGGACATACACGAGCGTTCCGATCAGCGTCACCGGTGAGGGTGTCAAGCGGGTGGACGTCGACGAGCTGTACGACGTCGACAACTACCGGCCCAAATTGCGTCACGTCACCGGGAAGCCCATGTTCCTGTACTAGACGCCGCAGACCAGTACGCACGAGAACGGCCGGCCGCGACCGCGGGCGGCCGTTCCTCGTTAAGGAACAAGCAGAACGGGACACTCCGCGTCGTGAACAACCCGGTTGGCGACTGAGCCCAGCATCAGACGCTCGATGAGTCCTGCACCCCGTCTGCCGATGACCATCACGTCGGCATCGACGCGCCGTGCGTAGTCGAGAAGCATGCGCGCAGGATCTCCAACATCTTCGACCTGGATCACCTCGATATCGGTTAAGTCGATGCTTGCGACGACGGAATCGAGGATCTCACGTTGCGCATCGGTCAGAGACTTGCTCAAGGCCGAAGGCGTTGGAGGAGACCCGACGATGCCCCACCATCCTTCAGGGGGGCGCACGATGGTCACAAGGTGGAGGGTGGCCCCGTTCCGTCTCGCCAAGTCCGCGCTGACGGTGGCGGCATGGCAAGATTGCTCGGATCCGTCGACCCCAACCACAACATTGTGTAGATCCCAGACCGGCTCTTTCATCAAAGCCTCCATGTGTGGATATACCCAAAGTACCGCTAAAAGCACTCCGCGGATACCCCAAACCTGTGGATGCAGGTTGATTGCGGCCAAGTTGCCCCGGAAACCTCGCCCAAAGCAACCCGGCAAGGTACCGTGCCCAAGCACGACCAGGAGAAGCCAGAGATGCCTGTTGTTGGAGTCCTCACTGCCGGAGGCGACTGTCCCGGCCTGAATGCGGTTATCCGGGGTGTGACGGTGCGTGCAACCAAGAAGCATGGTGCCGATGTGGTCGGCGTGCGAAACGGCTGGGAAGGCCTCATGGAGGGCGACATCCTGCCGCTCGACCGTGATGCGGTGCGCGGCATCCTCGTACGTGGTGGCACCATCCTCGGGTCTTCCAGGATTGATCCCTACGTACACGGCGACGGGTACGCCAGTTGCGCCAAGACCATCGAGCAGAACGGCATCGACAGCCTGGTCGTTATCGGCGGGGATGGCACCTTGCGGTCTGCGCTACGACTGTCCCAGGAGGGGCTGCCGATCATCGGTGTCCCCAAGACGATTGACAACGATATAGCCGGCACCGACACGACCTTCGGATTCAGTACCGCCGTGCAAGTAGCAACTGAAGCAATCGATCGATTGGTGAGCACCGCGGAATCACACAACCGGGTCATCGTCGTTGAGGTCATGGGGCGAACCAAAGGCTGGATAGCTACCTATGCGGGCATTGCCGGCGGGGCCGATGCGATTCTTATCCCAGAGGTTCCTTACGAACTCGAGGAGATCGCAGAGATCGTGCGGCGGCGCCATCGCCGCGGGCAGCGGTACTCGATTGTTGTCGTTGGCGAGGGGGTCGAGCCTCCCCCGGGAGTCGAAAAACAGCAAGCTCGCAAGGATGCCTTCGGTTTCGACCGCTTGGGTGGTGTCAGCTACAGGGTTGCCGAGGCGCTCGAGGAAATGACTGGATTCGAGACCAGGGTGTCAGTGCTCGGCCATATCCAACGTGGCGGGACACCGTCCGCGTTCGATCGGGTGCTCGCCACGCGCCTTGGGGTCGCGGCGGCAGATTATGCCGTGGCGGGCAATACGGGTGTGATGGCAGCGGTCCGCGGGCTCAATATCGTTCCGGTATCGATGGAAGAAGCCTGTTCCGAGATCCGCGGAGTCCCGGAAGATCTGTTTGACACCGCCGCGACATTCTTCGAGTAACTAGTCGTCAGACTTCTTCGCCACGGGCTTCCTGGCTGCGGCCTTCTTGGCTGCGGGCTTCTTGGCTGCGGGCTTCTTGGCTGCGGG
>CBDUNF010000288.1:0-3410 GCA_965368515.1 uncultured bacterium
TTGGCCGGGCCTGTCGATTCTGGGGCATCTGGCGCGTGTATAGGGTGTCGGCGAACTTCGCTGACATCGATGGGAGGAGAACGATGAAGTACTTTGTCATGCTTGCTGGGGACGGCGATATCGGATCGTGGGACCAATTGAGTCCAGAGGAACAACAGGCGGTCATGGAACAGTTCGCGGCGTTCGATGAGGCTTGCGAGCAACGAGCCGGTGTCGAGTTGATCGGCGGAGAGGCACTAGAAGATGGCTCGACAGCCACGACCCTGAAGACCCGCGGCGGCGACCTGACCATCACCGATGGCCCCTATACCGAAGCGACAGAGCAGATCGGTGGCTTCTATCTCGTCGAGGCGCCAGAGCTGGACACGATCATTGAGTTGTGTCGCATGCTCCCCGGCTATGACATCGAGATACGACCTGTTGTCGACTTCGGCTGAAAGCGCGATTGCCGAGACGTATCGGGCCGATTGGGGGCGACTGCTGTCGGTGCTGGTGGCTCGCACCCGTCGACTCGATCTCGCCGAAGACGCTCTCAGCGAGGCGTTTGCTCGTGCCAGCGATCGGTGGCCGACCGGGGGAGTGCCGGCCAATCCTGCCGGCTGGCTCTACACAACTGCGAGAAGATTGATAATCGCCGGGCTGCGGTCTGAGGCCGTCCACGGCCGCAAGATCGGGCTCCTGGCAGTTGGCGCAAGATGGGAAGCGCCGGCGCCCATCGAGGACCTGGAGTCGCTAGGCGACGAGAGATTGGCGCTGATCCTGCTTTGTTGCCATCCGGCGGTGCATCCTGAAGCGAGGGCACCTCTTGCGCTCCGACTGGTCATAGGTACCACCACCGAGGAGATCGCACGCCTGCACCTCGTCTCGGTTCCCACGATGGCGGCGCGCATCACGCGAGCGAAGAAGAAGATCGTGAATGCGGGCATTCCGCTGGCCTCACCGATCGATGACGAATTGCGCACGCGGCTCGATGGTGTCTGCCGAACCGTGTACCTAGCATTCACCGCCGGGTACGCACCAGCAAAGGACGCAAATCTCTTACGCGAGGACCTCGCCGGAGAAGCGGTCGAGTTGGCCGCTGTCCTACACGAGCTCGTACCGGAGGCACCCCAGGTTCGGGCACTATACGCCCTCCTTCTCATGCAACACGCCCGCCGCAAGGCGCGAATATCCGATGGCCGAATGGTCACGCTCGCCGATCAGGATCGTTCTCTCTGGTTTGTTGAGGAACTGAGCGCCGGCATGGATCTCGTCGCAAGCCTCACCCCTACGGAGGGCTACGCCGAAGAGCTCCGGCTCCAGGGCGAAATCGCTCGCGAGCACTCTCGATCCTCCTCAGCGGCTGCCACTGACTGGTCTCTGATCTCCTCCCGATACCTCGAACTGGAGATGTTGACCGGCTCTCCGGTCGTCAGGCTGAATCGGGCCGTCGCGCTGGCCGAGAGTGATGGTCCCGATGCTGGGCTCGCCATCCTCGAGGGACTCGACGATGCGCTGCCGGGTAACCATCGGCTGCCAGCAGTCCGCGCCGAGCTGGCGCGGCGTGGTGACAACCTCGAGCTGGCGCGAGCCTCTTACGATGAGGCCATTGGCCGCTGCGACAACGCGGTCGAACGAGCACATCTCGTGGCGCAACGCAAGGCAGTTGACGAGGCTCGCTGACGGCAGCCGCACCGGCGTGCATTGAGAACCCACCATTGCCCGTTTCGGCGGCGGAGGGTATCGTCGTAGCGGCGGATTGTCGCGCCTGACCTTCACTCGGTACCCACGAACCGACGTCGGAAGGCAAAGGGGACCCTGGAGTGCTCGGCATCTGGTTCCGGTCACGACAACTCCTCGTGCCCTGGCAGGTGACGGCGAGCGTGGGGCGTTTGTCTGCCTGTCGGTGTGGCACTGAATGGCAGTTGAAATGACGAAGCAAGAATCCTTCAAGGCCCGGGTGCGGGCGCGCATGGTAACAACGGGGGAGCGGTACACCGAGGCGCGACGGGTCCTACTCGCGAAGGCCGAAGCCGGCGGTCGCCACTGGATTGCACAGCCGGAACTCTCAGATGACGCGGTCAAAGCTCGCACTGGCAAGGGCTGGGACGAGTGGTGCGACCTCATCGATGCGTGGCCCGGCACGATCGACGGCCACAAAGCAATCGCAACTTATCTGCGTGACTCCCACGACGTCGATGCGTGGTGGGCGCAAGGGGTGACGGTCGGCTATGAGAGGATTACCGGGATCCGGCTCCCATATCAGCAGGCCGACGGAACATTCACCGCCAACAAGTCACGTACTGTGAGCGGCGATGCCGATGCGCTGCGGAGCATGCTGCTCGATGCCGACTCCAGGTCGGATCTGTTTGCCGGTTTGTCCACTGAGCTGAAGTCGAAACCGACTTCGAAGGCGATCCGGCTGGCCATTGGTCCGGGCGTCGCGGCAGTGTATATCGAGGACCGAACCGAAGGTCGTGCCAAGATCACCGTCGCCCATGAGGGACTTCCCCATGCAGAGAGCGTCGACGAGTGGAAGTTCTTCTGGTCGGACTGGCTCGAAGCCATCGGCGACGCCACCGTCTCGGGAGATCCGGTATGAACCAACCACAACCGGTGCTGCCAGTGCGGGCTGACCAGGCGGTGGGCCAGCCGTCAGGGGCTCAGAATGGCGTCGGCTAGCGCGCCATCTTCAACATTGTTGGCGAGCTGGATCTTGTCCAGCACCTCGGCCATGCCTTCCTCGGCGGCCGCGACGCTCGGCGGGGGGATCGAACCTTGCGCCGGCTGGGCCAGATAGGCGGCGAGCGCATACCACTTCGGCATATCGTCGATTCTCTGCAACACCGGGTTGAAGAACCATGTCTGCTTTCGTTTCCAGGGGAACAGCGCCCATCCGATATCGTGCGCCTCCGCCAGGTCGACCATGGTCTCGATCCACTCCTTGGTGCCTTCACCGAATTCACCGAGCCAGATTGGCCGATCGTGTTCTTCCCGCAAGGTTAGATAGGGCCGCAGATCCTCCGAATCTGGCGTGGCCCATTCGGAGAATCCAGTTAGTGCATACGCATGAAACTCATACATCAGGTTGTCGTCGAGAGGCTCTGCGAACACCGAGACGTCTGCGGCGAAGTTGTCTCCCTCCAGAATGACCATGTGGTCGGGATCGACACTTCGGATGGCCAGGATGATGCGCTTGTAGAGATCGACCAAGGCGTCCCCGCTGCCTGCGGGCAGGGCAGGTTCGTTGAGGAGGTCGTAGCCGGCAACCCACGGCTCGCCTGCGTATCGCTGGGCAAGGTCCTGCCAGATCGCCACGGTGGCGTCCTGATTGGCTTTGGCATCCGGTCCCTCCCAAAGCCGGGGAACGGGATCGGTTGCCGGAACGTCAGCGACGGTCGGAACCCCGTTCTGTCCTCCAGGAGCCGAAT
>CBDUNF010000289.1:0-3380 GCA_965368515.1 uncultured bacterium
GAGCAATGCGGCTCCTCGCCGATGCGCTAGTGGCTACCGATCCCCCCGACCTCAGTCGTGACCTTGCCCAAAGGATTCAGGGTGAAGCCGGCAGGATGACACGCCTGGTCGAGGACATCCTCGATCTTGCGCTCGAGGAGGAGGCTGCACCGGAATTCGATGAGGTCGACATCTGCAGTGTCATCGACGACGCGGTTGCCCATCTCGAGCTGCTCATGGAAACAGCGGCCGTAACCGTGGACTCTTCGTGCACACCGGTGCAAGTAACCGGCAACCATCGGCGGTTGGTCTCTGCCGTTGCGAATCTGATCGAGAACGCAATCAACTACACGGCTGCCACGGGAACGGAGAATCTCGAGCCCGTGTCGGTAAGGGCATGGAAGGACGGCCCGCTGGCCATGATCGAGGTCGAGGACCATGGCATCGGTATTCCTGGACACCACCAGGATCGCATCTTTGAGCGCTTCTACCGGGTCGACCGTGGTCGGAGTCGCGCTAGCGGTGGCACGGGACTTGGCTTGGCGATCGCCCGCCACGTCGTGGAGAACCACAATGGGAAGATATCGATGACATCAGTCTCGGGGGAAGGCAGCAACTTCCGAATCGTGCTGCCCGCCATGGAGGAGTGACGTGCTGGACATCCTGATCATCGAAGATGAGCCGAGCTATCTCGAAGCGCTGCGGATCACTCTCGAGTCTGAGGGATTCACGGTCGCCACCGCAGCCGACGGTCGCACCGGAATTGCTCTATACGAGGCAAACGACCCAGATGTGATCCTGCTCGATCTGATGCTGCCCGACCTCAACGGTCTCGACGTACTGCGCAAAGTGCGTCTGAATTCGGGGACTCCTGTCATCGTCGTATCTGCAAAGAGCTCCGAAGCCGATATCGTGACCGCGCTCGAGCTCGGCGCCGACGACTACCTGACCAAGCCGTACTCAACCCGTGAGCTTGTCGCCCGCATTCGGGCCAACACACGAAAGGCCGGGCCACCCGAATTCGCTGCCTTACAAGCGGGTAAGGCAGTGCTCGATCCAAGTCGCTACGAGATGACTCTGGGCACCGAGACCTTCGCCATGCCGCGAAAGGAGTTCGAGCTCGCCGCATTGCTCATCGAACGCCAGGGGCGAATCGTGACCAGACAGGTCTTGCTCGAAGAGATCTGGGGTATCGGATGGGGTGACTCCAAGAGCTTGGACCAGCACATCCGTAGGTTGCGGCGACGATTCGAGCAGGTCGAAAGTGCTCCGACGATCACGACGCTCCGGGGAGTTGGCTACCGACTCGAGGCCTGACCTGCCACCTGCGATATCGTCTCACTGGGAACCGCAGACCGGCGGCTCGAAGGGATTCGTCGCGAGTTCGCTGCACGAAGTGCTGAAGCTATCGGTGATGCCGTCTGCATCGATGGTGAAGTCCACGAACGTGATGTCATTAGTGGTGTTCACACGAATGATGGTTCCAACAATCCCCCCGACGCCGTCCCTGCCCCAGAACGCGTACTGAGCGGGAGCGCCTGCATCGGCGGCGTCGACGATGCACTGCGCCGAGACTTCCGAGTTGTACGGCATCGTCGTCGGCCAACCGCTGGTCAGCACGGTGTCGTCGCAATCGTCGTAGCCGGCAGGGACCATCCGAAATGCCTCCCCGGCGGCCAACGCGGTTTCTGTCGGCACAGCGCTGTCAGATAGCTGGGCGCCGGTCGTGGGCTGAGTCACCTCCGTGGATTCGCCGGAACAACCGGCAAGAGCCACCAGCACGACTGCGGCACCGACCCCCCGCCACATCGTCAGCTCGTCCCTAATGCGAGGCCGGCAGCGATCAGCTCCAGATTCTTGTCACCGAAGCCGCCCTCGCCGGCCGTTGCCTCAAACAGTTCAAACGGAACCACGCCGGTGTTACTGACGGCGTTGGCCACCATGGCTAGCGCAAGAGATGCCTTTGGAATGCGAGTCTCTGACGAGGAGTGGTCGATGGTGACCACCTTGGCTGCCGTCTCTGGCAACGACAATCCTGCGGCAACAAACACGGTGCCGTGCTCATCCATCTCATCGAGATACGGCCCCGACTTGCCGACGCCGTCTTCGCTGACGATTACCAGGACGTCGGGCCGGCTCACGCCGCTGTAGTGGATCTCGTCGGGAGAGATGATGACTTCAGACACGCTGTGACCGCTCTTGACTGTGATCGGGTAGTCGTCCCGTTGCGCCGCCCAGAGACCCGAGCGCATTGCCGCCAGCGCGATGAGGCGGGCAGCGGACCGCACCCGGCCTCCTGCCGACCCGGCCACCACGAAGTGCTTGCGCTCCTTGAGCGCCGATGCGGTCGTTGCGGCGACGGTCTTCACCCGCAGTCCCTCGTGCTGGCCTTCAGCCAGCCTCCGGTAGGCAGCGGCAAACTCGGGTTTCTCTTTGCGGTACAGAACACCGGACTCGAGCCCGAGCGCTTCCATGGTCGAATCAATCTGCCGGCGGGAGAACTTGTTGTTACGGACGAAGTAGGCCGTGCACAGATCCCAGACGTCGAGCATGGCGAAGCCGTCGGTAGTGATGCCCTCCTTGACCCGATCGACCAAATCGGCATCAAAGCTGGTACCGCGATAGGAGAAGGCGGCCCCGTTGACGCCTACCGTCGCACAGATGTCGAGTGGGTGCTCGAGATTCCCTGACGGTGTCGTTGGAGTGAGGAAACCCTCCGGTGTCGTCGTTGAGTGCTGGCCTCCGGTCATCCCGAAGTTGAAGTTGTTGAGCACCAAGACGGTGATCCCGATGTTGCGCCGTGCGGCAGAGAGCAGATGAGCGCCACCGATGCCGGTTCCACCGTCGCCCATGATCACCACAACTGTCAGATCAGGACGCATCAACTTGATACCGGTGGCATACGTGATTGATCGCCCGTGGAGGCCGTGGAAGGCGCTTGTCGTGAAGTACTGGTCGGATAGACCTGAGCAGCCGATGTCGGAGACGATGACTACTTCGTGAGCTTCGAGTTCGAGCTGCACCAGTGCTTCGTTGAGAGCGTCGAGGACCGGTCCGTGGCCGCAACCGGGGCAGAACGGATATTCGCTCTCGGTTCGTAGGCTCGGCTTTGGGAGGATCTCAATTGGTGTGCTCATATGATCACCTCCTGGAGTTGGTCAGGTGAGATAAGAACACCGTCGGTCCTGGCGATAGACAGAATCTCGACCTGCGGTAGCACTCGCTGGATCTCTCTCGTGTATAGCCCGGGGTTGAGTTCGGCAACAACCACCCTGGTGACGCCGATGGAGGCCGCCAGAATCTCCGCTTCCGGAACCGGCCACAAGGTTTTGAGGATCAGAGACGACACCGACGTACCCTCAGCGCGGGCGGCCGAGACGGCTTCGCGCACGCTGCCCGAC
>CBDUNF010000290.1:0-3371 GCA_965368515.1 uncultured bacterium
GTGGAGCCCCTTGTGCGTCCCCGCTACCTCGACAAGGATCTGTTGAGTACACCGGCGCTTGCGCTTGACCGAGCCCGGCTCGAGCTGCTGCGTTTGGCAGAACGGGTCCGGCAGATGCTCGCCGCGGCCGTTCCTGCGGTCATCAACGGCAGCCATGGGGATCTGGTGACCGTCGAGGCCATGGACGATGAGGTCGACGCCCTCTACGGCTCCATCGTTGAGTATCTGGGGGCGGTGGGAAGGGAGGAACTCGGCTCGCGAGCGTCATCTGAGCTGTTCCAGCTCATGGAGGCGACCAACAACCTGGAGGCTATTGGCGACATCATCGAGACCAACATGGTCCAGCTCGGCATCAGCCGGTTGGAACAAGACCTCGTCGTCAGCGACGAAACCATCGGCATCCTGAGCACGCTGCACACCGAGATCCAAGCTGCATTCGACCTCGCCATGCTGGCAGTCACCCAGAAGAACGAAGAAGCAGCGCGCCGGGTATCAGCCATGAAGCGCGAGATCAACTCGTTGGCTCAGAAGACTGCTCGGCATGAGGCGGAGCGTCTTGTGGCCGATGAACCCAATCGCGTTGCAACGTACGCCTTTGAGACGGATCTGATTGCAAACCTGGTTCGTATCTTCTATTTCACGCGCCGAACAGCTCGTGCGGCGGTGCCGGTCGAGGAGCGGTCGCAGAGCTAGTCGACAGGTCGGAAGAACGTGAGCAATTGACCGGCCGCCGCTGCCATGCCACCCACGATGAGCATGGCTCCAGCCCCACCGGCCAGATCGTCATCCCAGCCGATGGCATGGTCAATCGAGGCCGATCCCGGTCCGAGAATCGCGATCACCGCACCGACCAGCGCCAGCGTTGCTACATATTCCCAGCCCTCACCAGGACGGAAAATGAAGAAGCCGTTCTTGCGATGTACCGACCAATAGGCGACCGCCATCACCGCGACTAATCCGGCGGCTGCGGGACCGGTGAGTAGACCGACTACTAGGAGAACCCCGACGGCGATCTCGCTCGCCGTCGACGCAAACCACTGAAGTCCTGCTTTGCGAAAACCAATCGAGTCGAACCAGTTGGTTGTGCGTTCCCGCCCCCGAGCGTGGTTGACACCATGAGCGAGGATGATGGCCCCGGCGCCTACTCGCAGCAGCAGGGCAGCCCAGTCGAAGCTCTCCATGTTCGAATCCTGTCGTAGTTGGCCGTCAACAGAGGCAACACGAAGGGCTCCCGGATTATTCGGGCTAGACAGCGATCCCGTCAACGAGTTCGAGCTGATCACCGAATCGGGCCGTCACCCACTTGGCTCTGGTGGCGAGGGCGACTGTTGCTTCGACGACGCTCGGGTCGAACTGAGAGCCCGAGCAACGAATCATCTCGTTCAGCGCATACTCGACAGGAAAGGCGGGCTGGTACGGCCGGGTGCTCGTGATCGCGTCGAAGGCATCAGCAACCTGGAGGATGCGAGCGTCGAGGGGAATCCGATTGCCGGGCAGAGCGCTCGGGTAACCGGTGCCGTCGAACCGCTCATGGTGGGTGAGCACGACCTGCGCCACCTGCCTTGGCAAGCTGCTCTGAACCAACTGGTAGCCCATCAGGGGATGGTGACGAAGTTCTTCCCACTCCGCATCGTCGAGCGGACCAGGTTTGTCGAGAATCTCGCGTGAGATAAAGACCTTGCCGATGTCGTGTACCTCGGCGGCGCGCTGCAGACCGGCGATCCGGCGCGGGTCCAGCGACATGGTGGCAGCAATATCGGCGGCGAGCAGACCGGTCCGCTTGCCGTGCGCGGCAAGCTCAGGATCTGTGGCATTGAGTAGCCGTAGGAATCGCTTCACCCGGGTCCTTCTGGAGCGTTCTACAAGTGTCGGCTCAATAGTCGGTTTCATGAATGGGCCGGGAGGATCAATTACACCGCTGTAACTCGCTGTGCCATCGCGGACACCGTCTACGCTGCTGCGCCATGGAATACACGGTGCGGCACGCCACAGCAGTAGACCTCGACAGGATCAATGAGATCTACAACCAGTACATTGTGGATCGGCACACGTCCTTCGATCTCGAACCGTGGCCGATCGAGGAGCGCGTCGAATGGTTCAAACGCTACCGGAACGCCGGGCGGTACCAGGTGCTGGTCGCGGAGAGCGACGGTCGGGTCGTTGGATTCGCTGCAAGTAGCCCATTCCGGGACAAGGCCGGCTACGCCACGTCTGTGGAGACAACGGTCGTGCTCGACAATGGTGTCCTGGGGCGCGGTCTCGGCGGTCGGCTGCTTGTGGCTCTTCTCGAGAGACTCGAACTAGAGGACATTCATCGTGTGTATGCGTTGATTGCGTTGCCGAACGAAGCCTCAATCGCTCTACACGAACGGTTGGGCTATCGCACGATCGGGGTGCTCGACGAGGTGGGAAGCAAACTCGGATCCTTTCACTCAGTAGTGATCATGGAGTTGCACATCTAGCACCGCGGTGAACTTGGTAGCTCCCGCCGCTATCTACGATGACGCCCGAGAGATCCAGCTTCTGGGGGAACGATGCGCAGATTCGTTTTGGTTGCGGTGGCGGTAACGCTGCTGGGTTTGGTCCCGGCGAGCGCCGACGTTTCGACGGCAGTCGTAGACGAGTCCTTCAACGATGGGACCGACGTCTTCTCTCCGGGGGCCTGGGGCATGGAGCCGTTGACAAGCGGTCACGACGGTCCAGGCCTGAGATCCATCATCCCATCGGGCGAGCATTGGGGGAGTAGCGGCCACTGGTACTTTTCGGAACACGGGCTCGATGATCCTGAAGAGCTGTGGTGGCGTTATTGGGTCAAGTTCCCCGAAGGCTTCTACATCGAGCCACCGAATCGCGGCAAGCTCCCCGGCGTCGGTGGCCTCTATACCTACAACTGTCTCGGCGGCAGACCCTCGACAGCAGCCGAGCCGTGCTTTTCCGCCCGGATGCTGTTCTCCCGCACATATCCGACCACGGGCCAGCCGGGCTACCCCTACGGCCCGGACGACAAGACGCTAATTGGCTTCTACGTGTATCACCTGGACAGCCCCGCAACCCGGGGTGATATCTGGACCTGGGACCCCGAGGTTGCCACGCTGGACCATGGGCAGTGGTATTGCGTTGAAGGTCACATCGATCTGAATACTCCGGGTAGCCACGACGGTTCCCTCGAAGGCTGGGTGGACGGCGTCGCGGCCTTCGCAAAGAACGACATCGCTTTCCGTCGTGCCGGTGAGGCCGACATCAATGTCAAGAGCTTCTGGTTCGACATCTATTACGGGGGCGAGGAATCGCTGGTGGACAACGAGATCCACTTTGAGTCTCTTGGGTTCGGGCCCGACCGTGTTGGCTGCGACGACGTTGGGCATTTCGAC
>CBDUNF010000291.1:0-3364 GCA_965368515.1 uncultured bacterium
GAGGCTCCTCAGGCGGTGGAGGCTCCTCAGGCGGTGGAGGCTCCTCAGGCGGTGGAGGCTCCTCAGGCGGTGGTGGCGGAAGCTGTGGATCAACACGCGGTGGTGTCGAGGGGGCGACGTCGACTGCGCCGGTGATCGCCAACGGCATCACCTCGGTTGCCTTCCAGCCAGATTCGAGATTCCATTGCGTAGCCGTGAACTCGACCGACGCGGCAAGATCGATGCCCTCAGCAGGTGGCACAACCCCTGCGCCGTTGCTTACGTCGATCCTCAGGGTGAGAGACTGCCCGGGGTCGAGTTGCTCCGCGAGCAACACCTGTTCGTTCGCAAGGAAGCACAACGAACCCGCATACAATTGAGGAAGGATCGGCTCGCCAGACTCCCCGAGCGCGCTAACCACCACATCAATCGGACTGGCATCGCAGATTGCAGCGGCTGCATCTACCAGCTTCATCTGCGCGACGAACGGAATGGATCCTCGGTTCCGGATTGCGACCTCAGCGCTCACCGGCCCGTCGCAGCCGGTTTCGGGCACCTCCGACAGACAGACATCGACATACGAGATGGCCGCCGTGTTGTTCGGGTCACAGCTCACCGCACCGTCGTTGGGATCGATCTCGCAAGCAGGGTTTATCCAGATGTGGCTGCCTGGATCGTCGAAGATCGCCGAGAGCAAGCTTCCGTTGTCATTAGCCGGGTTACCCGACTTCATCGTCAATTCGACACTGCCGCCATCGAGAGTGAAGCGGAAACCGATGTGCTCGCCGGGCTCGTCGGGCTTGTCTATCCACTCTGTGATCTCGAAGTGTGCGGAGCCAGCATCCACGATTGGCAGACCGCCAAGGACCGCGTCCTCGAGTCGCACACAATCACTCGGCGCTGGCTCACCGACGCAGC
The DNA here is from genome assembly GCA_965368515.1 of uncultured bacterium. Lineage (GTDB taxonomy): Bacteria > Actinomycetota > Acidimicrobiia > Spongiisociales > UBA5794 > JAAETI01. Next base: position 898 of record CBDUNF010000291.1, read on the forward strand.
CCTCGAGCTCGAACGAGAGATCGCCGTCTAGATCCAAGACAAGTTCGCCCATGCCCAAGTTGACGTCAGCACGGGTCGCGTCGTGCCAATACGCCAAGCTCGGTGTCACCGCTGACACCACCAGAGCGAACATCGCCAGCGCCGACGCAGGACGCAGCATCTCACGGGAGTGGAAAACCCGGCGGCGGAACGTAGTTCGGCGGAGCCGGCGCACGAGCGCAACCGTATCGCTCCAACCATCCGAATGGTCGGCCACGACCCGGCGGTGCTTCTGTGCGGTCGGGACAGGCGAGGCTGCGGTGCGCTTGGAGATGCGGCGCCGCTGCGTTGCGTTCCTGTCGGGGCGCCTGTCTCCTTGCCGCTTAGGGCGGGTCACGACATCGCGGGACAGGCGGCGATGGGTCGGATAAGCGACCCTCAGATCGGAAGCATGGAAGGCTGCGGTAGCCGCGGGGTGTTGAGCAGCGCGGAACCACGAGGTAGAGGCGGGGAAGACAGGAGGTGGGACTGGGGTCTCGGGGACAAGGGGACAGACCGGATCAGGGCTTACGCAATCGGATTCGCCGCGTCCCCGGAGCGACATCCACACACGAACTGGTCCTTCCGGTGACCGATCGGTTCGGAGCACTTGCTTGTGCCGTCCGCCCGGTGCCCCTCGACTTCCGCTCTTCTTGCGCGGCCCAGCAGAGATTGAGCGCCCCTTTCCCCTTTTCCCCAAAGGCCTCTCCTCACACGAGAAGACCTAACGACAATCTACATCACCATACGACACATTTACAGACCCCGATTTCCGGTGCCCGAGTGACCAGCCGTGAGTTGTCGGTTCCTCCGCTGACAACGTTGCGAGCCCATTAACACGGTCCGGCCCCCGCAGGGGCCGGACCGCTGGGAGCGGCGGGGAGGCTCTGCCTCCCGGGCCGCAGAACCACTACTTGCGCTTCACCTGGATGTTGCCCTGCGTCGGCACCGTCGTCGGGAACGCGAGATCGAAATCGCCGGGCTGGGAGTCGTAGTAGACATCACCGGTCTCGGGATTCCACAGCTTGAACCGGAAGGCGTCATCGACGCCTGTGTTGTTCCCGTCGAAGACAACCAGCTGGAACTCGTAGGTTTCGCCGGTCGACTCCAGAATCCCGCGACCTGCCGCAGCGGCCCAGTCTCCAAAGATCCACAAGGAGTCGATCTCTTCGGCGACAAACTTCACGTTGTCGACTCCCGGATCAACCTTGTGCGTGTACTGCAGATGGCCGGTTGGTCCTCCCGTCTTCTTGTCGTACTTGATGTTGAAGTTGATCTTGTCACTGACGTCGCCGATGCTGACCTGTGGGCTACCGGATATGCTCTTGCCTTCCGGGTCGAAGACAACCGCGGCGTCGTACTCCGCCAAGTCTTCCGCTCCGCTGGCGTCCCGCACGATCAGGGTGATCGTGTAGATCCCCGGCACCGTGTAGAAGTGAGAGTCGTTGAACGACCCCACACCATTGAAGAAGTCGTAGCTCGGTGTAGTCGTCGTTCCGTCACCCCAGTGCACCTCGATCGTGAACGTGTCCGCAAGATCCGGATCGAAGAACTCACCTGATACGAAGCCTTCCACGCCAAGCGCATAAGGATCGATCGGGCCTTCGAAGCCCGTGACCTCCGGTGCCGTGTTCGCCTGCTCCGGGAAGTAGAGAGTGGGCCCCACATAAAGGCCGGCGCCCTGATCGTCGAAGTCAATGGCGTCGCTCGTTTGCCCGAGGATCTCCCCATCAACATACTCGACAAGAACCAGGTAGTCCGTCAGGTGCGGATACCGCAGTTCGACGGTTCCCGAGTCCTCGAGTAGGTAGACGCCGGTGAAGTCGAGCCCGAACTCCCCAATGCCGCTTTCCCAGATCATGCCATAGTCCGCCGGGTCCGGATCCGACCCGAATACCGTCGCAAACTCGGGATCGTTCCGGTCGTAGGCACGGACCAGCACACCATCGGCAGGCAGCCAATCTACGCCGTCGAACTCGGCGACCTCGACCCGCTGATAGGCCTCAGACCGCACTACGTCGAACGGAATCTCCTCATAGCCGTCCTGCAGGTCGAAGGGACCCCAGACGAACGCAGTGACCAAGGGATGGTCGTCAGCGTCAAGGAAGCCCGGGTTGCTGCAGGCTGCGTCGGGGCTAACTGCCCGACCGGTTGCGGCGATACCTTGGCTCACCAGCGCCTTGACCACGGACACGTTGTCGAACCGGTAGTAGCCATTGATGTCCGTACATGTGTGTTGCGCACCGATAGTTCCCTGGAAGAACACTTCCCCACCCACTACCGGCACGCCACCCACCATTACGTATCCATCGACAACGGCTGGGTCCCAGAACATGATCGTTCGATCGGAGTCGGCGTCGCGTTGTCCGCCGCCGAGCACCATTCCTTCTGGAATCTCGGCCGGGCGGTCGTTCGGCTCGTTCGCCGCCTCGTCGAGACGCATGTTGTC
>CBDUNF010000292.1:0-3335 GCA_965368515.1 uncultured bacterium
CTTGGCCCCATCTGAGATAAACCCGTTGTCGAGCGTGAAGACCAGAGGCCGCAAGCCAAGCTCGACCAACTGATACAGCGCATAGGTGCTGTCCTTGCCGCCGCTTAACAGCATCACGCAGTCCTGGCCCGCTTCGTTGCGGTGCCGGTCATCGGGAAAGATGGCGGCTAGTTCCTCCATTGTCCCGAAGTACGCCTCCGCCGTGTCGGCATGGGTGTCGTAGAAAAGGCACGGTTGGCACACCCCCTTCTCGTTCAGCTGGGCGATCGGATGCTTCGCCGTCAACCCGCATCGGATGCACTGGCTGTCATCGGCGGTGGCCGTGTGCTCGGTCTCGGTCTCGACTACGTCGACAACAACTTCCGCAATGGATTCGTGGCCTCGCAGTGCCGCTTCGATTTCGCCTATTTCGATGCGATAGCCACGCACCTTGACCTGATCGTCGGCTCGGCCAAGGTATTCGACCTCGCCGGTTGATCGCCACCGAGCCATATCACCGGTGCGGTAGAGCCGTTGGCCGGGATTCAGCGGGTCGGCGACGAATCTCTCGGCCGTGAGATCGGGGCGGCCGAGGTAGCCAGCGGCAACTCCGGCCCCCGCCACGCACAACTCGCCGACGACGCCGATCGGTGTCGGGCCGAGGTCGTGATCGCGGACGTAGATCCGAGCATTGGCTGCAGGTTGGCCGATCGGAACTGACGCCAAGCGATCGCCGTCGGGGTCAAAGCGATGCAGCATGCAACCCACAGTGGCCTCAGTCGGGCCGTATTCATTGATGATTTCGAGTCGGCCTCGGGATGCCTGCCACGCGGCCAGTGCCACGCGGGTCTTCAGATCCTCTCCGCCAAGGATGAGTGTGCGGATCCGGGAGGTTGCCAGCAGGTCAGGTTCGAGAAGAGACAGATGCGATGGAGTCATCTTGACGACGTCGACACGATCGTCGGCGAACACGTCTCGTATCGACAGATCACTTCCCTCCGGCTCGGGGTAGACCACGACGGTCCCGCCTGACACAAGCGGAACGAGCAATGACGTGACGGTCAGGTCGAATCCAAACGAGGAGTACAAAGGGAAGCTGACTGGTTCACCCCGGCCGTACACCTCGTTCGCCCACAAGACGTAGTTGGCGAGATTGCCATGAGTCACCTGTACCCCTTTTGGCTTCCCTGTCGAGCCCGACGTGTACATCACGTATGCGATGTCATCGGGACCGGGATCAGCCGCGAGCTGACCGCCGGCGACGTCAACCAGCGGCAGCAGCAACTGCGGCACGGCGACCTGCGACCGCTCTGCAAGAGGTTCGCTCGTGAGCACCACCGCTGCATCGGAGTCGGCGATCAGGAGTTCGACCCGTTCTCCGGGATACTGCGAATCTATCGGCACATAGCTTCCGCCGCTCTTGAGCGCGCCGAGCATCGCAACGACCATGTCAACAGAGCGGCGGAGGTGGATAGCTACACGGGGGCGGGGTCCGGCGATGGTTAGAAGTTGCCCTGCCAGTGCATCGGACCGTGCCGCCAACTCCGCGTACGAGATGTCCTCGGTACCCGAGACGGCTATGGCCTGCGGTGTCGCCGCGGCTTGGGCTCTAAAGGCGGCGACCACCGTGGCATGGGGGAGGCCGACTGAGGTCTTGTTGTAGCGATCAAGAGCATGCTGCTGTTCAGGGGTGCGCAGACCGACGGAGCGAATCGTGGTCTCGGGAGCTTGAAGCAGGCAGTCGAGCAGAGTCAGGAAGTCGCGAACTATTGCCTCGGAGCGCATCTCGTCAAAGACGTCTTGGTTCAGATCGAAGTGAAGGAGATACTCGCCGGTCTCGTCAAAGTCGTGAATCTGGAGACGCAATGCATGGTCGTTGTCGCCATGGCCAGGGTGCACCCACTCCGACTGCATCGTGGATCCCGCAAAGTCGCCAAAGGAAGAGTTGATGAAGTTGAGCAGCACTGAATAGGCGCGGTTGTGGTTGGCGCTGCTGGTCCCCGGCCGGGCGTTCACCAGGAGTTCTTGGTTGGTCGCTCTAACCTTTGCCTGTAGCGAGGCGAAGGTCTCGTCCGGGTCGAGACTCACATGGAGAGGGAGCACCTCGATGAAGAGACCCACGGTCGACTTGAAACGAGGTGATGGCCGGTTGTGGGCAGGAACCAGAATCGCCAGGTTGTCCTGGGAGCTGATTCGGGCCAGGCAAGCCAGCAGAGTTGTCGCAAACAGCCCGAACTCCGCGGTCCCACCCATCAGGCTGGCGTCGTCGCCGACGATGCCCGTCATCTGCCGGCTCCGCTCGGGACCTAGGCCAACGGTGATTCGCTGGGAGCGAGTCGTCGCACCGGGTCCGTGCTCCCGTCCGTAGAACGTGAGAGGGGCTGGGCTGTTGTCCGCCTTGGATTCCCAGTAGGTGCGCGCTGCGATGTAGCTATCGGATTCCCGGAAGCGATGTTCATACTCCGCATAGAACTCGAACGATGGGTACGCTTTGAGGTCTACAGGCTCGTCGGAAAGCGCCGCCGCATAGAGCTCCGACATCCGCTGATAGACGATCGCTGCGGCCCAGCCATCTGTGATCAAATGGTGCTGCCCCAGCCACCAAACGTACTCCTCGGCACCGAGCCGTATCAGCGCCGACCGGTACAAGCATTGCTCCAGATCAAAGGCCTGAGCCGCCGTCCTGGCGGACCAGGCCTCGTACGTCTCAGCTGGGTGTGATTCGGTGGAGAAGTCCAGGTACTCGAGTTCGGTTGGGGCGGTGTCGAGCACGACCCGGCTGACCTCTGTCCCCTCCGATCTGAACACTGTACGCAACGCGTCCGTTGCAGTAACGAGGTCTGTGAAGGCGGATTGGAATAGGCTCTCGTCGATCGGCGCGGCAATCCGGTAAGCGAGCACCATGTTGTACAACGGCACCCCCGGGTGTAGCTGCTGCCCGGTCCAGATCAGAGATTGAGCCTGGGTGAGATTGGGTGGCGTCTGCGCGGTGGTCATGCTTTCTCCGCGACTGCGACACCGTGGGATTCGAGGTAGAGGGCGATCGCAGCGACCGTTCCGAAGTTCTCAACTGTTACATCAGCGTCGGGGACCCGAACGCCAAACACTTGTTTGAGGTGGGCGACCAACCTCACGTATGCGACGGAGTCGAATCCGATGAGTACCAGGTCATCGTGGGCTTCGAGGTTCACGTCTTCGCCGACCTCACGCAGCTCGGCCTCGATGTAGTTGGTGAGGAATTGTTCCATTGTCTACGTTTCACTTCCGCTTGGGCTCAATTGAGCCATGTCATTCTGATTGCTTGCTGCGGCTACGGCAGCAAGAGCCACCCGATCTGGCTTGCCGCTGGAGGTTCG
>CBDUNF010000293.1:0-3306 GCA_965368515.1 uncultured bacterium
CAGCGTGGCAAAGACGTACTGCTCGGGATCGCCCGCAACTCTGAGCCGCAGTGGTGTTGAACCGCCCGAACCCTCCAGACCAAAGGGCTTGATGTCGAGCACCTCGAGACCCAGTTGCTCACCGACGGCGCGCTTTATTGCCTCGCCCCGAGCTCCGGTTACATCGAGATGGGCGGCAACTCCGCGTTTCCACGTCACTGGGAAGGCATGCTCTGGTGCAAACCACCGGAACAGAACTACCACGACGGCCGGAGCGAAGATCGCCGAGGTGGAAGCGTCGCTGGGGTGATCAACACCCAGGTAGAGATTGGCCAGAATGAGGGCGACGACCAAGGCCCCAGAACCGATTAGAGCGACGCGACGCCACTTCCCAGGCACGACAAGCGTGTACGACATGGCGGCCAGAGTTACAGCCAGCCCGGCGACCGGACCCGACGGATGTGATGGTCCGTTCCAGCTGCCGATGATCTCGACGAACGGCCGCGGCCGACCGACGAAGTAGCCGACGAGTTCCACTGTCCCCTGGACGATCATGATCGCCAGGATCACCGCGAAGAAGTGACGCCAACGGTGGAGGAAGATCAACGCAAGCAGCGTGCCGATACGCAGGAACCTCAGGAACCAGCTCGATCCGAGGATGGCAATGGCATCGGCGATGTCCGTCAGCAGACTGCTACGAATCTCAACGATCCGATTGAGCAGGTCGAGGTCCTGCCGCGTCCACCAGTCGGCCGACCTCGGGAAAGCAAAGAGGGAAACCCAGAGCAGGATCATGATGAGCCCGCCCAACAACCACGCCCGCCCGCTCGTCTGGAGCTCTCGGCGCAGAGCTGCCTTCTCACCGCTCGGTCGCCGTCGCCGACCGGCTACTCGAACCCCGGCGACGCGTACCTCGCGGCGGGCGCCAACAGTCGGCAGCTCGCGCGAAATCGGATCTGGCGGATCAGATGGTCTGCCCGAGGGTTCTTTGAGCGTCACACGAACTCTCTCTCCTGCATGGGACGCTACCAGCATCATCGGGCGGTGCCGAGATGGGGTACGAATGCCGAAGCTAGCTCAATGCGTCGCGCAGCTCGATCGGGTCCACCACTCCCTCAAAGCGATGGGTAATCACGCCAGCCTCATCGACAACGAACACCCAGGGCTCAGAGGGAAGGTTCCACCCGGCGGCGGTGACCGGCGCCGCAAGGTGGTCGGCATCGGGGACAAAGTCGGGGTCATTGAAACCGGTGTAGATCTCGATGTGGACAAAGTTCACATCCGGGTAGCCGGGAGCGATCCTCTTGGCCTGATCCAGGACCGGGCCACAAGTAGCGGTACGGCAAAATGCGGGTGTACTGAAGACCGCGACGGTTTTGCTCCCGGACACGGCTGCAACATCAAGAGACACCTCATAGAACCGCGGGTCCGGGTCGGGATCGGTCGTTATCTCGCTGAGCGCCGCTAGGTCCGCAGTCGGTGTGGCGACCAGCGGAGCTGCATCGCCGACCCCGGGGGCGATGTTGTCATCGTTCACCGCAAACAGCGTAGGGTCGAGCGGAGGGCCTTCTGCAGGCACGACAGTGAGGCTCCAGAGACCGGGACGGTCGAAGTCGAAGTCTGCCCGGTACAAGCCGAATGCATCGTCGATGATCCAGACGAAGGCCGCATCGGCTCGCTGCCGCATTTCCGGCTGATCGGCGGGAGCCACCTCGACGGCGATCACATCTTCCGGAGATCCGAGTCGTGTGCCATCACCTTCGGCTACGGCCACCGTGAGCCGGGCGGGACCCACGGCTATGTCGGCGTTCGCAACGATTGAAAGTGACCCCGATGGGAACTGCGGGTCATTGCTTGCCTCTGGAGCTGACCCTCCGCACGCACCGAGCAGGACCGCCACGACAACTGCTCCTCCGAGGGCTCTCATTCCGCATCTCCAACCGCCGTTGCTACCAAGTCGTCGCCCGCCGCATGGAATTCGACGAGTACCGGAGTCCCGCTAATCATGTGGTCGCGCACATGCGAAAGCGGGCTTGCGTGATCGAATAGGAGCCCACGCTCAGGCATCAGCACCAACGTCGAGCCGTCATCGAGAACAATCGAGAAGGAGTCAACCTCAGCCAGGCCGCCGTCAACGGCAACGACGACGCCGGTCACTGACTTCGTGACGCTGTCCTCAGCCTGAGGCGCAGTCGTCGTTGTGCTCTCGGATATCGCCGGCGCCTCGCTCACCACCGCTACCGTCGCCTCTGGCGGCGGAGAAGGAGCGGTGCTAGTCGGAGCCACCCCGTCAACCGATGGTGTCGCACAGGCACTTGCCATCAACAGCAGCGGAAGCGCAGTCGCCAGAGTTGCTGCAACTCTCACTCCGCGTCACCGTCAGGCAGAGGATCAGAGTTGATCCCGTTCACCATGATGATGAGCCCGACAGTCAGCAGAACGAGAAAGAGGATCACTGCCACGCCCGCTTCGGGGGCTCCACCAATCCCTGCCCGCACGGCCTGCGGTGTTGTGGCCGACCCCAGGGTCTCTTCGGTACTCACGGCCGACGATGCTGCGACCGAGCCGTCACCATCAGCGGGGGCAGCAACCACTCTTATGGTCCCGACCATCTCAGGATGGATCACACAGAAGTACTCGATGTCGCCTATCTGGTCGAGCTGCAACTCCCACGATTCGCCGGGCATGAGGAATCCAGAGTCAAAGGTCTCGTCGCGAGCGGTGACCGTGTGCGGCAATTCGCCGACGTTGGCCCATATGATGCTGTCGCCAACCCGGACCTCAATCAGTTCAGGGTTGTAGGCGTTGTCGACCATGTTGACGGCGAACTCTCCGGGCCCCGCATCGGACGCGGTGGCCACCTCACCATCACCCGCAGTCGTCTCATCGCCTTGTGCTCCGGCGTCGAGCTCATCGTCTGAGGTCTCCCCGCTACCTCCAGTCACGATGATGGCTCCGACCATCTCCGGGTGGATGGTGCAGATGTAGTTGAACGTGCCTGCGGTATTGAACGTGCGGCTCCACGTGTCGCCGTTCATCAGGAACCCGGAGTCGAACTGCCCCGGAACCGTAACGGTGTGAGGAAGCTGTCCATTGTTGACCCAGCTAACGGTGGACCCTGCCGTCACCGTACGAGTGCCGGGCTGATAGTCGTTGTCGAGGATACTGATCGCACCACTAGGAGCCGGCGGCGGCGGACCATCGCCCGGCGGCGGAGGCGGCTCGTCCACCGGCGGTGGGGGTGGTTCGCCATTGCTCCCGGTCACGAGAATCGTCCCGACCATCTCCGGGTGGATGGTGCAGATGTAGTTGAACGTGCCTGCGGTA
>CBDUNF010000294.1:0-3230 GCA_965368515.1 uncultured bacterium
TGGAGGCGGTGCAGCGGGTTGCTGCGGAGTTCGACAATTTCCGCAAGCGGTCAGCGCGCGAGCGTGACGACATCATCGACCGAGCATCGCAGCGCCTCATCGAAAGGCTGCTGCCAACGCTCGACGGGTTTGCCGCAGCGCTCAAGTACGAACCGCAGACGGAAGCCGAGGAGAACCTCCTCGCTGGAATGAAGGACATCCACCGGCTGCTGATGGAGGCACTTGCCGTCGATGGCTTCGCCGCAATCGACGCCGACGGTGCCGTCTTCGATCCAGCCATCCATGAAGCGGTCACCGGTCCCAGCGGTGACGGGGACGGCGACCTGATAGTCAGTGAGATGCGCCGTGGCTATACGCTGCGGGGCCGAGTTATCAGAGCGGCGCTGGTCGCAGTGAGGCATGCTTGAAGACGATGCGTAAAGAGTGGCTCGAGACGGATTACTACGCCGTGTTAGGCGTGAAGTCCGACGCGTCCGCAAAAGACATCAAACAGGCCTACCGCAGACTTGCGCAGCAGTATCACCCGGACAAGAACGCCGGCGACCCGACCGCCGAAACGCGCTTCAAGGAAGTGAGCGAAGCGTACGAAGTGATCGGTGATGCCGAAACCCGCAAGGAGTACGACCACACCCGTGAGATGGGCTACTTCGTCGGAGGGCCGGGGGGGGCCCAGCAGTATGTGCGTGTCGAGGACCTCATGGGTGGAGACGCTCGCAGTGCGGGCTCACCGTTTGATCTTCTCGGTGGACTCGGCGATCTCTTCGGTCGCCAAGGAGGGACCCGCCCTCGCGGCGGTGATGATCTCACCGCGGAGATGCATCTCAGCTTCCACGACGCGGTTTCGGGTACGACCCGCAAGCTCAACGTCAACGGCCAAACCGTCACCGTCAAGATTCCCAAGGGGGTCAACGACGGCGCCCGAATTCGGGTGCGGGGTCGCGGTGGGCCGGGTCGCAACGGCGGTAGCGCAGGTGACCTGTACGTCAAGGTGCAGGTGGCACCACATCCGATCTTTGGGCGTAATGGCAAGAACCTGACTATCGACGTTCCGATCACGTTCATCGAAGCGACCCTCGGTGCCGAGATCGACGTACCAACCCTCGAGGGCAAGGTTCGGCTGCGCATCCCCGCCGGTACGCAGACGGGCAAGACGTTCCGCGTCCGCGAACACGGCATCGAGAACGCGAAGGGAGAGCGTGGCGACCTACTCGTCGTTGTATCAGTGACAGTCCCGGACCAACTGAGTGACGAGGGCAAGGAACTTCTCCAGCAGTTCCGATTGAAGAACCCACACGACAATCCACGATCGCACCTGGGGGTGTGACCATGACCAAGAGAAGTAATGCTGTCTACATAATCTCGGTGGCCGCCGAACTGGCAGGAGTTCACCCCCAGACGCTCCGCATCTACGAGCGCAAGGGTTTGATCGAGCCGTTTCGCACACCGGGAGGCACCCGCAGATACTCCGATGAGGATCTCGAGCGTTTGGGCCTAATCCAGGAGCTGACAGCTGAAGGAGTAAACCTCGAAGGCGTGCGACGGATCCTCTCCCTGCAGTCCGAGAACAATCGACTCCGGGCACAGGTAGATCGTCTTCGCCGATTGCTTGGCGAGGCGCAGTCACGAACCGGTGCCGACACGCAGCCCGGGACACGCACCTTCAAGGTGAACGTCACCCGTCGTCGGAATCTGCCCGACATCATCCGGAAGGGTCCGTTCGGCGAAAGCTGAGCCACTTAGTCAACCTGCGTCGTATCATCGCAGTATGGCTTTGCTCAAACGCCCGCTCATCCGGCGCCCGCTTCTGTTCGTCGCGGGACTCGGATCCGCAGCCGCAGCAGGCCTGCTCTTCCAACCCCACTGGGTTGATTTGTGCACACGAGTCAACTCACGCGAGTTTGTCGCCTGGAGCGGCCAAACCGTGTTGCGCGGTGGCGAATGCGCCCCAGTCAGCCCGATGACTATGAGCGGCACCTTCCTCATCGGATTCGGGCTCTTCATGTTGATCATCGGACCGATCATCTTTTCGCTGCTTCACGTTGTCCGCAACGGCTACAACTGGGAGTCATCGCGGGTCGAGACGGCAGTGTCGAACCTCCCGATGCTGTCGGGCATCCTCTATATCGCAGCTGGGGCCGGGCTCGCCGTTATCGGCCACAGCTGAGCAGCGCCGCTAGGGCGTCCACCACTGCTCTACCCACACGACCTCGCCGCTCGCAGGATCGATCAACACGTTCCACAACTCGTCGCTGGCTGCGACGAAGCTGGTCAGATCAGCCGACGACCACAGCGAGAACTGCCAGGACTCCGGGCCCACCCACGGGCTGCCACAACTGCCGGGGGCTGTGTCGCCCGGCGCCGGTGGACAAGCCCTGATCTCGATCGCACTGCTGATCGGAAGATAACGCAGCATCGGATTGGCGTTCACGAATGTCCAGCCCTGCGACTCGTCACCAGGCACGGTGAGGTTCACCTGAATCAGGTCAAACACGATCTCGGTTGCACTGACCGACTCGATGTACCCCCAACCGCCACACCAGTCCGTTGCCCCGAGCGGGAAAGCCGAGCTGTGCTCGGCTACCACGTCTATCCCGCCGCAAGGCATTGGCGCGGTGTAGGTGATATGTCGCTCAACTGTTGTCTCGTTGGCGGCCTGATCCAAGGTGAAGAAGACAACCGTGTTGTGGCCCGAGGGCAGGTCGATGGCGATCTCCCAGTTGCCGTCGGCATCTACCGCAGCCTCATGATCCGGGGGTGACCACACCCCCTGGACTCCGGGTTCGACCGTTCCGCGGAACTCGACTCGGCCGTCGGCGACGATGGCCCCTTCGGCCGGGGCGGTCACCGTCAGCTCCGGCGGAGTGAGATCGGGGGCAGCCGTGGTTGTTGTTGTTGTTGGAGCAGCTGTCGTACTGGTCGGAGCCGCTGTAGATGACGTCGCTCCGGTCGTCGCAACCGGGTCGGCTGCTGCCGTTGTTGGCGCAGCCGTTGTGGTTGCACCTCCGTCCGAAGATCCGCACGCCGTAACCAGCAGCCCCAGCGCCACAATCGCCGCAAGCCTCTTCATCCCACACCTCACAAGGCAGACGTTCTTCCCAGTCTGTCGATGCCCGATCCGGACCACCAGAGGAAAACGGCCCAACCTGGATACAGAGTCGATCGGGCTATTCGAAGTCGCTCTAGGCTGTCCCATGCGAACACCCAGGAGCAGCAGGTGCGATCACTACGCA
>CBDUNF010000295.1:0-3210 GCA_965368515.1 uncultured bacterium
TCTGCTGCCACAGCAACAGCAACAGTCGCCCCCCTCAGCCATTTCGTTCGCATGTGTCTACCTCAGCCTGAGGTGGTCTGGGGGACGTTGCCGTCCCCCAGGTTTGTTATCGCCGTTCGCGGCTACGGAGTCGGAGGCGTGTAGGGGATTTGTGCGCCGTTGAACGTGCACCACGAGCCGTCTTCGGGGAATTCGTTCCAATTCACCCAGTCCTGCTCTAGCGAGATCTCATAGCGCATGCCTTGCTCCATGCCCTGTTCGACATGGATCCAACCCTCAACGTCGATACCTCCGATCGGCTCACCGAACTCGTTGTGGTATCCCGGATCCAGTTGCCAACCACAGAGGATTCCCTCTTCGATGTGGAGTGTTATGTCGTCGCTGAACCACATGAAATGGCCTCCGTGGCCTGGAACCAGCGAGGGCTCCACACTGTTGCTCACGAACTCGCAGTACTCGTACAACGGCGCGTCCCCGACGACCTTGAACCAGCCGCCCATTCCGTCGTTGTAGACGTAGAAGTCGCCGGACCCTGCATCGAACCCATCATCATTCCAGTCGACGAACTCGCCCGCCCCTTCGTTCCTGAGCAGCGGATAGAGATCGGGCTGAGAGAAGCCTGGATCCTCATGCAGCGTGCAGACGTCCATTCCCTTCTCCGCCGTTACCCGCAGCGCGGTCGCCTTCACAGGTACGGAGCCCCAGTTGAATGCATCTGCATAGACGTTGCAGTGATAGCTCGGATAGGCGCCGTCGATATTCAGGTTCAGTGTGTCGCCGCCACCATCAACCCAGCAGCTCGCGACGTTCTTGTCGTAGCGCTCAGCCGGGTTCTCCGAGTCCTTCGGATCCATCGAGGTTCCGTTGCCGGAATTCCACGCCATCACGGCGGTCGGGTCGTCATTGGCGCTGGGATCGTTAGTCAGATCGCCATCGTCGTTGGTACCCCAGGCCTCCCAGCCAATTTCCATGTTGCCCGTGTTGACGTTGGCTTCGATCCGAGACGTCGACGTCCAGTGGGCGTAGCCGATGCCCGCTGCGACCAATACCATCGCAAAGGCGACCAGCAGCACTGCCGGTGACCTAAGTCGTTTCTTCATTCCTTACTCCCTTTCGATGTCTTCCTCACACTTGAAAGCTCACGACCGGCCCTTATGGGGGAGCCCGATCGCGAAACGCGCCCTTGACCAGGACGGTTGCGCTGTATCGACCCTCCTCTCCCCCGGTTCCGATTGCCTTTCTCGTCCTTGAAGCGGTGCGGTCAGCCATCAGCGTCTTCGCGTTCTCCGGCTACGTCATCGGTTGCCGCCGCTGGCTGCTCGTCGTCATCTGGCGCGGGATCATCGGGTTCACGCGGGTCACCCGCGGGGTCGTCTTCTCGGCTCCCGCCGACCTCGGGCGGTTCAACCGCGACCTCGCCAGGATCCTCCGCAGGAGGCAGCTCTTCCTCTTCGGCCGGTGGCAGCGGGACGAAGCCGGCGTCGACGAGACCCGGTGGCGTGTCGACGGACACTTCAAGCTCGCTCGTCCAACCAAGAAGCTCAACCACGTCCTCACCGTGGCTGAGCTCCTCGATGCGAGTGATGTCGCTATCGATGGTCTCGTCGTCCCCGACGGAGGCGATCGTAAACATGTGACCGCTCGGGGCCTCGACCTGAATGAGATACCGTCCCACCGGCACGTCGGTGAATTCGTAGAGCCCGTCACCGTCCGTGGATACCGTGGAAACAAGGGTCGTCCCGTCCGCTTCGTACAGTGAGACTTTGACGGCAGCGGCTCGGGGTTCTGGCTCGCTCTCATCCCCTCCGCTTCCGTCTTCTAGAGGCGGGTCGACACGAATCCCGTCACCGTCGTCGTGCCAGATCACGCCCGCAACGGTCGCAGCGGTCGGTTCGGGGTCTTCGGGCGGCTCATCAACCGGCGGTGGCTCTTCGGGCGGAAGCCTCACCGGGACAAGACCTGCGTCAGCGGTCGCTGTGTCGTCGGATTCGGTGACCTCGACCGGTGCCCAGCCAACAATCCGGCCGGCGGCGCCCTCGTCAGTCACCTCAGTGACATCGCTGTCCAACGCAGTGTCGTCACCGAGATTGGCATCCACGAACGTGTGACCTTCCGGAGCCAGGAAACCAAGCCAGTACGACCCGGCAACCGTTTCAAAGACAAACGCGCCGTCCGCATCGGTGATGGCCTCAGCAACTGGGCCCGCAGTGCGATCCTGATAGAGAGACACGCGAACGTCTGCGATCCGCTCCTCGCCCACTACCGGAGGGTCGACCTCGGAGTCGGTGTCCAGCCGCACGCCATCGCCATCGTCGGCCCATACGACACCGGAGACCATCACCGTCGTCGGTTCTGCCACCGGCGGGACAACAACCAGTCCTGCATCGGCGGCGCCTGGCGCAACCTCAGAATCCAGTTCGACAGGAGCCGTCCAACCAATGTGGGTCTCGACGCCGTCCTCGGAGCGAGTTTCGGTTTCCACGACATCGCTGTCTCGGGTTGCGTCGTCTCCGGCCCGAGCAACCGTGAACCCGTGTTGGCTCGGCGCCTCGATGCCGATCCGATAGGTACCCGGTTCGGCCTCAAAGAAGTACCGACCATCTTCTGAAGTGACCGTTTCGCTTACCCGCACTCGATTGAGGCTGTACAGCCCGACCGGTACACCGGCAGTCACCGGCTCTTGCTCGCCGCGGACTCCGTCACCGTCATCCGTCCACACAACACCGGACATGACGGCGACCTCAGGCTGCGGTTCGTCATCACCGGGCCGACGCAGAAGCCCGGCGTCAGCGACACCCGATGCACCGCTCGCCTCGAGCTCGATCCGGGCAGTCCACCCGACAAACGAATTCGAACCCGACTCGGGTCTCCGGATCTCGACCATGTCGCTGTCGAAACCGGGGTCGCTCCCAACATGGGCAGCAACGAACTTGTGCCCATCTGGCGCAACCACCTGGACCACATACGAGCCGGGTACGGCTTCGAACGCATAGCTGCCGTCCGCCGCCGTCGAGGTCTCGGTGATCAAATCGACAAGATCCGCATCAAACAGTCCCACCGTCACGTTGTCAGCCCCCGGCTCGGATTCCTGTCGGATCCCGTCACCGTTATCGATCCAGACCCGCCCGGACAGCTCGGCCAGATCCGGCGACGGTGGCTCCTCAGGCGGTGGAGGCTCCTCAGGCGGTGGAGGCTCCTCAGGCGGTGGAG
>CBDUNF010000296.1:0-3209 GCA_965368515.1 uncultured bacterium
TAGCCCGTCATCCATCTGGCTGGAGTGCGACTCGATCGCCTCCGCCTTCGGATTGTTCCCGGACCCATATGGAGTCTGCATGCTCGGCGGAACCACGAAGGTCTCGCGCTGATCCCACACCAACTCGCCGTCGGTGTCCGCCTCCAATAGCGGGTATTCGTTGATCGGCGAGGACGGATCCGCGTTTGCCGGCCATTGATTCCAATAAGCCGGGTCCGGCACATGGACCATCGCGGTATGGATGTACGGGTCGTAGGACGGATCCGAGTCTTGGACCAGCTGCACCGCATCGATCAGCGTGTAGTAGGCGGTCCGATGATCCTGGTGACGATCCCATCGACTGTGCGTGAAGATATGGTCGGGCTTGTAGGTGGTGATTAGAGCTTCAACATCGTCCAGCATGTCCTGCGACATCGTCCCCGACGGATAGGCGACGTGGGAGTCGCCGGGGGTTCTGTGGTCATGCCAGTCGGTGTCGCCGAGTCCGAAGTCCGCATACGTTGCGGTGTTGAAGAGAACGGGGAAGTTGCCCTGATCGCCATACCGCACCTTGTCGACATGGCCGTTGGGATATCCGAGGAACACGAGATCGTCGTCGTTGGCCCCGACAACTCCCAGTTCACCCTGAGCAGCAACCGCCTCCGCCTGGCGGATCGTACCGATGCCGGGCTGCAACACGGAGCAGAACCCTGCATCAACCTGGCTCTGCGACTCGCACCGGTCGCCGTTCGTCAGGAAAGCAACCGTTATGTCGCCGGTGCCGTTGTCCAGGTGGTCCATGGTGACGCCGGCAGCCGTGATGATGTCGTCATCAGGGTGCGCGACGAAGATCATAATGTCGTCGCCAGACCCCACCTCGACTGCATCGGACGCACCGAACGGCAATGCAAATAGCGCAACGAAGGCGAGCCCGGTAACCCAGGCCCACCTCCGCTGTGCCAGCGCCTTCCTATTCCCCATACTTTCGACCCCTCCTCCGCCGGCGCCCAACCGGCGAGTGACCCTCGTTGGTTTGTCTGTCCTAGGACAGGATCTCAGCAGCGAGTTCGGGGCGATCGACGTAGTACTTGACAGCTTCACGGAAGATCGTGTCGAGGTCCTTGGTCGGCTTCCAACCCAAGGCCATCAACTTGTCGACATTGGGAGGCACACGATCCATGTCCTCGTAGCCCTTGCCATAGAACTCCTCACCATCAATGACGATGATTTCATTCTCGGGCTTGGTGCCGGTCAGGTCCTCGTAGATGTCCTGCATCAGACGAGCGAGACCCTCCATCGTGGTGTTCGTATCGGGGTTGCCGACGTTGAATATCTCGTTGTGGCCGCCGGAGTTCTCCAGGATTGCCGAGAACGCCGTCGATGCGTCGTTGATGTGCGTGAAGCAGCGATGCTGGCCGCCACCGTCGACGAGATAGATCGGACCGCCGGTGAACATCGCAGACAAGAAGTGCGAGAAGACACGGGGACCACCCTTGGAGCCGGCCGGCACCAGATAGTCAAACCGGGGTCCGACGAAGTTGAACGGCCGAATGATCGAGTAGTCGAGGTCACCCTTTAGCCCGTGCGCATAGATGATCCGCTCGAGCAGCTGCTTCGATGACGCGTAGATCCAACGCTGTTTCTGTACCGGGCCCATGATCAGGTCAGAGGTGTCGTCGTTGTACTCCTCATCACGGCTCCGCTTGCCATAGACCTCAGACGTCGAGTACTGGACGAGGCGCTTCTGATGATGGAGGCAGTACTCGAGAATCTTCATGTTCTCGAAGAAATTGAGGTTGACGACCTCGAGTGGCGATTCGACATAGATGCTGGGGTTGGCATATGCAATGAGGTCGACGACGACGTCGCATTCGGCCACCAGCTTGTTCGCCAGGGCTTCATCGCTGATGTTGCCCTTGATGAACGTGAAATTAGGACCTTCGATACCGGCCAGCTTGGTGTCGGTGATATCAAGACCGACTACTTCGTGCTCACCCTGCTGGATGAGATGCTCGATCAAGTTCGAACCAATGAACCCGCCGGCACCAAAAATGAGAATCTTCACCTGTTTCCCTACCTCTCTACTGAGACGGGATGTCTTCCCCCCGCCCCTAATGGGCTTCTCGCATGTCCGCGGAATAACTGGTCACCACGGCAGTGCCGATCCTAAGCGACGCCATCCCCCACCGTGACCAAGCGCAAACAAGCGCGCCCCAGCCTTGGTCATGCGTTGGCTAATAGCCCGTCGAACCGAGTTGCCGATGTTCACATCGGGCTTCCCATCTCGACCCGCATGACGACCGTAGCCCGATTCGCGTCACGCCCACGGCTTGGGTCGGGGCGTGTAGTACGCTCGCCCGACTGCGACCGAGGAAGCAATGGAGACCCCCGTAAACCTGAATTTGGAGCCGACGCTGCTCGGTGCGGCATGGCGCTATCGGTGGCTCGTGCTGGCGGCGACAGCGCTTTTCGGCGGCCTTGCCTGGTGGTATGCGAGCAGTACGGCCGCATGGACCGCAACGACGACTCTTGCCGTTCAAGATCCGCGCACGTCGATTGTGTTCGAGGTCAACAACCAGTTGAACCCCGAACGCTACGTTGCCGACCAGATCGAGATAGCCAAGTCCCGGGTGGTGGCACATCGCGCGCTCGACGGGTTGGCGGCCCTCGATCCCCCCATCATCATCGACATCGAGGAGTTCCTGGGGAACGTCACCGTTGGCGCAGCTGAGGCAACAGACCTCATCACGATTTCCTACTCCGACCCCGACGAGCCCACTGCAATCGTCGCCGCCAATGCCCTTGCCACCGCCTACCGAGCGATCAGCAGCGAAGGTGCCCAGGCAACGTTTGACGATGCTCTCACACAACTCGACGCATCGATTGCTCAACTCACGACGGAACTCAACGCCGTGGGAACCGACCTAGATGAGATGCAAGCTGCTGATCCGGAGCGTCTTGCGATCGAGGCCGAGCTGCAGACGGCCATCGAGGCCGTTCTCAACTTCGAGCAGCCCGCGGCTTCGGCCACCCCTGAGGTAGTGGCCGCGGCTAATGCGTTGCTCGCCGAGCTGCGGAACCGAGTGGACGTGCTTCAAATCGCGCTGAGTACCTTTGGGGAGGACGACCGCGTCGCCATCCTCCAGCAGGAACAGCAAGAAGTCAGAAGCAGGCTAAGCGCACTCCAGCTTCGGCGCGACGAGCTTGCGGTCGACTCCGAACTCGCAGGA
>CBDUNF010000297.1:0-3204 GCA_965368515.1 uncultured bacterium
TGGAGAGGAAGCGGCAGCAAGGGCAGTAGAACTGACGAACTTGCTCGGAACCGCCGACGACCTGGCCGAAGAACTACGCGTTGCGATGGATCGTGCCACCGCAGCAGCGACTGCTCTGACCTCGGCCCGGCAGAAGGCGGCCAGAGCGCTGGAGAAGAAGGCGATCGGTCACCTGAAGGAACTCGGGATGAGCAGTCCCGTCGTCGTACTGGACTTCGCTGGGATTGAAATGGGTCCCCACGGGTCCGATCGTATCGAGCTCACCTTTGCGTCCGATGCTGGGTTGACACCCGCTCCTGCCTCCCGGATTGCGTCTGGCGGCGAGCTGAGCCGTCTCACCCTCGCTTTGCGGTTGTCCGCCGGCGTCGGCGAGGCAGATCTGCTGGCATTTGACGAGGTTGATGCCGGTATTGGCGGAGCAACTGCGTTGGCGATGGGGGAGAAGCTTGCAGCTCTCGGCACCGGGCGGCAGCTGTTCTGCGTCACTCACCTCCCGCAGGTGGCTGCTCACGCCGATACGCACTTCGTGGTGTCTCGCGCAGGCGCGGAGGCAACCGTGCGCCGGGTGGAGGGCGATGAGCGCCTCTCAGAGCTGTCTCGGATGCTCGGTGGGCTGCCCGACAGCGAACGCGGGCAGTTGCACGCCGCGGAACTGCTGGCTGCCGCCCGCAACGACGAATCCTGATCAGTCAGTACTGGCGGGCTTTTTGACGGTATCTCGGTTGGCCACCCACGGGTGGTAACATCCGATCCCAGCCGGACAGCTGGGAGATTGTCTTGACCAAGTACGTGTTTGTCACCGGTGGCGTGACATCGAGCCTCGGGAAGGGCATCACCGCCGCTTCGCTTGCCCGCATCCTCAAATCCCGTGGTTTGTCGGTCGTTCTGCAGAAGCTGGATCCTTACATCAACGTCGATCCAGGCACGATGAACCCCTTTGAGCATGGAGAGGTGTTCGTCACCGAGGATGGCGGCGAGACCGACCTCGACCTTGGACACTATGAGCGCTTCCTCGGCGATGATCTCCGGCGAGATTCGAATGTGACGACCGGCGCGGTCTATCAGTCGGTGATTCGCAAGGAACGGCGCGGCGACTATCTAGGCGCAACCGTCCAAGTCATTCCGCACATCACCAACGAGATCAAGTCTCGCATCCGCAAGCTCGGCGGCGATGACGTTGACGTGGTGATCACCGAGATTGGCGGCACGGTCGGCGATATCGAGGGCCTGCCATATCTCGAAGCAATTCGCCAGATGCGCAAAGACGTTGGCCGCAACAACACCTGCTACATCCATGTCACGCTCGTGCCGTATCTGCCGACGAGTGAAGAACTCAAGACCAAGCCGACCCAGCACTCCGTTGCCGAGCTGCGCAGCACCGGTATCCATCCTGATGTGATCGTGGCTCGCTCCGACCGAGCGATCGATGACTCTGTCCGCCGCAAGATCAGCTTGTTCTGCGACGTTGAGCCAGATGCTGTGATTAACGCCATGGATGCATCGGACATCTATGCGGTGGTTCTCGACATGTACGAGGCCGGGCTCGACAAGGTCGTTTGCCGTGTCCTTGCTGTCGAAGCCCCGGAAGCCCAGCTCGACGGCTGGAGGGAGATGGTCAAGCAACTCGCCAATCCCCACGAAACAGTCACGATCGGTCTCGTTGGTAAATACATCGATCTGCCCGACGCCTATCTGTCTGTCGTGGAGTCTCTGCGACACGGGGGGCGGGAGAACGATGCCAGGGTCGAGATCCGTTGGATTCCAGCCGAAGAGGTCGACGGGCTCCTGGCCGAATCTCACCTTGAAGGTCTGCACGGCATCCTGGTACCCGGAGGCTTTGGCATCCGTGGCGTGGAAGGCAAGATCCGGGCGATCCGGCATGCCCGAGAGCAAGAGATCCCGTTCCTCGGCCTCTGTCTTGGGCTGCAGTGTGCGGTCATCGAGTACTCCCGGAACGTGCTCGGGATCAGCGACGCCCACAGCACCGAGTTCGATCCGACCACACAGTCGCCGGTGATCGATCTGATGCTGGACCAGCACGATGTCGAGGACATGGGCGGGACGATGCGTCTTGGTGTCTACCCAGCGAGGCTGACCCCGGGGTCCCTGGCCGACAAGCTATACGGTGAACCCCTGGTCTATGAGCGCCATCGGCACCGCTGGGAGGTCAACAACCGGTACCGCAAGGCCCTCAACGATGCCGGGATGAGCTCGAGCGGCGTGTCACCTGACGATCGCCTCGTTGAGATCGTTGAAATCTCCGATCATCCCTACTTCATCGCAACGCAGTTTCACCCTGAGTTCACCTCGCGTCCCGACAATCCGAACCCGTTGTTCTCCGGGCTGGTCAAGGCAGCGCTGGACTACAAAGCGAGGACCGGTATCAGCGCGGACGCAGATGCCGGTCTCGCCATCGAACGCTGATGGTCGCAGACCATGGGTTTGAGATAGTCGGCGGCGATCTGGTTGCAGAAACGCCGTTCCTTCGTGTGGAGGAGCTGAATCTGCGAAGTCCCGACGGCGAGATCGCGGCCCGTACGGTCGTCAGGGTCGGTGGGGCAGTGGCGCTCATCCCGATCGATGGTGACGATGTCGTCCTCATCCGCCAGTATCGAACGGCGCTCGATCGAGAGATCTTGGAGCTACCCGCAGGGAAGCTGGACGTTCCCGGTGAGGATCCGGCGGTTGCAGCGGGTCGGGAACTCGCAGAAGAAGTCGGGTTCGCAGCCGGAACCATCGAAAAGCTGATCCACTACTGCGCCAGTCCCGGCTTCTCCGATGAGGACGTCATCGTGTATCTGGCTACCGATCTGACGGCGGTGCCGATGAACCGAATCGGCCCGGAGGAAGAGGCGGCCGAGGTGGTGCGGGTGCCGATCGCCGACATCCCCCAGCTGCTCCCGGCCATCGAAGACGCCAAGACCGTCATCGGGTTGCAGGCACTTCTTCTGCGGCAAGCGGGCATCGTCATAGATGGTCGCAGCTAGCGCGGCCCTCCTATCCTCGGGGCGAGCACAAGGCGGACGATGAACATCGACATTGCCATCGAGGAGTTTCTGACTTCTCTGGTTGCTGAGCGGGGGCTAGCGGTAAACACCGTTGGCGCCTATCGACGGGACCTCACCCAGTATCGCGACTACCTGGGTAGTGAGGGGTGCAGTGAGATCGAAGAGGTCGACGCCGGCGCCGTGACCGGCTTTGTCG
>CBDUNF010000298.1:0-3172 GCA_965368515.1 uncultured bacterium
GCCACGATGCAGCTCCCGGACCGGGACGGTGGGGTCTGGTTGGTCTGGCTCACCGAGCTCCCGGAGCTAGCCGTCGACGAGTACTTCTCCGAGGTTTTTGAGGTCACTTTCTCGCAGTGACTGGCGACTCAGAATGACACAGCGATTTTGCCGCGCCACAATCCCCCCATGACCAGCAGGGCCGCCGAGGACATCCAACTCCTCAATCGATATCTGGGAGGCGATATTGCCGCCTTTGACGAGTTGGTGCGCGCCCATGAGGATCGGGTCTTTGGGATATGTCTTCGGATGATGACCAACCGCGATGCCGCGCTGGACGCGGTGCAGGAGACCTTCCTCACAGTATTTCGCAAGGCCGACCGCTACGAAGCAAAAGCGGCCTTCAGCACCTGGCTCTACCGGGTGGCGGTGAATACGTGTTACGACCAGCTCCGCAAAGCGAAACGTCGGCGAACCGAACCGATCCCGGAGAGTTCCGACCCTGTCGACCCCCGGGGTGGCGACGAGTTCGAAGCCGTCGAGCTCCGCCCCGACATCGAGGAAGCGCTGCTCAAGATTCCGATCGAGTTCCGCTCCGCGGTTGTCCTGGTTGACCTCCAAGCACTGTCACTCGAGCAAGCGGCCGAGATACTCGACGTGCCGATCGGCACGATCAAGTCCCGCGTATTCCGGGGAAGGAAACTGCTGGCAACAAGCCTTGGGAACCTTAGAGCAGGTTCGCAACATCCAAGAGACGAATGAAGATGCACGAACACGACCAAGAGATAATCATGGCCCTCGCCGAGGGCACGCTCGATGATGCTGCCACCGCAGCTGCGGAGTCAGCGATCTCGGCATGCCCGGAGTGCACCGCAGATCTGGACCTGCAACGATTCGCCCTTGCCGCGCTCGACGAGGTCCCTGCTGCATACCTCACTGCCACCGAGTCGGCCCGTCTCCACAAGGCACTCAAGACCGAGTTGGTCGGTGCCACTACTCCGCCCGTCAGGGCTAAGACGTCCTTTGCCTGGGGACGATGGCTCCCGGTCGCCGGTGTCGCCGCGGTGTTCCTGGCAGCGATCGTGTCACTGCCCTCTCTGTTCGGGGGATCGTCCGACGATGCGGACTCAACGGTTGCCGCACCGGCGCTAGAGAGTGCAGAGACGCGAGCGGCCACGGAGACCACCGCAGCGGCGGCGCAGGACATGAGCGACGGCGCCGAGATGATGGCAGGCGACGCGGACGACGCGATGGCTCTCGAGGCTCCAACTGCCACCACAGAATCGATGGCCGAGGCGACAACAACAACAGCGGCCATGACCGACACCACTACCAGCGCCGACCGGCACTACTCCGAAGACCTGGAGTTCCTCGGCAACGTCGAAGACCTCGAACGCGATGCCCTCCTCGAGATTGTCATCTCCGAACGCGATGCTCTCGACGAAGAATCCCGTGCAGCCAAGGACCTCGACGCCGTGTTCGCTGCATGTGTGCTCACCAACACGTCACCCGATTTCGCCCCGGCACTGGGCATCCCCATCGACAGCGAAGCCCTGCTGCTCGGACTTGTTGCCACATCCATCGGCGAGGAACTGGTTCTGGTCGCTTACGTGCCCGAAGACGTTGACGAAACCGTCTTTGTTCTCCAGCAGGCATACTTCTGCGAAGTGGTTGAGGTCCTCCCCTAGCGGCCCTGGCGACACGGGCTCGAGGGCTGACTAATCTTTGTAGCGATGAACGACTACCCAACCCAGATCGCCGACTACCTCGAGCAGTCCGCAGACAAGGTCCGTTCGATGACGGTGGACCGCGCCGCCGGATGGGCCAAGTGGACCGGTGTCGGGATCGTGGCCGCGTTGCTCGGCCTTGTCCTTGTCATCTTCCTCACTGTCGGCTTGGTACGGCTGCTCGCCGGCCTGGTCGGCATGCAATGGTCATATACGATTATTGGGGGATTATTTGTGGTCGTCGGGATGTTCTTATGGAGGCTTCGCCTACCACGCGAAACCTCACAAGACTGAACCTGAACCACAGACCAAAGGACGGAATGATGACTGAGAAGGTCGTTATCGTCGGCTCGGGCCCCGCCGGCCTCACCGCCGCCATCTACACCGCACGCGCCGATCTCAAGCCACTGATGATTGAGGGCATGGAGCGGGGTGGCCAACTCATGCTCACTACCGATGTCGAGAACTATCCAGGTTTCCCGGACGGAATCATGGGTCCCGAACTCATGGAAGGATTCCGTAAGCAGGCGGAACGCTTTGAGACTCGCATCATGAGCTACGACGTAACCAAGGTGGACTTCTCGTCACGCCCATTCAAGATCTGGGTCGAAGAGGATCTCTACGAGGCCGACTCGGTCATCATCTCGACCGGGGCCTCCGCTCGCTGGCTCGGCCTCGAGAGCGAAACCCGGTTGCGAGGCCATGGAGTTTCCGCATGTGCTACCTGCGACGGGTTCTTCTTCCGGGACAAAGAGATCGCAGTCATCGGCGGCGGCGACAGCGCTGCCGAGGAGGCGCTCTTCCTCACCAAGTTTGCGTCCAAGGTCTATGTGATCCACCGTCGCGATGAGCTGCGAGCATCGAAGATCATGGCAAGTCGCGTGCTCGCCCACGACAAAATCGAGATGGTGTGGAACACCGAAGTCGAGGAGGTTCTCGGCGAGGACCTCGTGACCGGCCTGCGTCTGCGCAACCGTGTCACCGACGAAGTGTCGGAATTGCCCGTCGAAGGCATGTTCCTGGCAATCGGTCACACACCCAACACCAAAATCTTCGCCGGACAGATTGACCTCGACGACAAGGGGTACATCCTGACGGACGAGAACACGATGACCTCGGTCCCCGGGGTGTTTGCGGCGGGAGATGTCGCAGACCACGTTTATCGTCAGGCCATCACTGCAGCCGGCATGGGATGTCAGGCGGCTATTGATGCCGAGCGATGGCTCGACGAGCAGGGAAGTTAGAACGCGGGCGGGCCGGGTACATCCCGACGCAAGCATTGACCACTAGGAGGTGACGGCCCGCGGGCAACGTCATGGCAGAGACAACAGTTACAGCACAAGACTCCACATTCTCCGATCTGATTGGCAGCGACACACCGGTGCTCGTTGACTTCTGGGCGGAGTGGTGTGGGCCATGCAAGATGATGGAGGGTCCACTCGGTGAGCTCGCAGGTGAGCAGTCCG
>CBDUNF010000299.1:0-3140 GCA_965368515.1 uncultured bacterium
GGCGCCCGCAAACCCAATCGGGATGAATACCACGACATTCCCGATGACGTCGCTGATGAGGAACCGAGCAGAAGCAGCTGCACCCCGGCATTGACTGAGCAAGCAAGACCAGGCCGCTCCGTGTTCGCGGAAGGGCACGAAGTTGGCCGAGTTTGCGGTCGAGTCCGGCCGTAGCGTCATCACCAGGACAAAGACCACAAAGGCCGCAGTAACTGCGGCCCACAGGGATCGAGAGGATCGGGAGGTGCGGACTGTCACGCCGGCCATCGTAGGAGGGGGGTGTGACTATCTGTCGTCGGCAGCCTGCCGGGATCACCCTGCGCCTTGACGACCTTACGGCGTACGTCATATACTTACACCATAAGTTATCGACTAGGGAGTACACCATGCCAATGCCGCTGTGGTGGGGCCACATCAACAAGCGGGTCTTCAACCCACGCGAGATCCGCAAGGGCAAAAGACCAACGCTGACCCACATCGGAAGATCGTCCGGGAAGAGCTACGTCACTCCCCTGGATGCCCACCCCGTCGACGGTGGCTATATGTTCATCCTTGTCTACGGATCGAAATCCGACTGGGTACAAAACATCATGAAGGCCGGCACGGCGACATTGCAGCGCGACGGCGCAGAGATCGAGCTCGCCTCCCCGACGATCGTGTCAAAAGAGGTAGCAGAGGCGGCCCTTCCTGATGGAACAAAGATCCCATCGGGGCTGATCAACGTGGATGAGTTTCTCCGGATGGACATCGCCGTTTGACACAGACACGCAGCTAGGACGGGCGGCGGAGCATCATCCAAACCGGTACGTCGAGCCCTTTGGCGACGACCTGCTCGACAACCTGGAAACCCAGCCGTCGGTAGAAGCCGACGTTGCCTTCGGTTTCCGTCTCGAGGTACAGCGGAGCACCCTCCTCTTCCGCCTTCTCGATGCCTGAGCGAACCAGCATCGTGCCCAATCCCTCGCCTTGATGGCCAGGGTCGACACCGACGGCACTCAGATACCAATGCGGTTCGGGCATCAGCACTTTCCTGCGCCCATCGAGCTGGCGAAGCACCGCCATCAGCCGCTTCCGATCGGCAGCGGACAACCGCATCACAAAACGGGGTAGAGAGAAGCCCGACTTGACCATTGCCCACACCCCCAGGTCCCTCCCCGGTGGCAGCCAGAGAGCAGCGGCGTCGATGCCCGGGGTGGTCTCTGCGAACCCGCCGCCGGCGATGGTGGCCTTGGCCAGACCGGTGAACATCGCGGCGAGAACATGTGGCCGCACATCAGGCTCGGGGAATGCCGCCGTCCAAACGGGGTCGTCCTGGAATGCTCGACCCAGCGTTGCGCCGGCCCGCGCACAATCGTTGGGAGACAACGCCGTCAGCATGCGGACCTGGCTTCGGTCATCCGTCCACTCTAGATGCCGCCCCCCAGAGCACGACTACCTGATCCCTCTTGGCGCTCGGCACTATGAGACCGAGCGCCAAGATAGGGGCGGCGACCTTCAAACAGACTTCTCGGGGTCGCGGCTGTACTGGAGGATGTCACCTGGCTGGCAGTCGAGGACCTCACAGATCGCGTCCAGCGTGCTGAAGCGGACAGCTCTAGCCTTGCCGGTCTTGAGTATCGAGAGGTTGGCGAGAGTGATGCCGACCTGCTCCGAAAGCTCGGTGAGCGTCATGCCGCGCTTGTCGAGAACCTCATCAAGGGAGACGCTGATTGGCATTCAGATCGCCGCTTCATCGAACTCGCGGAGTCGCGCCGCTTCGGCGAAGGGCTCAGCCAGGGCCAGGACGACGATACCGACGATCAGCGAGGTCAGCCATGTCGACATGGCGATGGAGACTTCGAAAGGCAAGACCGTATCGAGCGTCATGTTCAGAAGCCATTGTCCGATCAGCCCCGTCACTCCATACAGAAGGATCGCTGCGGCCAGCTTCCGTAAACGATTCGGGTTCTCGGCTGGCAGCCACTCCCCGCGAAGCGCCGAATCGATGATGCCGCGGAAGTTGACGAGCCCAACCCATGCCGCCGCCAGCCACACCGAGGCCATCGTGACGACAATCAACCGACTGTCGCGGTCGTCGCGCCGCAGGTTGACGGTTGCGTCGACGCGTGGGGAGTTGGCGAGGGTCTCATGTTCGCGACCGATTTCGAAGTTCTCATACGAGAGAACGTCGCCGCCGACCCCGATGCGTCTTCCGTCGTTGAGCTCCACCGTGAAAGGGGCGTCGATAGTTCCGTTGATGCTGATTGTTCCCCGCCCGGTAGTGGCCAACACCAGCAAGGGCACAGCCAGAACCGTAGCGAGTAGAAGGATGATCCGTGCAGCCCTCAGGACGAGATCGAGAAGGCTGAGTGGCTTGCTTGGCTGGAAAGTTTGATTGGTTGTCATATCGAAAAACGATAAATCGAGCCATATCGTTTGTCAATAAGATTTCTGTCTCGAAAACGCCGGATCCTGACCGCAAAAGATCAGCCGCATCGCGGCTTCGGGCCCATCGGGCGTGTTATCGCCTATCGAGTCCCTGCCCGCGGGATAAGGTGACGTGTGGAGGCCCGGACGGGCCTTGCGTTTGTAGCGAGCCACAGGTTGTGGCAGCGAGAGGAACGAAGTGCTGAAACTTGGCGTCATCGGGTCATCAAAGAAGGCCAACGAGAGGCGTATCCCGATCCATCCGGATCATCTCCCACGCCTACCGGAATTGGTGCGGCGCCAGCTGATCTTCGAGGAGGGCTACGGAGCGTCACTCGGCATCGCCGATGACGAGATCGCTCGACAGACTGGTGGAATCGCAACAAGGCGCGAGTTGCTGGCGGATCTCGGTGCGGTCGTGCTTCCGAAGCCCGGTGTGGAGGACCTCCAGATGCTTCGGGAGGGCGGTGTTCTGTGGGGCTGGCCACATTGTGTTCAGCAGCAGGCTCTGACCCAGGTAGCGATTGATCGCCGACAGACGCTGATCGCATTCGAGGAGATGTTCGTTTGGGGGCCCAATGGGCAGGTGGGCAGGCATACGTTCTACAAGAACAACGAGTTGGCGGGCTACAGCGCTGTGTTGCATGCGCTGCAACTGAAGGGCATCGATGGCCACTACGGAGACCAGCGCAAAACTGTCATCATCAGCTTCGGTGCGGTGAGTAGAGGAGCGA
>CBDUNF010000300.1:0-3127 GCA_965368515.1 uncultured bacterium
TCGACGAGGCAGGCACCTTTGTCAACGAGGCTGAGGTCACCGCCGCCAACGAAGAAGATTCGGACTCGACACCGGGTGACGGCGAAGGCGACGACTGGGACGACGCAATCGTCACCGCAGTAGAGCCTCCCGCCATCATTGATCTCGAGCTCGTGAAGGACGTCTCTCCCGCCGCAGTGCAGGTTGGCGAGGAGACTACGTTCACTATCGATGTTGTGAACCAGGGTCCCGATGACGCAACAGGCGTTGTGGTCACCGACACGCTGCCGGCCGGACTCACCTATGTGTCCGACAACGCAGGTGGCGCCTACGACGGAGCCACCGGAGTCTGGACCATCGGCGACCTCGCCGT
This sequence comes from uncultured bacterium, assembly GCA_965368515.1. Taxonomy (GTDB): domain Bacteria; phylum Actinomycetota; class Acidimicrobiia; order Spongiisociales; family UBA5794; genus JAAETI01. The sequence goes on from CBDUNF010000300.1 coordinate 353, forward strand.
TGGCGCATCCGTCTCCATGGAATTCGTCGTCACGGTCGACGAGGCAGGCACCTTTGTCAACGAGGCTGAGGTCACCGCCGCCAACGAAGAGGATTCGGACTCGACACCTGGTGATGGTGAAGGCGACGACTGGGACGACGCAATCGTCACCGCGACCGTCGACCCGCCCATGATCATTGATCTCGAGCTGACCAAGGACGTTGATCCTTCGCAGGTCGAAGTCGGCGAAGAGACAACCTTCACCATCAGTGTTGTGAACCAGGGTCCCGATGACGCAACAGGCGTTGTGGTCACCGACACGCTGCCGGCCGGACTCACCTATGTGTCCGACAACGCAGGTGGCGCCTACGACGGAGCCACCGGAGTCTGGACCATCGGCGACCTCGCCGTCGGCGCATCCGTCTCCATGGAATTCAATGTCACAGTCGATGATGTCGGCATATTCGTGAACGAGGCTGAGGTCACCGCCGCCAACGAGACCGATATCGATTCGGTGCCTGGTGACGGTGAAGGCGACGACTGGGACGACGCAATTGTCACCGCGATTTCGATTGTCGAGGCCTCGTCCACGATTGGCGATTACGTCTGGTACGACGATGACGAGGACGGAGTGCAAGACTCCAACGAAGATCCCGTCTCCGGCGTCACCGTTCGGATCACCAACCAGGCGACGAACGCAGTCATGACACAGGTGACCAACTCCGATGGGCTATACCTGTTCTCCGGGCTCGATGCCGGCACCTATCTAGTCGAGGTGCTTACGTCGACGCTTCCCGACAACCACGATCTCACCACGGTGGGAAGCTACACCGTGACCGTGCTCGATGACGAGAGCTTCCTCGACGCCGACTTTGGCATCGTTGAGATTCTCCCAGTCACCGGCATGGAGATCGAGACTGCCGCCCTGATCGGGCTCCTGTTCCTCGGAATGGGTGGCCTAATGCTCGGTCTCGAGCAAGGACGCCGCAGACTCTACGAAACGAGCATCGCCTAGTCCGTAACCGACACCCAACACATGTGGCCCGCCCCGAATGGGGCGGGCCACATCGCGTTGTCAGCCTCGAATCTTGCTTGCGATCCGGAAGACCACCACAACGAGGATGACCATCAGGACTATCGAAGAACCCCAGATGACCATTTGAAAGACACGCCGAAGCAGCCAGAAGGCCACAAGAAGCAGGACCACCCCAACCAGCGCATCAGCGACAACGCTCCTGACCCGTTGCATCAGTCCACCAACCGCACGAATCGACGCTTGCCGACCTGAAGCACGGCACCAACCAGATCTACCCGAGCCATCGACTCCTCTGTCACCTGGTCACCATTCACCCGGACGGCACGTTGTTTGACCATCCGGCGTCCCTCGCCGTTCGATGACACCAGCCCGGCATCACTGAGCAGCCCGGGTAGCCAGATCGAATCCTCAGTCGCGAGTCGGTGCTCAGCGAGATCATCCGGCGCCGCGTGTTGCTTGAACAAGCGATCGAAAGCCGCTTCAGCCTCAGCGGCCGCTCCGTCACCCCAGTATCGCGACACAATTGCCTTCGCCAGCTCTCGCTTGGTCGCTCCTGGATGCCGCGAACCGTCCCGCAGGCCCTCGAGAATGCCGGCCACCTCCCCCGCCGGGCGGCAAGCCGCAAGGCTGAACCACTGCCCCATCAGATCGTCCGGGATGCTCATGGTCTTGCCAAACATCTCCCCGGGTTCGTCTTTGACCGAAATGTAGTTGCCAAGCGATTGCGACATCTTCTTCGCACCGTCGGTGCCAACCAGCAGGGGCACGGTCATTACCATCTGCCCCTCCTGGCCCTTTCTCTCCTGCAAATCCCGCCCAACGAGATTGTTGAAGAGCTGATCGCTGCCGCCCAACTCAATGTCGGCCTCCACCGCAACAGAATCCATCCCCTGCAAAAGTGGGTACATGAATTCGATCATCGAGATCGGCTCATGAGCCTCCCAGCGATTCGTGAAGTCCTCACGGTCCATGATCCGCGACACGGTGAACTGCGAGGTGAGGTCGAGAACATCCAGCATGTCCAGTTCTCCAAGCCACTCCGAGTTGTGACGGATCTCGAGATTCTCGGGCAGCAGCAGCTCCTTGATGGTGTCGACAACACCGGAGACATACCCGCCAACCTCGTCCGAGTCGAGACGACGACGGGTCTGGCTCTTGCCGCTCGGGTCACCCACTTGGGCGGTGAAGTCACCGATGATGAGTACCGCGGTGTGGCCGCACTCCTGGAATCGGCGCAACCGTTCGAACACGACCGCCCAGCCCAGCGTCACATCGGGGGCTGTCGGATCGACACCAAGCTTGGCCCGGAGCGGTCGACCCCGCTGAATCCGTTCCAGCAGTTCTCCTTCGGGGAGGATGGTGTCGACGCCGTCGGTCAAGTATTCGAGTTGCTGTTCTGGAGTCATCATCTTGCCGCGGAGGTTAGTCCACGAGGAGGTAGCGCCAGCGTCTCCGAGTCGCCCTCGAGATACCGATACGAGGGGTGTGCTCGATCTTTCGCCCTCCCCGTCCCGGTCCCGCGTGGAGCGTGACAGGGCCCGACCGAAGGTCGCAGCCGTCCATCTCTCCAGTTACTCCAAGCCCCTGGCAGAGCTTGCCGGGGCCGTCGGTCAATGGCTTGGGTCGTCCTCGCCGCCGTTCCACGATCTCACGGCCGGTGGTTACATCTCCGCCGCGGAGCAGCACCGCGTGGGCGAGGCCCTCACCACCAACGACCACATTCATGCACCAATGAATCCCATAAGATCGGTACACGTACA
>CBDUNF010000301.1:0-3036 GCA_965368515.1 uncultured bacterium
TACGACTAGCCAGGAGGCCCGCCTGGTGAGATGCTGAGGGGTGGTCCAGATCAGTCCCGAGAAAGGGGCTAGCAATGAGACTCCGTTCCATCTCTACGTTGGCGACGTCGTTGTGTCTCCTCGTCGTGTTGGCGCCGGGCCAATCATCTGCCGCTGCGCCTTGGCAGGGCTTTGATGACGTTCCGCCGTCCAACATCTTCTATGACGACATCATGTGGCTTCATGATCAGGGGATAACGAAGGGCTGCAATCCTCCCGAGAACACAATGTTCTGCCCTGCAGACACGGTCACTCGTGGCCAGGTGGCGGCCTTTCTGTCCCGATCGCTCGATCTTCCTCGGCCCGCGAGCGGTGATTGGTTTGTTGACGATGACGGTTCGGTGTTTGAGGACGATATCGACCGTCTCGCCGCAGCAGGCGTGACGAAGGGCTGCAATCCACCCGAGAACACGATGTTCTGCCCCGGAGCACCGGTCACCCGTGCGGAGATGGCGAGCTTTCTGGTTCGAGCTCTCGATCTGAAGAGCGGGTCCGGCATCGACTGGTTTGACGATGACGACGGCTCGGTGCACGCTGCGGATATCGATCGTTTGCGAGCGGCTGCGATCACCTTCGGGTGCAATCCGCCAACCGAGAACCTCTTCTGTCCTACCGCCAAGGTGACCCGGGAGCAGATGGCAGCGTTCTTGCGCCGCGGCTTGACCCAGCCGCAAGAAGGGGCCGCCATTGAGATCCACGGGTACACGTGGCCGGACCCGATGTACCTCTATGCAGACATGGTTGCGACGTTCGAGGTTCGAAATGCCGGCACGCTGCCCCTCATTGACGTTGCTGCGGCCCCCTCTGGTACCAATGGCGGGCAATGCTGGCCGGACTCGGTGGTCGGACCAGCCGAGCGTCTTGGCAACGGTGATGACACTCTGGATCCCGGTGAGATCTGGGATTGGTACTGCGGCCAACCCGCATACGACTGGTACGGTGTCATGGTCTTTGAGGCGAGCGGCACACCGGTCGGGGGAACCCCAGTGACGGCTCGCGAGGTACTCGAATACCCGGTCATCGACCCGGTCTATGCCACCGTGACCGCATCCGCCTCGACGGTCGAGCCCGGTGGCGCTGTCACATGGACCATCGTGATGCACAATCCATCTCCGGTGAGTTGTGTTCGCCTCATGGTCCAGGTCCGGGAGAACGGCGAAGGCTCCTATACGGACTTTCACGATCCTGGCTTGATTCTTGTGGGAGATGATGATGCGGTGTTCGAGCCCGGTGAGCAGTGGCAATACAAATACACGACGACACTCTGGAGCGATACCTACCTGGAAGTGACCGGCGGTTACGCACCGGACTTCTCACCGGGAACCGGGACAGGTTTTGAGTATCTCTTCTCGGATACCGTCACGATCACACTGCCCTGATGCCAGTGGCAGGCGCTACGAACATACGCACGACGGAATCGCGAAGGGACTTGATCGCTCAGGTCCGTCCGTGATCCCGCAGTGCCAGCGGGAACCGGGAGATGCTCCGAGCCGCGGGCTGTGACTTGGGGCGGCTACCGCGTATCGCGAACGGACCCGATGATCCGGCCCATTACCGCAGCCAACGCATCGGTCTCAGAAGCGTCCAGGTGCGACAACAGGTGGCGGCGAATCAGGGCCGCGTGGCCGACGGCCGCTTCAGCAAGCGCCGCCCGACCTTCAGGCGTTAACTCGGCCACGACTCCCCGACCATCGCTAACCAGGGAGCGCCGCATCACCCAGCCGCGAGCTTCGAGGCGATCCACCGTGTAGGTCAATCTGGATGGAGTTGCGACCACTTGTGACGCCAGTTGGGCCATGCGCATCCGGCCTCTCGCCCCGTCGAGGCGAACCAACACCTCATACTCCCCATGGTTCATCTCATGCTCACGACTGACGTGGGCGGCCAGCACATCCTCGATCAGGCGGCTTGCGTCGAGAAAACGCGTCCACGCCCGCAACTCGGCCGTCGTGAGATGCGCACCCGTCCCGACAATGTCCGGATACAGGTCGCCCGCGTCCTCTTCTATTGCACTACGCCGCTCCATGTGATGCGCGCACCCTCCTCGCCGGTGAGAAATGTCCACCACACGGCCATGCCCGCCGACACGACCACCAGCAAGGTAACAGCCCGCTCCACATGACGCAGCCAGCCGTCCGAGTCCCTCAGCAAACGCTGCGCCACGGTCGTCCCGAAGAACACAGCCACCAGCGCCAACGTGGTCAGCGCCAGCGACTCGTGACGTTCCGTGTTGACCAGCCCATCAAGCCGTTCGTCAAACGCATTGCCCGACCCGACCGCTAGGAGCGTTGCGATCAGGCACACACCCGCCGCGACGGCCGGCCACCATCCCAGCTTGGCTCGCCAATCTGGACGAAAGGCCAACACGAGCGCCGCAAGGCCGACCAATGGGATCAGCACCACCGGCGCATGTACGAATAGCGGATGGGACGGGATCCCCGTGATGGTGTCGAGCATTACGGATTCACAGTGGCGATCAGCATCTGCCCGTTGGCGGCGTGCGAGTTCGGACCGAAGTTGATGTTGCAGATGAACAGATACGTTCCCGGATCCAGGTCGAACGTGATCGTCTCGGTCTGGCCCGGCTCCAATGTCGCGGTCCGGCCGAGGAACTGGCCTTCTGCCAACGCTTCCTCGTCGACGGCACCGTTATCGAGCTTGGGCAGTTCTTCGTAGCTATCGGCGGCGATGATCGCGAACTCGTGATTGAACTCGCTGCCCCCATCGTTGGCCACGTCGAACGTCACCTCTCCAGCTGTGAACGTCTCTTGGGTGTCGATCACAAACTCGCTGAGTGTCACGGCCACGTTTTCACCGGCAGCCTCGGTCGTCGTTGGAGCTTCGGTCGTCGTCGGGGCTTCGGTAGTGGTTGGGGCTTCCGTGGTGGTTGGGGCTTCGGTGGTGGTTGGGGCTTCCGTGGTGGTGGGAGCCTCCGTGGCCAAGGTATCGGCCGGTTCGGACCCGGAATCACTGCACGCACTTACGGCTAGAACCAGC
>CBDUNF010000302.1:0-3022 GCA_965368515.1 uncultured bacterium
GAAGAGAAGGCACTGTGCCGACTGTGCAGCAACTGATTCGACAAGGCCGTAAGCCGAAGCCGAAGAAGACCAAGACGCTCGGTCTCGCGGGCTCGCCACAAAGGCGTGGCGTGTGCACGCGCGTCTATACCGTGACGCCCAAGAAGCCGAACTCCGCGCTGCGCAAGGTCGCTCGTGTTCGTCTCACTTCCCAGATGGAAGTAACGGCGTATATACCGGGTGAGGGCCACAACCTCCAGGAGCACTCGATCGTGCTCGTTCGTGGTGGTCGTGTGAAGGACCTGCCTGGTGTCCGCTACAAGGTCATTCGTGGAGCGCTCGATGCAGCCGGCGTAGACGGCCGCAAACAGTCACGCTCCCGCTACGGCACCAAGAAAGAGGGCTGAGTGCTATGCGCAGAGCTCCCGCTGAAGTTCGCAAGATCGAGCCAGACCCGATCTACAAGAGTGTCCTCGTCAGCCAGGTCATCAACAAGGTCCTGTGGCGTGGAAAGAAGGGTGCGGCTCGCCGCATCGTCTATGGCTCGCTCGAGACCGTGCAGAAGCGCACCGGAGACGATCCGGTGAAGGTCCTCAAGCGTGCGATCGACAACATTCGGCCGTCGGTCGAGGTTCGTTCCCGCCGCGTCGGTGGGTCGTCCTATCAGGTTCCGGTCGAGGTGCGCCCTCGCCGTGCCCAGACTCTGGCCGTCCGCTGGCTCGTCGAGTTCGCTCGCAAGCGCAAAGAGAACACCATGTCGTTGCGTCTCGCCAATGAGATCCTCGACGCCTCCAACCGCACCGGCTCTGCCGTGAAGCGGCGTGAAGATGTACACAAGATGGCGGAGTCCAACAAGGCTTTCGCCCACTACCGCTGGTAACTAACTAATGGCACGCACGATCGCTCTAGAGAAGATCCGAAATATCGGGATCATGGCCCACATTGATGCTGGGAAAACCACGATCACCGAGCGGATCCTCTATTACACGGGCCGCACCTACAAGATGGGTGAGGTTCATGAGGGCGCGGCCGTAATGGACTGGATGGAGCAAGAGCAGGAGCGTGGGATAACCATCACCTCCGCTGCCACCACCGCCGAGTGGGCCGACCACATCATCAACATCATCGACACCCCCGGCCACGTCGACTTCACCGTCGAAGTGGAGCGTTCGCTGCGCGTGCTCGATGGCGCGGTTGCGGTGTTCGATGCGGTTTCCGGCGTTGAGCCCCAGTCTGAGACAGTGTGGCGTCAGGCCGACAAGTACGGCGTTCCCCGCATCTGTTTCATCAACAAAATGGACCGGATCGGAGCCGACTTCTATGCGGCCGTGAAGTCCATTGAGGACCGGCTCGGTGGCAATCCCGTTGTCATTCAGATCCCGATCGGGTCCGAGGCCGAGCTTCGGGGCGTGATCGATCTGGTCGAAATGAACGCAATCGTCTGGCATGACGAAGAGGGCATGGAGCGCGAGGTCGTTGAGATCCCCGCCGACTACGTCGATCAGGCCAACGAGTGGCATCACAAGATGCTCGACGTCGTTGCCTCTGAGGACGAAGAACTGCTGGACAAGTACCTCGAAGAAGCCCACCTCGACCCCGAAGAGATCCGCAAGGTCATCCGCAAGGGCGTCATCAATCGGGATTTTGTTCCGGTGATGGGGGGCTCGGCGTTCAAGAACAAGGGTGTTCAGCCCCTGCTCGACGCAGTTGTGGCATACCTGCCCAGCCCGCTCGACACTCCTCCAATGGAGGGATTCAAGCCGGGGAACGAGGACGAGGTGCTTTATCGGAAGGCCGATGACTCCGAACCCTTCAGCGCGCTGGCCTTCAAGATCATGTCCGACCCTTACGTCGGCAAGCTGACGTATTTCCGGGTCTATTCGGGTGTCGCCGCCAAAGGCGATGCTGTCGTTAACACCACCGACCGCAAGAAGGAGCGCTTTGGGCGTCTCCTCCGCATGCATGCGGCTTCACAAGAAGACATCGACGAGATCCACACCGGGGACATCGTCGCCGCAGTTGGCCTCAAGCACACTAAGACCGGCGACACGCTCGCTGCGTCTTCCGCGCCGATTCAGCTCGAGTCGATGACGTTCCCTGCCCCCGTGATTGCGGTGGCGATCGAGCCGAAGACCAAGACTGATCAGGACAAGCTGGGTAATGCCCTAGCCCGTCTCTCCGAAGAGGATCCGACCTTCCAGGTCCAGTCCGACGAGGAAACCGGGCAGACGATCATTCGCGGAATGGGCGAGCTGCACCTCGAGGTCATTGTCTCGAGACTCCTGCGCGAGTTCAAGGTCGACGCCAACGTCGGTCGCCCCCAGGTCGCCTATCGCGAGACCATCAAGAGGGGTGTCAAGGGTTTCCGGCTGCGGCTCAAGCGGCAGACGGGTGGATCCGGCATGTTCGCTGAGATCATCATTGATCTCGAACCGTTGAATCCCGGGTCGGGTTTCGAATTTGAAGACAAGGTCAAAGGTGGCAAGGTGCCACGTGAGTACATTCCCGCCGTTGAGAAGGGTCTTCGTGACGCTCTCGACGGTGGTGTGTTGGCGGGCTATCCCCTCGTCGACCTGAAAGCCACACTCACCGATGGCAACAGCCATGCGGTGGACTCCTCGGAGATGGCTTTCCGGATCGCGGGCTCCATGGCTCTAAAGGATGCCGCCAAGCAAGCCGGAGTGAAGCTCCTCGAACCAGTTATGGAACTCGAGGTCGTCACCCCGGAGGAGAACATGGGCGACGTCATAGGCGATCTTTCCTCGAGGCGGGGGAAGGTCGAGGCAATGGACAGCCGGGGCAATGCCCGGGTTGTCACTGCATTGGTCCCTCTTGCCGAGATGTTCGGTTACGCCACTGATCTGCGGTCACGGACCCAGGGACGGGCGAACTACACCATGCAGTTCCATTCATATCAGGAAGTTCCGACCGACGCAGCACGAGAGATCGTGGCCAAGGTCCGAGGCGAGTAACTCAAGGAGAAGCTGGGATGGCTAAGGAGAAGTTCGAGCGGACTAAGCCGCACGTGAATATTGGGACGATG
>CBDUNF010000303.1:0-3022 GCA_965368515.1 uncultured bacterium
GCATCGAACTCCAAGCTGATTTCATCAGCCGGGGACTGATAATTCCCCCGAGTTCCGCTTGGCGGAACTCGAACCCCGCCGGAGGCGGGGCGCCTACCATGCTCGAATGAGTGAGAAACTGAATCGCATCAGCCGTCGCATCACCCAGGAGGCCTCGCAGGGAGGCTCGCAGGCGATGCTCTATGCCACCGGGTTGACCCCGGCCGACATGGACAAGGCCCAGGTGGGCATTGCCTCCATGTGGTACGAAGGCAACTCGTGCAACATGCACCTCAACGACCTGGCGGCTCGGGTCCGCGATGGCGTAGTCGATGCGGGGCTGGTCTCTATGCGTTTCAACACGATCGGCGTGTCCGACGGCATTTCGATGGGCACCGACGGGATGAGCTTCTCGCTCCAGTCCCGCGACCTGATCGCCGACTCGATCGAAACCGTGATGCGGGCACAGTGGTACGACGCCAACATCTCGCTACCCGGATGCGACAAGAACATGCCAGGTTCGGTGATGGCAATGGCCCGGGTCAATGTCCCGTCGATCATGATCTACGGAGGCACGATTCGTGCCGGTCACACTGACGATGGTGCGCCGCTCGATATCGTGTCCGCATTCCAGTCGTACGGCGAGTGGATCGCCGACCGCATAACCGACGAAGAGCGCCAGACGATCGTCCGCAACGCCTGTCCCGGGGAAGGTGCCTGCGGCGGGATGTACACGGCGAATACGATGGCTTCCGCGATTGAAGCCCTGGGGATGAGCCTGCCCTACTCATCGTCGACACCGGCCAACGATCCGGCCAAGCTCGAAGAGTGCTTCAACGCCGGTACAGCGATCCGCAACCTGCTCGAGCTGAATATCACGCCTCGGGACATCATGTCCCGGGCAGCGTTCGACAACGCGATCGCAGTCACCATGGTCACCGGCGGATCGACCAACTCGGTGCTTCATCTGATCGCCATGGCGCGGGCTGTTGGCGTCGATCTCGGCATCGACGACTTCCAAGCGGTCAGCGATCGGACTCCATACCTCGCGGACCTCAAGCCGAGTGGCCGCTACGTGATGGAGGACCTGCATGCGGTGGGCGGCACACCGGCAGTGCTGAAGCTGCTGCTCGAGCACGGTGCTATTGACGGCAGCTGCTTGACGGTTACCGGTAGGACGCTCGCCGAGAACCTTGCCGAACTACCCGGATTGGCTGAGGGGCAAGAAGTGGTCCAACGGTGGGACACTCCGATCAAGGAGACCGGGCACCTGCAGATTCTGCGCGGCAATCTGGCTCCGGACGGTGCCGTCGCCAAGATCACCGGTAAAGAAGGGCTGCGGTTCTCCGGAACAGCGCGGACCTTTGACTGCGAAGAGGACATGTTGCCGGCGCTGGAGCGCGGCGAGATCGGGCCAGGTGATGTGGTCGTGATTCGCTACGAGGGCCCGAAGGGCGGGCCGGGGATGCCCGAGATGCTCACTCCAACGTCCGCAATCGTCGGCGCCGGCTTGGGTAACGATGTCGCGTTGATGACCGACGGGCGCTTTTCGGGTGGATCACACGGGTTCATCATCGGGCACGTCACCCCGGAAGCCCAGGAGGGCGGTCCGATCGCACTGGTTGAGGACGGCGACACGATCACTATCGACGCAACGACCCGCTCTATTCGTGTCGAGATCGATGAGTCGGAGATGGCTCGTCGCCGAGCCGCGTGGACACCTCCGCCGCTCAAGGCGACGCGAGGTACCTTGCACCGGTACATCAAGACGGTGAAGTCGGCATCTGAAGGCTGCGTTACCGACGAATAACGGGACGGGATAGGTTTCGGCCTACCGCCCTCCCCGGCACTGACGCGGCTATGGCGTCCTCGCCAATAGGCGATCTACGTACAGCGACCGCAACTGGCGACTTGCCAGCGCCTGCTTGATCGGGGGCGCTTTCAGAATCACTCCGAGGATGGCTGCCATGGCCCGGTGGCTGGCCATTGCGTGGTTGTCGAAGATCAGGTTTTGCAGCTTTCCGCGTTCGATGGCCATCAGTACCGCACGGCGCGCAGAGTCCACCGGTGTGATGACACGGGTCGGACGCGGGCGCAGGCTGATGCCTTTCCTTTCGCAGGTGCTGACGCACACGCCACAGCCGAGACATAGGCTCTCATCCAGCCTGGCTTGTTTGCGGTTGGGGCGGTGTGGATCGTTGGCCGAGGCCAGGGTCATCGCCTCGACCGGACAGGCATTGACACATTTGGCGCAGCCGTTGCAGAGGTCGGCGTCGACTTCGGGGAGGAAGTTGGATGTGTGAACCGGGTTGAGGATGCCGAACTTGCGGGCTGCGATCATCGCTTCGCAACAGCAGCCGCAGCAGTTGCAGATGAAGTTTGGATTACGTTGGATGTTCTCCCCGAACTGAACGAGGTTTCTCTCCTGTGCTTCCGCCAGCAAGTCAAGACCCTCTGCAACGTCAACCTCACGGGCGAATCCGTGTCTGACCAGAGACGATGCAGTGTTGTTGAAGGTCATGCAGATCTGCTGCGGTGCATCGCAGGCTTGTCCCACATGCTCCATTTTGTGACGGCAGTAGCAGACGCCGACCCCTCGGCTCGAGGCGGTGCGGACTACTTCGGTCGCACGTTCGTAGTCGAGAACCTGGATGCCGTTGTCGATCGGGATGGCCGTCTCCTGGACGAATACCCTGCCCAGCTGAGTCTGACCTTCGGCGAACAGGGCCTTGATGAACTCTTCTTCGACGTTCATGTACACGTAGAACAGTTCGCCCAGCATCCTCTGGTCGATGTCACCGCGCAGCCTCATCATCGAGAACTCGAAGAAGCCCGCCATTGGGGGTGGGAGGACGTAGAGCCTTTTGCCTTCCTCGGTTTCCAGGTCAAGCAGGATGGCTCGACCTGCTAGTTCCTCGAGAGTTGCGGTGGTCGCGGCCAGCGGCATCTTCCAGGCGCGAGCGGCCCGTTCGGCGGTGAAGGGTCGAATCGGGAGCAGGGCAACGAGGCCGGCTTCGCGTTCGCTGAACAGCATCTTCAAGAT
>CBDUNF010000304.1:0-3016 GCA_965368515.1 uncultured bacterium
TCCTCGCCACGCCGATAGTGATTGGCTTCTATGAGTTCACGTTCATGCGGGAACGACCGGACGCACCGATGGCAGAGTACGCCGAAGCGTTCGACGGCTTGTTTGAAGACGAGGCCTTCGTTCGTGCGGTCTTTGCGGGAAGCACCCAGCTAGGACGTTCGTTTGTTCGCGAAGAAGCAGTCACGTCGGAGATTCTGGAGTGGGAACGAGCCACCGAGGTTGTGCGCACCGCAGAGTCGGTAGCGGTCAGCCTGTGCCCGTGTCGCACCGATGCGGGACTGCGTGGCGAGGGCTGTGATGCTCCCACGCGGACGTGCCTGACATTCGGATCGGCTGCCGACAACCTCGTCAGGCATGGCATCGCCGAGCCGATCACGAACGATCAAGCGATCGAGATCCTCTCTGCGGCGAAAGCTGCCGGGCTGGCACAGACCGGTGACAATGTTCGGGACAACATCTCGTATATGTGCAATTGCTGTGGTTGTTGTTGCGGGATGATGCGTTCCATCAAGAGGTACGACATCTACGACGGAATCGTCCCCTCGGGCTTTGTCGCCACCGTCGACAACGAGGTATGCCGGGGGTGCACCCTATGTGCCAAGGCATGCCCAATCGACGCTATCGAAATCGTGCCATCCGAGGGCAAGGGCTTACGCCGCAATTGGGCGATAGTCGACGCAGATCGCTGCCTGGGCTGCGGAGTTTGCGATGACGTGTGTCGTTGGGACGCTCACGAAATGACCGAACGGGACGAGAAGCCGTACATCCCGGAAGACACAATGGAGCGTGTCGCGCTGATGGCCATCGAACGCGGCAAGCTAGGCGACCTATTGCTGGACAACATCGGGAGCAAGCTCGCCCCGCTTGCCGTCGCGACCGTCCGTGTCATCGAGAAGATGCCACCGTGGAAGATCGCTATGGCCAACCAGAAGATCCGCTCCAAGTTCGTGGGCACCCTCTTGAGCCAGGTCAGAAAGCAGGTCGAGTCTCGCGTCTAGGCGACTTGGTTCATCGTGCTTTGGCGTACCGATGCACGGCCAGCGGTGCAAAGACGGCGATTATTCCGATGATCCAGATGATGGTGTAGAGCGTCGCATTCTGCAGAGGCCACACCGTCGGCTCGGGTGTTCCTGCTGGGAGGTTCCCAAACAGCTCGCGCGCCGCTTGAGTCACGGCCGAGACCGGGTTCCATTCGGCGAACGTTCGCAACACCCCGGGTAGGTTCTCCGCAGGCACACAGGTATTGGCGACAAACGTGAGCGGGAAGATCACCACGAACGATGCGTTGTTGATTACCTCGACACTCGGCACCAGCAGGCCAACCCACGCCATGACCCACGAAAACGCGTAAGCGAAGGCGAGCAGCAGAGCGAAGCCGAGCAGGCTGTCGAAGATTCCGTTGTGGAGGCGCCATCCGACCAACAGTCCGGTGAGCGCCATGATGACAAGCGACAGCACGTTGTAGATGACGTCGCTGGCGGTTCGCCCGATCAAGACCGCGGCACGTGACATCGGCAGTGACCGGAATCGATTGATGATCCCCTTTTGCATGTCGTCGGCGAGGCCGGCGCCGGTGAACGTCGCACCGAACACGACCGTCTGCGCAAAGATGCCGCCGATGAGGAATTCCCGATACGAGCCGCCGGGAATGGCGATCGAGTCGCCGAAGACGTAGGCAAACAAGAGCACGAACATGATCGGTGAGATCAGGACGAACATCAGGACCTCGGGGACACGCTTGATCTTGATGACGTTGCGCTTGGCGATGACATGACCGTCCGCCAGTGCATAGACAAACTCCTTCATGCTTTCACCTCTTTGAGTTCGGGCTGATCAGGCTCTGCGACGTGGCCGGTCAGACTCAAGAACACGTCATCGAGGGTGGGGCGGCGCAACCCGACATCGTTTACGCCGATGCCGGCATCATCGATGTTGCGCAGAGCCTTGGTGAACATCGCAGCACCCCCAGAAATCGGGGCGACCAGAGACTTGGTCCGTTCGTCGATGCGGATATCGCCAACCGCGTATTCCTCCAAGATGACGCGGGTGCGTCCGACGTCGGCACCATCACTGACGGTCACCTCGATACGCTCGCCGCCCACCTTGTCTTTGAGCTCGTCGGCAGTGCCGTGGGCAATCTCTCGACCGCGGTCGATGACGACAATGTCGTCCGCAAGGCGATCGGCCTCCTCGAGGTATTGGGTGGACAGCAAGAGAGTCGTGCCTTTGCCGACGAGGTCGCGGATAACGCTCCACATCTCGGTACGGCTGCGCGGATCGAGGCCGGTGGTCGGCTCATCCAGGAACAGGACGCGGGGCTCGGCCACGATGGCGGCCGCCAGGTCGAGACGCCGGCGCATGCCACCGGAGTAGGTCTTGACCGGCCTATCGCCGGCATCGGTGAGGTCGAATCGTTCGAGGAGTTCTCGGGCTCGGATCCTGGCCCGTTCCCTACCCATCCGATAGAGCCGGCCGACCATGTCGAGATTCTCGAAGCCCGTTAGGTGCTCATCGACGGCGGCGTACTGACCGGATAGACCGATCACCTTGCGAACGTCACGAGCTTCCGTGACGACATCCTTGCCGGCGACGGTGGCATGGCCACCGTCCGGGCTGATGAGCGTCGACAAGATCGAGACCGCGGTGGTTTTACCCGCTCCATTGGGCCCAAGGAGGGCGAGGATCGAGCCCTCGGGCACGCTCAGGTCGAGCCCATCGAGAGCCTTGACTTCTTTGTAGTACTTGGCCAGACCTGTGGCCTCGATGATCGCGCTCATCAGCCTCCCTCTCCTCTGGAAAGGGCACACTACCGGGAGGGTGTGACAGGAAGTGACGTCGGACGTGGGTGTCGGGCCCAACCTGCTCGAGATGGAGCCCGACACCGTCCGGGGGATATAGCGCCATGCCAGCAGGTTCGACGCGGGATGTCCCGGACAGGGCATGGCCGGATCCGGCCAATAGTGAGATCCTGCCCTCCGAGCTGCTTCGCAAATCGGAGGGTGCTCTAGGATTCGAG
>CBDUNF010000305.1:0-2988 GCA_965368515.1 uncultured bacterium
CCAAGGATTGGGACATGGTTCCCGATGCCATCAAGGAGACCTACGAGAAGCTGGGCATCCCCGAGGCCGAGCGCAAGTATCTCGCAGGAGTCACGGCTCAGTACGAGAGCGAGGTCGTCTACCACCGCAATCGTGAGGACCTCGAGAAGCTCGGTGTCATCTTCTGCGACATGGACACTGCGGTCCGGGAGTACCCCGAGATTGTGCAGGAGTATTTCGGCACGATCATCCCGCCGAATGACAACAAGTTTGCCGCACTCAACTCGGCTGTGTGGTCCGGGGGAAGCTTCATCTACGTTCCGCCGGGTGTTCACCTCGATGAGCCGCTGCAAGCCTATTTCCGGATCAACGCCGAGAATATGGGCCAATTCGAGCGGACACTGATCATCGTCGACGAAGGGGCCTACTGCCACTACGTCGAAGGGTGCTCGGCGCCCACCTACAGCAGCGACTCGCTGCACTCGGCAGTCGTCGAGGTAGTTGTGAAGGAGGGTGGCCGTTGTCGGTACACCACCATCCAGAACTGGTCGAACAACGTCTACAACCTCGTCACCAAGCGGGCTGCGGCCTACAAGAACGCCACGATGGAGTGGGTCGACGGCAACCTGGGCAGCAACCTAACGATGAAGTACCCGGCCGTGTGGCTGCTCGGAGAGGGCGCCCACGGTGAGGTTTTGTCGATCGCATTCGCCAACGAGGGTCAGCATCTCGATGCCGGCGCCAAGATGGTGCACGCCGCTCCCAACACGTCGTCGTTGATCACGTCCAAGTCGATCTCGAAAGGCGGCGGCCGTTCCGCGTATCGCGGTCTGGTGCGTGTCGAAGACAACGCGGTGAACGCCAAATCCTTCGTCCGTTGCGATGCGCTGATCCTCGATGAGGATTCGCGATCCGATACTTATCCGTACATGGAGATCGAAGAATCCAACGTCGACCTGGGTCACGAGGCAACGGTGTCGAAGGTGGGGGAGGAGCAGCTCTTCTACTTGATGAGCCGCGGACTGTCGGAGGAAGAAGCGACGGCGATGATTGTCGCCGGCTTCATCGAGCCGATCGTCCGGGAACTCCCGATGGAGTACGCCGTCGAGCTCAACCGGCTCATCGAGCTTCAGATGGAGGGCTCGGTCGGCTGAGCGCAGGTCCGGTACCGTAGGCAAATGCGAATTGTTGTAGCGGAGTGCACCGTCGAATACGACGGCAGGCTCAACGCCCATCTCCCAATGGCCACACGTCTCGTGATGGTCAAGGCGGATGGCTGTGTTGCCGTTCACGCCGACGGTGGCGCCTACAAGCCGTTGAATTGGATGAACGCACCCAATCATCTCGTTGAAGAAGAGGACCGGTGGATCGTCACCAATCCCAAGGGCGAGAAACTGACCATCACTTTTGGCGATGTTCATTTCGAAACCTCCCACGAGATGGGCGAGGATCCCGGGCTGCAAAAGGATGGCGTCGAGCTGGAGCTGCAACGCCTGCTCGCCGAGACTCCAGACTTCATGGAGGATGGGCTGGAGCTCATTCGCCGCGAGTATCCGACACCGATAGGGCCGGTAGATCTCTTGTGTCGCGATGCCACCCAGGGCGTGGTCGCCATCGAGGTGAAACGTCGTGGCGAGATCGACGGCGTTGAGCAGCTCACCCGCTACTTGGAGTTCCTGAACAGGGACGAGAGACTCGCTCCGGTCCGCGGCATGTTCGTTGCTCAGGTGATCAAGCCACAAGCGCGCACACTTGCCGAGGACAGGGCCATCGACTGTGTAGAGGTCGACTACGACGAACTACGTGGCATTGATTCTCCAATGCTCAAGCTGTTTTGATGCAGTTCGCACGGCTGAGTTCGCCGCCAACCTAGAACATCACGGCCGCTCGTAGTTCCTAGAGCAGGCTTTCGAGATCGTATGCGAACGATGGGTGGCGCAGTTTGGTGAGTGCCCGCCGTTCGATCTGGCGGATACGCTCCCTTGTCACCTCGAGTTGCCGGCCAACATCCGACAGGGTCCGGGGTCCGCCACCGGTGAGCCCGTAGCGCATTTCGATGACTTCGCGCTCCCGGACATCGAGCATCGACAGGGCCCGTTCCAGCTCGTCACGCCTGGCCATGTCGGCGGCGACGACGAACGGATCGTCTGCTTGGAGGTCCTCGACAAAGTCGCCGAGGCTGGCGTCGCCTGCCTCGCCAACGGGGTGGTCAAGAGAGACGCAATCGTCCGGGCAATCCATTGCGACCGCAACCTGGTCGAGATCGAGGCCGCTGGCGTCTGCGATCTCGACGGCGGTCGGCCTTCTCCCCAGTTGTTCACGCAACGCGGTCCCGGTTTCCTGGACGACGCGGACCACGTCGACCAGATGAACGGGCAGGCGGATGGTGCGGGCGGTGTTTCCCAGGCCCCGGGTAATGGCCTGCCTAATCCACCATGTTGCATAGGTGGAGAACTTGAATCCCTTGCGCCAGTCGAATTTCTCGACGGCGCGAATCAGCCCGAGGTTGCCTTCCTGGACGAGGTCGAGCAGGTCCAGGCCGCGGCCGGTGTATTTCTTGGCGATGGAGATGACAAGGCGGAGATTCGATCTGATGAACTCTGCCCGCGCTTCTTCGCCCTGGTGGACGGTGCGTCGCAGCTCGAATCGCTCTTGCGAGGGGAGGCCGGTGGTCTCGAGACGAAGCGCTGCCTGACGGCCGGTCTCCATGGCGCGAGCCAATCGAACCTCGTCCTCCGCGGTGAGCAGATCGTGTTCAGCTACCTCATCGAGATACAGTCCAACGCCGTCGGCCTGTACCGTTCGTCGTGCCTTGTGCGTCACGAGCCCCCTCATGACTTCGCTGGTAAATACAAGCTATCACGGGCCGATCGAGGGTTCAACGAATTGCGTAGTTGTCAACTATTGGATTATTTAGCCAGGACCGGAGTGGAAGAGGTCGACGTCCTAGTACCCTTTAGGCTGCAGAATCGACAGCACAAGGGGCCCGCCATGTTGGTCCCAATGAGG
>CBDUNF010000306.1:0-2971 GCA_965368515.1 uncultured bacterium
AAAGGTCCCGGCCGCAGGAACATCCAAGTCTCTGCCGCCAAGACACACGTTCCCCTCATCCAGCGGCCGCAAACCGGCGATTGCGCCTACTGCCGTGGACTTGCCAGCCGCATTCGGACCAAGCAAGGCAACCGTACGGCCGGGTGGTATGTGGAGCTCGACATCCAGCCGGAATCCGGGGATTCGCTCGATGATGATGCGGGCATCAAGTCCATTGTTCATGAGGCACCCCACCAGCGACCGCGCAGAACGACAAGAACGGACAGAGAGATCACAACCATTACGAGGCTGAGCGCCACCGCCGCATCCCGATCGCTCTCGAGGGCTACGAATACGGCCAGCGGTAGCGTCTGAGTCTTGCCCTGCAGGTTCCCGGCGAAGGTGATGGTGGCTCCGAACTCTCCGAGCGCCCGTGCCCAAGCGAGTACCAGGCCGGCGCCAAGAGACGGGGCGATCATCGGCAATGTCACCCGGCGCAGCACGGTCCACCGGCCGGCTCCAAGTGTGGCGGCGGCTCCTTCGTAGCGTTGATCGAGATTGCGGAACGCACCCTCGACGGTAATGACCAGGAAAGGCATCGCAACGAACGTCGCCGCGGCAACAACGCCCCACGTCGAAAAAGGAAGGACCAACCCCGTCAGCTGGTTGATCGGTTCGCCGAGGAGACCACGACGGCCGAAGGCAAAGAGAAGCGCGGCACCGCCTACCACCGGCGGCAGTACCAGAGGCAGGAGAACAAGACCGCGCAGCAAGGAGCGCCCGGGGAATTCCACTCGAGCCAAAACCCACGCCAGCGGCACGCCGAGCACTGCAGATATGAGGGTCGCCGCAATAGACGACAGCATCGACAGCCAGAGCGCGTCGATGACTATGTCACTGCTGAGGATCTCATCGAGACTCGACCAGGGCGCCTTAGCGACAAGTGCAACAAGGGGCAGCACGAAGAACGCCACGGCGATTGCGGCCAGCACAACCAGCTGCCAAGGGGGACGCACTCGTCTCATGGGAGCACGAATCCGTAGTCGGCGAGGATCGCACGCCCTGCCGTAGAAACGACGAAATCGACGAACGCCCTGGCCCCCGCCGGGTTCTCACCGCCGGATAGAACGGCGATCGGGTAGTCCGCGGCGACGTTGTACTCGTCGGGAATTGGTATCCCCGCGATCGTGCCGAGCCGAGCCGCAACGTCCGTCGCGTAGACAATTCCGGCGTCAAGCTCGCGCGCTTCGATCTTGGTCAACAATGCCCGGACGTCGGGTTCATTCGTGTCGAGGGCAGGCGTCACCCCTGCCCTCTCCAGCGCTTGCCGGGCGAAGTCGCCACAAGGCACCGCAGGGCCGCACAGCCCGATGAGTAGGTTGGGATCATCAAAGTCGTGGAGGTCACGGACGTTCCCGGGATTGTCGATGGGCACAGCAATCTGGAGTCGATTGCTCGCAAAGATCACCGCACCATCGGGTGTCAGACCCTCGGCAGCGATCGCATCCATATTCGACAGATTGGCCGACGCAAACACGTCGGCAGGAGCTCCGGCCAGTATTTGCTCCCGCAGCGTGGAGCTGCCGCCCAGGTTGAGAACGACATCTAGTTCGGGGTTGTCGGCTTCGAATGCCACCTCAATCGCCGCAAAGACATCGGTCAGGGAGGCGGCCGAGGACACGAGCACCTCGGTGGTCCCTCCGCTGGAACAGCCGGCCAGCAACACGAGCGCTACTACGAAGCGTCGTCGCATCAGGCGAGCCTCGTCCCGAAGCCGGACAGGTCGTATCCGCCAACGGCGCGGAGGCGTGCTTGATACCTGCGGTCCGCAATGACATCAAGAGCCTCAATCACCGCCCGCTCGTTGCGCCATTGCGCCGCGATCCACAGCTGCGTCTCGTGCAATCCGAGAGCTCGGAACTCGGCGCCAACAGCTAGGGCTGCAGGTTCAATCGTGACCGCAGGAAGCCCGCCATATACTGCCCGCGAGGCTGCTTCGAGGTGACTGGTGGCGCGGGGGCCCGGAACCGGGTCGGCGGATTCGACCCTACTCTCGAACTCAGCCTGGACGCCTGCTCCCTGTTCTCGTTGCACGACGGGGACCCGGCCGGTGAGGGCCTGCTCGAACCAACCACCCTCGGCATCGTACGCATCGGCAAGACCAACCTCCCAGTTGGCAAGACGAATTCTGACGACATCGTCGATCTCTCCCGCCCTGCCCAAAGCAGGACCGTGGACCACTGCGGCGTGGACTCTATCGTTCCGGAGTGCCTCGATAGCTGCCGTGCTCGATGCCGTAACCGAGACCGCGCCGGCACCCGACTGCCGCAGCAGCCGTTCGAGCACCTCCAGCCCGGGTTCGCATCCCGCTACAACGAACCCATCGCGGGCCTGCGACCAAGGCAGGTCGCCGCCATCTCTTATCTCGCCGTCCACCGTCCCCCAGCCCTCCGGGGCGTGGTGCAGAGGAGCCACCACGATCTGCTCGCCCACTCGCCCGGAGCGCACCAATGTCCCGTCTGCGGGTGTTGCTCCCGTGAGGACATCGATCGCCGAAGCGTGATCCGCAAAGAGCACTTCCACCTCGATGCCGAGTGCACCAGCCAGCGCCAGCCCCGAGTCGACACGAGGAAGATTGCGACCCGCTTCGGCCGCACCGATCAGCTGACGACTCACCCCTGCCCGTTCCGCCAGCTCAGCCTGGGTGAATCCGGCGGCTTCCCGATATCTCCTCAGATTGCTCATGCTAGAAATCTAGCATGAGCGCTACTTTCCCAGCAGCGCCGTCAGCGGAGGCTATCGAGGGCTTGTTGAGTGGCGGCCACATATGGTCCACCAAACTTGATCGCGTGAACCACCAGCGGAGCCAGTTGGTGTAGCTGGATCCGTCGCTCCCAGCCATCTGCGAGCGGGGACACCTCGTCGTAGGCTGCAAAGCAGGCGTGGCCGTATCCGCCGAACAGACGCATCATGGCGAGGTCGAATTCGCGGT
>CBDUNF010000307.1:0-2965 GCA_965368515.1 uncultured bacterium
GCAGAAGCGCCTTTTATGGGCCCACGAACTCCGGCATGATGAGCCAATACCCGCACCCATCTGGAGGCGAGCGTGCCGGGGGCCGGTTCGTCACGAATATGGCTGAGCAAGATCGTTCCATGGTTGATCGTCGCCGTATCCATCATCGTGGGATATCAAGCGACCCGTCCCCCGAACCCGGCTGCCCCGACGACGGCAGCCCAATTCTCCGCCACCCGTGCTTTCGAGCACGTCCAGGCAATCGCAGTTTCGCCGCATCCGATGGGCTCTGCGGCCATTGCCGAGGTTCGCAGCTATCTGGTTGGCACGCTCGGCGACCTGGGCATCGCTACCGAGTTACAGACTGCGGTGGGGCGTGACTACTACAACGGAACTGCGAGTCCGGTTGACGTGGTCAACGTCATTGCGCGCATACCCGGAACGAATTCCAGCGGCACAATCGCGCTGATTGCCCACTACGACACTCACCCCAACACGCCAGGGGCAAATGACAACACAGTGGCGGTTGCCGCGCTGCTGGAAACAGCTCGGCTACTAACGGATGACGCACCCCTGCAAAACGATGTACTGCTGCTATTCACCGATGCTGAGGAGCCGGCACCACGCTGGGGATCGACCGCGTTCGTCACAGAGGCGCCCGCGTTCGACGACATCAAGTTGGTCGTCAACCTTGAAGCGAGCGGCGGATCGGGCGCCTCCGTCCTGGCGGAGATCAACGGACCAGAGCGTTGGCTGATCAACGAGCTGAAGCACGCCGACCCGCACCCCGCCGCCTTTTCCTCGCTCACCGCCATGACCAGAATGCTCGGCGAAATCGGCACCGACTTCGACGAGTTTCGCAACGCGGGAGTAGCGGGCATGCACTTTGCATACCTGCACGGATCTCCGATCTACCACACTGAGTCTGACAACATCGAGTCTGTCGACAAGGGTTCGCTGCAGCACCATGGCAACCATGCCCTCGGAATAGCACGCCACTTCGGGGCACTCGATCTGACGGTACCGCACGACTCGGCAAGGAGCGTCTACTTCCCGCTCCGACCGCTATTTGTCACCTACTCCTATCCGGTGGCCATGCTGCTCGCGTTGCTCGCGACGGCTGGTCTTGGAGCGGCACTGCGGCATCCGCCGCGACAGTTGGCGGGCGAGAAGCCCCTGCGGTCTGGGACCGTTGCAGTTGCGGTATTCGTAGGCTCGATCGTCCTCGGAACTGTCGCTTGGGTTCTTGTGGTCACTCTCCGGCCGCACCTAGGCACATATGAGGGCTACATCTATTTCGGCGTCTTAGTTGCCACCGCGACTCGTGCGACCGGCCGAACCCAACGAGCGTCGCGACACGGACCTGGACCCGGCACGCTGGTCCCGTTGATCGCCTTGACGGTTCTAACCGCGTTCATCGGCGTGGGCTTCAGCTATCTGTTTGTGTGGCCCGCAATGGCAACTGCGGGCGCTATCTGGTGGCACGGCGACGGCGCAGCCCGGGACACTCTCCGACTAACGATCGTTTCGCTTGCCACCCTCGTGGTCACAGTCCCCGTAATCGACATCCTGCTCCAGTTCGCCTACCCGCGACCGGGCAACCCGGACTCGAGTGTGCCATATGCCGTATTGGCACCGCTGCTGCTAGCTGTAATGGTGGCTCATCTGTTGCGGGGATTCTGGCCTACTGCGGTTCGAGGACCACGACCGGAATGACACGATCTGTCTTGCCTTCGTAGGTCCCGAAACGAGGTTCGGCCGCAACGATCTTGGCCCACAACTCGTCGCGCCTGGCACCGGCGTCGCTGGCGCGAACCTCCATTTCCTTGCCCTGCAAGGTGATGGTCGTATCGGGGTTGGCCATGAGGTTGTAATACCAACCGGGGTTGTTGGGTGCTCCGCCGGCAGAGGCGACGATCAGATAGTCACCGCCATCTTGGAAGAACATCAGCGGAGTGTCCCGGACCTTGCCACTTTTGGCGCCCTTGTGAGTGAGCACGATGACAGACTTGCCGAACAGCCTTCCGCCGGTGGCCTTGACGATCTTGGCGTGCATGCCGGTGAACAGCCTGAAAAAGAACTTGCCCATTCGTATCCCTTCGCGATTGAGCCACCGAGCCTATACGGGCGCGATCGATGTTGTCAGCGCGGCAGGTCGCTGTGTCCCATGAGGAATTCGTCGACCGCACGCGCACATTGGCGGCCCTCTTTGATTGCCCACACAACCAGGGACTGCCCTCGTCGCATGTCGCCCGCAGCGAAAACGCCGGGCACGCTGGTGGCGTAGTCATCTGTTGTCGCCGCCACGTTCCCGCGTTGATCAACTTCGACTTCGAGCTGTGCGACGAGGCCCTCATGCACCGGACTCACGAAGCCCATCGCCAGAAAGACCAGATCCGCCTGCAGTTCGAATGCGGTGTCGGGGACCTCGGTCATCTCCCAGCGACCGTCTACCTGGTTCCACTCCACCTCAGATGCGCGCAGACCGGTGAGTCTGCCGTCTTCGCCAAGGAACTCCGAAGTCGACACCGACCACAGCCGCTCGCAGCCCTCATCGTGAGACGTGGACGTCCGCAGCTTCGTTGGCCAGTTTGGCCACGTCAGCATCTTGTCGGGCACCTCCGGCGGTCTCGGGAGGACCTCCAACTGGGTCACAGACGCCGCTCCTTGGCGATTGGCTGTGCCGACGCAGTCTGCTCCCGTGTCGCCGCCACCGATTACGACGACATGCTTGCCGGCAGCAGACAGTTCGGCTTCAACGCCGATGGCCTCGCCGCCGATACGACGATTCTGCTGGGTCAGGTATGGCATTGCGAAGTGGACACCGTCGAGGGCCCGGCCGGGCACAGTCAGATCACGCGGCTTCTCACACCCCGCAGCCAGCACAACAGCGTCGAAGTCGGCGACCAGCCGCTCGACGGAGATGTTCACGCCGATATGGCTGTTGACTCTGAACTCAACCCCTTCGGCCTGCATCTGCGACAGC
>CBDUNF010000308.1:0-2953 GCA_965368515.1 uncultured bacterium
GATTTCGTCCTCCTTGGCAGGGTGATCCAACGGCTACGTTACGTGAGGTCGAATACCGTCGCAATGGGTCGCTCGACCCCTATGAGGTCAGCGGTGGATGCCCAATCGAATTGCCTCGACAACCGCCTGCGCACGGTCGGTTATCGCCAATTTCTCATAGATGCTCGCAAGGTGGTTCTTGACCGTCTTCTGTGAGATGAAGAGCTGATCGGCCAAGTCTTCAGTACCGCTGACCCCGGACGCGAGGAGTTTGAGAAGCTCCCTTTCCCTTGCCGTGAGCGCCGCGGCGCCCTCATCGAGAATCGGCTGGCGGTGCTGGTCGAGGATTTCGGGGGTGGTCTCTTCATCCATGATCGATGCACCAGCGGCAACGGCTCGGATGGCTGCGGCCAGATCGGGCAGGGGCGCCGACTTGGACAGAAAGCCGCGGGCGCCGGCCGCCGCCGCTTTTCTCCTCTGCTCATCATCCGCATGCATGGTGACGACGATGGCGGGTGGGCCCCCTTGGAGCTTGCGGAGAGCGCCGATACCGCTGAGACGCGGCATCTCGATGTCGACCAAGATCACGTCGGGGGTTGTCTCCTGGAGGGTTTCAAGCAGTTCGCGTCCGTCGGCGGCGCTGGCGATGACCTCAATATCGGGGATGCTGTCTAGCGCTTGCGATAGACCTTCCCGCATCATCGTGTGGTCGTCGGCGATAACAATCTTGATCGTCAAATCAATCACCCTCCCAGGCGATGGTAACCCGGCTGCCGCTGTCGCCCGCCGAATCGATCGTGAGCACTCCACCGATCTCGGTGGCGCGCTCACGCATTCCAAGGACACCGTAGTGACCGGTCGGTAGGTCATTTGGGTTGAAACCGCGTCCATTGTCGGCCACCGTGATCTTGCCTCGGTCACGGTCAACCTCGCCGGCAATCGTCAGCTTGGTTGCTCCAGAGTGCTCCACCGCGTTGCGAACGGCCTCCGTCAAGATCGCTCTGATCTCAACGGCCACCGCAGGTCGGGGCGGTCTGTGTTCTTGGATGGCGATCTGGATCTCCGGCGGCGAACCAGCCGAGGCGGCCGCGATTTCATGAGCCTGTTCGACGATCGAGGCAACGTTGTCGTGGCGAAGATCGCTAACTGTTGTCCTGACCTCCTCAACGAGTGCGGTGACGGCCTCCCGGGTGCCCTCCAGATGCCGGATGAGGTCCGGATCGTCCGTTGCCTGGTAGATCAGCATGTCGATCCTGAGCCCGAGCGATGCCAGACCGGGGCCGATGTTGTCGTGGAGCTCACGAGCCAGGCGAATGCGCTCCTCGTAGACCGTGCGGTGAGCAATGCGCTGCACGATCGCCACGTTGTCGAACGCAAGCCCTAGTTGGCGGACGATCGGCTGGATCGCAGGCAGGTAAGCGCGGAGGTCGATTCCTTCCCCGGGCCAAAGCTCCATCATCCCCAGCGTCTTGCCACGAACCGATATCGGGTATTGCTGGGGCTCGGTTTCCGCATCGGGCGTGCCGATGGTGGCGGCAACAACGGTCTCGCCGTCATCACGAACGAGACCCACCCGCCCTCCGGTCAGGGGAACCGAGCTGGACAGGTCGCGCAGTGCAACTGAACCGATGGTGACGGGGTTCAGCTCCTGCGTGTTGGCCAGTTCCGAAAGGCTCGTGAGCAGGGTGTGGGCGGTCTGGATTCGCTCGACACGAGCGGTTGCCGCCTGCAGCTCGTCACTGCGCTTCTGGGTCTCGATGAGAATCCTGCGCACCTGCGTGAATGCAATGACGATCAGCGCGTATAGGAAGGCCGAGCGGAATGTGGATTGGTCGAGCAAGCCCTGGTCGAGGGCCCGAGCCACAACAAACAGCCCGGCAATCGAGAGAACACCGGTCTCGTAGGCAATTCGGGTACCGAGGAAACTTGCCGCGAACAGGGGTGCTCCAGCGAGCAGGATTACGTAGACCGACTCGGCTCCGCCGGTCAGAGCCATCGCTACGAGCGAGACGACCACCCCAAGCACTGCAAGTAGCTCGCCCCACTGCTCCGAGTTCCGCTGCCGGCGCGGGACGACTTGCATGGTGACTACCCAGGCGCCTGCCAGCAGCGCCGACACACCAACGTTTGCGGTGGCGCCATCGAGAACGGTCGTCACGATTATCGACAGAGTCAATGAGGCCCAGATGACGGCGCTCAAGAGCCAGTCGAGCCTTTGCTCCCACGGATCGCGAACTGGGATCATCGGCACAGGGTACAGTCCCGAACATGAGACCAGATGACAATGAGCGGCGCCCGCTGCGGCTGATCGTGACCGGCGGCATTGGCAGTGGGAAGTCGACGGTCGTCGAAATCCTTGCCGGGCTCGGCGCGCTAACGATCGAGGCGGATCGCATTGGCCACGAGGTGCTCGCTCGCGGCGGCGGCGCATTTGGTGCCGTGGCGGCACGATGGCCGTCGGTTGTAGTCGATGGCGCGATCGATCGCAGCCGATTGGCGTCGATCGTCTTTACGGATGGGGACCAACTCGCCGAGCTGGAATCGATCTCGCACCCCTTGATCGCCGCCGAGATTGCCGACCGGGTCGCCGCTGCCGGTGACCGGGACGTTGTACTCGAGTTGCCACTTGCCGGCGACTTTGCCGGCCCCGGATGGACACGGATCTACGTGGACACGTCCCGTGAAACCAGATTGCAGCGGGCCGTCGCCCGTGGGATGTCAGCCGACGACGCCGCGCGGCGGATCGTCGTGCAACCTGATCGCAAGACATGGCTAGAGAGCGCCGACTTTGTGCTCGACAACAACGGGACTATCGCCGACCTCGAACAAGAAGTACATCGGGTCTGGTCGATCGTCCGAGAACGCCAGGTCCCCGAATAGGCCGGAAACTAGCCGGAACGGCAGCCTCGGTGTCTCGAGGTTTTGCCCGGGGGCCCGATCTTCGGCGCAGCCGAAGTCGAACTTGCCGGAACGG
>CBDUNF010000309.1:0-2924 GCA_965368515.1 uncultured bacterium
CATCCCAACGAACCGAGGCGGGAGTTCGATCACATCAAACTCCAACCCGACTCAGACCGATCTCATCCCAACGAACCGAGGCGGGAGTTCGATCACATCAAACTCCAACCCGACTCAGGCCGATCTCATCAGCCTCAGTCAGGCGATGAACGATTCGCCGTCGGGTTGCTGGATGACGATGGCGGCCACGAGCGAGGGGCGACCCGGCCACGATTCGAGGGCGGCCCGGACCTGACCGTTAGCGGCTGCGGCCCGAACACTCCATTCGATCCCGGCGGGGGCGTCGACAAAGACCCCGAACTCGGCCCGCGGAATCAACACAGACCCTTCGAGATCAAACCCGTCGATCTCGACGACGGCGAGACCCAACTGGCCGCAGCGGTCGACCAGCTCGAGCGCGGTGTCCCGATTGAAGAAACCCTCGCCGTCTTCAGCGCGGAAAACAACCCGCTGATCGAACTCGGCGGTAAGCGCACTCGTTGCTGGATGCTCGTCGTCCCACTCGCCTTCGGGAGCGGTGGCATTGAAGGCCTGGAGGTACTCGCCCTCGTCTTCGTCCTCCAGCTGATCAAGCGGCGTGACGATCCGAACGGCCATGTCCAGAACTCTGATCAGGTCGCCAATCTCGAGATCGTGGACATCGCCATCTTGGTCGGCGTAGATCTGGACGATGGACTCCTCACCATCCCAAAAGACCATTCCGATGAACTCGTCGTCCCGCCAAAGCTCGACGACAGGTTCTTCGAATTCGGGTCGGTCGGTTTCGACTATTCGTAGAGGAAGCATGCCCGAACGTTAACCGACGCGGTCGAGGTCATCTTCTCGCACATGCGGAGGGCGCCGGTGGCGAACAACAGCCGCCTTGGAATAGTGCACGACGAGGATCCCGGCCAACACAACGAGCGATCCCACTATGCGGCCTGTCGTCAGCGACTCGCCCAGAATGACCAAGGCGAATATCGGAACCTCGATGACCTGCGCTGACGCAATTATCCCTGCGTGCAGCGCCTTGAGCGTCCTCATTGCGTGGTGCCACAGCGTGAAGGCGAGCGCGGTGTTGACGACACCAAGAAGCAGGATCAGAAACACCTGCTCTGCACCGAGGTCAGGGAACGGTTCGACGATCATGGCGAAGACGAAGAGACCGACGCTGCCAAGCGTCATGGGGATGAGCGCGGCATCGATAGCCGAAATCTGATGCCCTCGCATCACTTTGCGCTGCAGGACATTGGATCCACCGATACCGATTGCCGCGATTGCGGCAAGGACGATCCCGAGCGCCTCATCCCCCCTCGGCACTGCGGGATAGAACATGAAGACCCCCACGATCACGATCAACACGCCCAGCCATTCCCAGTGGGACGTCGCCTCCTTGAGGAGCAGGCCGGCAAACAGCGCGGTCATCAGCGGGATGCCCGCCTGGAATATGAAATTGAATGTCACCGCCTCCATCAGGTCGAGTGACACGAATTGCGACGCCGGCACGATGCCGTACAACAGCACGCCGAGCGCCAGGAGCCATCGCCACATCGATCGCGGGACCGCGGGCACGCCGGATCGAACGGTGGCCAGCCGCCACACGACCAGCGTGACCGCCCCGACTAGGTAGCGCAGAGAAGCGAAGGTGAGCCGCGGAATGTCCTCGAGACCGAGTTTGACCAACACGATCGCCAGCGCCCAGAGCAACGACGCGGCCACAGCCAGACCCACGGCCTTGGCGAGAGATGGTGGCGACGGCTCCGAGCGTTGGGTCATGCGTAGATCAGTGAGTCCGTAAGCAGTGCGTTGACCTGGCGCACGATGTCCGCTGCATCTTCGGGGCAGTTGACGTAGTCGAGCTCACTCGTGTCGACTCGAAGCAAAGGAACGTGGGACTGGGTCTCGGCCCACTGCTCGTAGCGGTCGTAGATTCGCCTGAGGAAGTCAACATCGAGATCAGACTCACCAAGCCGATCACGCTTCCGGATCCGGTCCAGCGTTATCTCGAAAGGCGCCGTGAGGTACAGCAACAGGTCCGGACGCGGTACTTGATCGAGAAGGCTGTGATAGAGAGTGGTCAGCGTCGCTAGATCGTTGTCGTCGTAGGCACCGTGATCCCGGAGAGCCGGAGTAAACACCTCACCGTCTTCGCTGATGCAACGCTCCTGGATGAGTGGGCCACCCATCTCACGGGCCGAGTTGTGCAGTTTGGCTCTTTGTCCCAAATAGAAGGCCTGGTTGCGGAACGCAAAATCGGAGAGGTTTGCGTACACGTCCGAGAGGTACGGGTTATCCATAACCGGCTCCTCGAGAACAGTCCAAGCACCCGTCGCCGCAAGAAGATCGATCAGTGAGGACTTGCCGACTCCGAGGGGACCTGAGACGGCGACGTAGGAATCCTCCAATGCACGCAGGTCGATGGTCACGCCACCATTGGACGCCCGCAGATCGATGACAGCACGCTCTTCGCTGAGCAAGGAACGGAGTTCGTCGAGGTTGCCGGCGACCCGGTAGTCGAGAATGCCGTCGATCATAAGGTTGTTGCCGCCGCCCTCGACATTGCGAAAGTCGGTTTTGAGGCCAACACACCTCTTGCCACGTCCGAACGCTACCCCGGCTTCGATGCAGGCGCCCTCATCTGGAACCCGACCGTCGAGCAGAAAGACCAGAACGTCGGCCTCCTCAACGGCGCGCAGATTCATCTTGAATATCTTGTGCCGAGCCTCGTCGATGGACAATCCTTCATCGACGTAGTCGCCGAGCAGGCCGGCGCTTTCTTGCGGAAACCACGTCTCGTAGCCAAGGTCATCGAGAACGGCTTTGACTTCGAGATTGAAGGCTCGCTCAGCCTGATTGAAGAGCCCCGCGGCGTAGTAGGCCCGGGGGCGGCGTTCGCCTCTCAATTGCTTCACCTCCGTTGGCCCGCACTTGCCACGGCGAGGCAG
>CBDUNF010000310.1:0-2812 GCA_965368515.1 uncultured bacterium
AGCGTACGAGTCGTCTCCACCACATCCAAGAACACAGGCCCCACCCCGAAGAATGTCGCGCGCCGGACATTTGTCGCATCTCCCGATCTATTGCGCTGTTCCGACGGCTCGGCGTAGCGCTCTACTTGTTCGACATCGCATTCGGTCTCGGCACAATCATCACTGTGCTCCGCTTCCACGCCGGCCGGATCCGGGATGTGGCCAACGAGGCCCGCAACTGACATGAACAACGATGGGGCTGCCACTTTGGCAGCCCCATTTCTGCGTTCAGCTCGCGGCAGCGATACTTGAGTCGTGATAATCAGCCATCGTTCCGGGCTATCCGGGGCTGCGAGAACCAGCGGACCAACGATCGTCATCGACGTCTTCCGGGCGTACTCGGCGGCCGCATACGCCCTTGTGGCTGGCGCCAGCCGCATCATCCTGGCGGCCGAGGTCCAAGAGGCTCGCGAGATCGCGGCCGCCATCCCCGACTCTGTTCTCATGGGTGAGGTGGACGGGGTCCGACCAACCGGGTTTCAATTAGGCAATTCCCCCGGTGAGATCCAAGCCGAGCCGGAACTCCTCGTCGGACGAACCATTGTCCATCGCAGCTCGGCGGGAACCCGCTGCGCAAGAGCCGCGCTCGACAATGGCGCCGACCCGGTCTTCGTCTCCAGCTTGGTTGTGGCTACGGCCACCGCATCGGCCGTCGCCGACTACCCCGAGGTCACCATCGTCGCCTCCGGCATCGGTGGAAACGCAGTTGCCGCCGAGGATGTGATTTGCTCCGATCTGCTTACTGAGTTGCTCCTCACCGGCACGGCGGATGGTGCGGCCGCCGGGGAGGCCGTTGCTACGCACGATCGCGCACGGTCGCTACGTGCTGCCACATTCGCTCATCCTGATGACGTGCGATTGTGCTGCAGCGTCGATCGGTTCTCATTTGCGATGCAGGCTATCAACGACGGTGGCGCCGTCACCGTTAGAGCGACGACTGATCCTCGTAGCTGAACGGGTCCTTCTCGGTCTCGTCGTCATCGTTGGATGAGAACTGAGCTGAGGCCAGGACCACGACGCCGGCTAGAACCAGGAATGCTGGAAAAACCCAGCGCCCCTCGAAGACTTCCAGCCCCGACTGGCTCACAAGCAGCGGAAGGCCGACGAGCAGAAACAGAAGCCCAAAGATGAATGACAATGGATCGAATGCGTGCCTCTTCATGGCGAAACCTCCTCGACCTCGAATATCTCGAGCTGCCCAAAGCCGACGTGGGCGTCCAGTTTGATGAGCCCGCTGCCGTCATAGATACGGGTTCGCTGGGCGTTCAGGCCCTCTGCCTCAACGCTACCGTCGAAGCGCATCTCACCGGCATCGAGCTCGGCGCTGAGTTCGACACCCATGTCGTCCGGGATACGAATCTCGAGGCGGCCGAAGACAACGCTGGCGCCGACCTCGTAAACCTCGCCCGCAGCCAGATCTAGCCCGCTCAGGTCGAGGATCATTTCCCCTCCGACCAGTCGGTACTCGGAGTTCAGGTCGCTAGCTGTGAGCGGCGTGTAGTCCGGATCACCGAAGCCTCCCTCAAGCGGGACATCGAGCAACGCAGCCCCGAACAGGAGCGGAGCCGAGATGAAGCCAACCACGATCAACCACCGAGCCCGTCCCAGAATGCTGCCGACCACCAGTGCAACACCAAGCACTACGAAGATGGAACCGACGTAGTGGCGAATCTCTGGTTGCCACCAACCGGCTGATTGTCCAACGCCTATGACGCCGATCACGATGAGCACGGTGGCAACGGCGAGACGCCCGAGACCGGAAGACTGGCGGGACTCGCCGGGACGAGGCTGAAATGCGGGATCCGGGGGCGGTGGCGGTGCCGGCGGACTCGCCGGGATCGGAGGAGCAACCGGCTCTTCGCTGTCCCGACCGTAGATGAGCGTGTCGCCGGGAGACGTGTCAGCAGTGTCGACAACGGCTGACGATGTCGCCGCCGGTGTGTACGCAGGCTGGTCGTCAGATTCATCTGAACGGCTGGCAAAGCGGCCGATATCGCCGCGATAGAGCAGGAAACCAATAACGATGAGGACGGCAGCAAAAACGAGGTCGCCATCAATCAGGCCCGTATTGCCCACGATGATCATCGCAGCCAGCACGATGAGCCCGACGCCAATCCAACTACCGGCATTCTCGAAGTTCCGCGTCTTGTGCGTCGCAATCGAATCCGATTCGCCTTCCTCCGGCATCGCGATCCAGCCGACCAGATACATGAGGACACCGGTACCGCCGAACAGGGCAGCAACAACAAAGGCGATTCGCACCCAGGCGACATCGACGTCGAGGTAGCGGGCGAGGCCGGAAGCAACACCGGCCACGGCGCGGTCGCTGCGGAGGCGTTCGAGGCGGGGACGTTGTCTTTGCGGTTCCGTGGGTAGCTGTGTCGATTCCATACCGAAAGGATCGCACGAATACGCCAGACGGCATATCGGGAAATACCCTGACGCCACCCTGAGGGTCGGCAAACCCGAACCAGGGATAGTCCTAGTTGTGGCCTGCACTGCACTGTGACAACATTCATGTCCAATGGAAACCGACACCGCAACACAGGAGCCGCCGACCACACCGATCGGACGAATCCGCAGCATCGTCGTGCGCCGCCTCGACAACCGAGTCATCATGGGCCTGGCCGGGGGCATTGCCGACCGGCTCGGCATCTCGGAAGCCTATGTGCGGGCAGCCTTCATATCTCTCTCCTTGGCCGGCGGAGCCGGGATCATCCTCTACCTGCTGGGTACGGCGATTGCCGCCGCGGGTGACGAGGAACGCAACGAC
>CBDUNF010000311.1:0-2807 GCA_965368515.1 uncultured bacterium
TAGTCAGAGTTGAGACAAGCCGCCGACACTGTCACTCCTTGCCGCCCATATCCGGCTGGGTGGGATGATTCGGGCCGGTGTCGCACGCCCTGGTCGGGCCGCCCATAGGTGCCGATATGGGCGGGCTATATTGCGTTGCAGGAAGCTTGTTGGCTGCGGTGCTAAGGAGTGGGATTGTGACAGATCGTCCCAACGTTGTGGTGATGCTTGCGGATAATGTGGGTGTTGGGGGGTTGTCGTGTTATGGGGGCACGGTGCCGACGCCTCGGCTGGATCGGCTCGCTGCTGAGGGGGTCCGGTTCACGAATTTCAACACGGAGGCACAGTGCACGCCTACGCGGAGTGCGTTGTTGACGGGGCGGATGCCGATCCGGAGCGGTACGTTCCGGGTGCCGCTTCCCGGTGAGCCGGGCGATTACGGGCTCGCGCCGTGGGAGTACACGGCTGCGGAGTTGTTCTCGGATGCTGGCTACGCGACAGCGTGCTTCGGCAAGTGGCATCTCGGAAACGCTGAGGGGCGTTTGCCGACCGATCAGGGGTTCGATGAGTGGTGGGGGATCACCGAGTCGAGCGATGAAGCGTCCTACTCGGATCACCCCCAGTATCCCGATGACTGGGAAGTCCCCAAGATCCACGAGGGTCGCAAAGGTGAACCCCAGCGCGCCGCCGCCGATTTCAACCTCCAAACGAGGCCCTTTATGGATGAGGGCATCACGGAACGCTCCATCGACTTCATCAACCGGAACGCTGCCGGTGGGAGACCGTTCTTCTTGTACGCGCCGTTCACCAACGTGCATCCGCCGATGCTCGCTCACCCGGACTTCGCGGACATCTCCCCGGCTGAGTATGTCGCCAATATGGCAGAACTCGACGCCCGCGCTGGGCAGATCCTCGATGCCCTCGACGAAGCAGGCGTTGCCGACAACACCATCGTGGTGTGGCTCAGCGACAATGCGGCGGCACTGTTGGACGGACGGGTCTTCGGCTCCAACGGCCCATGGAGAGGCATGTTCGGCGGCTCCTGGGAGGGCTCGATGCGGTCACCAGCGATGGTTCGCTGGCCCGGCCACATCCCGCAAGGCGTCGTCACGGACGAGATCGTTGCGACCTACGATTGGTTGCCGACGCTCGCTGCGCTCGTCGGCGAAGTCGATCGGATGCCCACCGACCGACCCATCGATGGTGTTGACATGTCGGCGTTCCTCCTCGGCGACACCGACACGTCGAGCCGCGACTCGTTCGTCTTCATCGGAACTGACGGAGAGCCGTGGTCCGTCAAGTGGAAGAACTTCAAGGTCCACTTCCAGCTTGCGGTCAACGACAAATGGACATCCCCCATCGTCAAACCGCAGATACCCTCTGTATACGACCTCACTGCCGACCCAACCGAAACTGTCAACCTGATGGAATCCGAGCTCACCCTCTCCTGGGTCGTCAAGGCTGCAATGCAACCACTCGTCGAGCTCGCGCAAAGCACAAATGACTACCCCCACATCCCGCCAGGAGCCGACTTCACCGGCTACTAGGCGGGCACCCATAACCGGCTGGGAGGGATGATGTGGTTGGTGTTGCACGCCCCGGTTGGGCGGTGGATCTCCGGTTGAGCCGATAGCTCCGGCTCGGTTGGGTCCTTTCCGCCGTCCCGGTGGCGTGTGCCACCCCTTTGCCCATACGCGAGTGAAAGGGGCAGCCATGTCGATGGTATCTGGAGTGGTTGGCGGTGTGGATACGCATGCAGATGTGCATGTCGCTGCGGCAGTTGATGGCAATGGTGGTGTGTTGGGGATCGAGTCGTTCCCGGCCGACGCTGGCGGTTATGAGGCGTTGGCGGGTTGGCTGGTCGGGTTTGGTCGGGTGCTGCGGGTCGGGGTGGAGGGCACCGGGTCGTATGGCGTCGGTCTGTCCCGGTTCCTCCATGACCTGGATGTCGACGTCGTTGAGGTGGATCGGCCGAACCGGCAGGCCCGTCGCCGGTTGGGGAAGTCTGATCCGGTCGACGCGGTGTCGGCGGCGAGGGCCGCACTGTCCGGGTCGGCGTCGGTGACACCGAAGCTGCGTAACGGCCGAGTCGAAGAGATGCGGGTCCTGCTGGTTGCTCGCCGTTCGGCACGACGTCAACGGATCGCGGCGCTGAACCAGCTCCGGCAACTCGTCATCTGTGCACCCGACGAGATCCGGGCCCGATACAAGGATCGATACAAGACCGGACTCGTCACGGAGGCCGCTGCAATGAGGCCCCGCAAAGGAAACGACCCGGTGACGTATACGACCAACGTTGTGATCCGTAACCTCGCCCAGCGTATCCAACGCCTCAACGTCGAGATGCGCAGCATCGATGACGCCCTTGTCGGTCTCATCGAACAGACGGCACCGTCGCTGTTCGCCCTCTACGGAGTCGGAGTCGACACCGCTGCTTCGCTGCTCGTCGCAGCCGGCGACAACCCCGACCGGCTGCACACGGAACGGTCATGGGCGCACCTGTGTGGCGTCACCCCGATCCCCGCCGGATCCGGCAAGACGAGCGGCCGGGTGCGGCTGAACCGTGGCGGCGACCGGCAAGCGAACGCGGCGCTCTACCGCATCGTGTTGACCCGCATGGCCTCCGATGACCAGACCCGCGACTACGTGCGGCGGCGGCGAGCCCAAGGCTTGAACACCGCAGAGGTCATGCGCTGCCTCAAACGCTACGTCGCCCGCCAAACGTTCAAACACCTACCAAGAGCCGCATGAGACCTGGGTGGGGTCTGACCCAATAATCCGGCTGACGCACCCACGTGGTGCTGTCCTCAAAATGAACTGTCGAGGCC
>CBDUNF010000312.1:0-2786 GCA_965368515.1 uncultured bacterium
AGCTCCCGAACTGCTCCTGGAACAGGGGGACGAGCTGGGCTTGACCGTAGGCACCGGCAACGAGGCTGGACAGGGTGATGCCGATCTGGCAGGCGGCGACGTAGTTGTCGAGCCGCTTTGGGTCGCGGAGGATCTCGAGGAGGCCGGTGGCCGATCCGCTCCCGGTCTCCGCGGTCTCCTGAACGCGCGATCGCCTGGAGCCGACGGTGGCGAACTCCG
Source organism: uncultured bacterium (assembly GCA_965368515.1). Classification (GTDB taxonomy): domain Bacteria; phylum Actinomycetota; class Acidimicrobiia; order Spongiisociales; family UBA5794; genus JAAETI01. Next base: position 220 of record CBDUNF010000312.1, read on the forward strand.
CTGCGACGTACAGCGCGTTGAAACCCACCATGACCAGGATGAGGAGAAGCACGAAGACGATATTCATTCGAACGTGGATCGTACAGCCATGTCTTGGATCTCGCGTCACCCCCAGTCCGGTTCGCAGACAGCGACGATCGATGGGCCGCCGCAATCGCGTCGGTGCCTGCCTCGTGCGGCAACAGTAAGTCAGGATTCTCTGTAGCCAGTCGTCATCACTGATGGCTCGTAGGACAAGGCACGCTCAATACTGGCGAGGATCTTGACTCTCGACGATGGCAGCCTTCCTGCCACGCTCGGTCGTCCTCGTGGCACTGCCTGACGGACACGAGAGGGACAAGAGGCGGACCGAGCAAGTTCGCTGCTGCCAGATCGCTGCTGTGCAGCGCATTGCGGCTGATGTTGCGGAGGATGCTTCTCTCTGGGTACGGAGTAGACGAATCAACGAACTAGCCCTTCTTGTTCGTCAATTCTGTTTCGTGCCCACCATCACCAGACGATCCAAGACAGGAAGCTCACTACCCATCACGACCCGCCGACTAGACGCAACTCAATCCTCTACCTCGTAGCCGACGTACCAAGCGACGCAATTGATGGACGGATTGCTTACGCTGGCGACAAGGGTGATGGAGGCACCCTCTGGCGCCACAAGCCCGACTGTGTCAAGAGTGAGAAACTCCTCGAAACCTCCCAGTGTGGCATCGATCGTTGCAGTTCCTAGGAGTGTGCTGTCGAGATAGATCGCACCCACACAGCTGCCAAGGCCCCCGGTGGAAACGATGAACGCGTTCGTCACGGCCTCGTCAGGATTGATCTCCAGACCGTTGGTGGCAGTCACGAAACCCAATGTGGGTGTGGGAGTCGCCGCTGACGGCCCGGCTGGTCCTTGCGGGCCGACTGGTCCCTGCGGGCCTTGTAGTCCCGTCAAGCCTTGCGGTCCTGTGAGCCCTTGCGGGCCGGTTAGTCCTTGCGGTCCTTGCGGTCCTACTTCACCTTGGTGGCCGGTGAGGCCCTCTGGTCCTGGGTCGCCCTGCGGACCCTCCGGTCCCGGTGGTCCGGTCATGTTCCAGCTGATCTCGGCCATGTTTCCGTTGCATGGTGAGGCTGGTTCTTCACCGATGGCAACTCTGGTGATCGATCCGCCGTTTGTTAGACATCCGGTGTAGGCAACGTCTTCCTGGGCGGAGGCGGCACCCAGCAAGGCCCCGAACAGGATCACCACCGCCAACGGGACCAGGTAATACGAACGTCTTGCTTTCAGAGATACCACAAGAGTCTCCTCTCCTCGACTGGCTTCCCTTGTCGCCAGCATCGACTCAGACGATCAACGTTCGGTCAAGAGACACTCAACGGGGGGCTGCCAAAGAACAGCGAGAAGCGCGGTGAGTGTGAGGAGAGATCTGCACGAGTTCGCCCTACCCGATGCGGGCGACCCGTGACCGGGCAACGCCCAGTTATCGCCAACGCTATGCCCACAACCTGGGCGTTGGGTGCTCAATTCGCAGTGTCCTAGCGCGTGGCAGCGCCGCCCGTTTGCTTTCCTGGTGGGTTCGTTTCTACCTTGGGGATCGACGGCAAGCGGCCGAACCGATTCGTTGCGGTTCCGCCATCGGTGTGTGATCTGCTGAGTCAGCACTTGACCGACGTTGTTGAGGCTGACGCCGACACCCTCGTGTTCACATCCCAGGGACGAAGGGACCGGCAGTCGACCGAGGGACATAGACAGCTTCCGCGCCGTAGCAACTTCACCAAACGGATCAGGAAACCAGCCGTGCGCGAGCTGCGCGGCGCCCCTCATTGCCGAAGGGGCACACCCCGAGCACATCAAGCGTCATCTAGGCCATTCGACCATGACAGTGACTATGGATACCTATGGACACCTGTATCCGGACGCCGAAGAAGCACTTCCGGAGCGTCTCGATGCACACAGATTCGCGCTGCGCAAACGCGTCAGATGGTGCCTAGCGAGCCCAATCCCCAATAGGCACGGCGCACTTGCTTTGCGGGCCCAACAGGACAGAACGCGAACCAACGCAACGCCGGGGAACAGAGACAGATGCTTCGAGCCTGCCTCGGAGACATATGTCCGCATCGTCCGTAGCGGCCGGCCCTATGTCATCACAGATCGACGCAGCCGCTCCCCCCGAGCGAACCCAGAGCGAGCGGCTGCTACGACCAAGGGCTGCTACCCCTCGACGACAATCTCCCCAAACATCCCATGCACGATGTGTGGAGGACCACCGGCAACCTCTGGCGGGCCGCCCTCCGCTTCGGCAGCAGCGGTCAAGTACTCCGCCGGGTCGGCGCCGGTGGGAATGACGCAGATCACCGCGTACCGACCGGGCTCGGTGAGAGTCCCGGTGCCCTCAACGGCGAACCCATCCTCAGACGGTGGTGCGATCAACACGGCTTTGACGAGCGGGAACAACTGAGCCAGTTCCTCGGGTGGCTGTTGCACCAGCTCGGCAACGGGCCGCTGCTCGTCGTCGGGGAGCCGTATTGCCACCAGCTCGTGCACCTCCGCATCGCTATCGTTATGCAGCGCAAGTGTCGTTCCGGCCTTGACG
>CBDUNF010000313.1:0-2783 GCA_965368515.1 uncultured bacterium
CAACGGCGTGCTCGTCGAAACGAGTACGGACGTCGGCTGGTCGACATGGGTTTGGGAATCGCGGCAACCCATGGCTTCCTATCTGGCAACCGTGGTGATCGGCGACGTAGAGCTAGTGACCGATGAAGCATCGACGGCCACTGCGGGGGTTGCGGTGCGCAACGTCATACCCGATGACCTGTCTCCGGCGTCCCTCGCCACGCTGGCAACCCACGGCACCATGATCGAGTTCTTCGAAGGCCTCTTTGGGCCCTACCCCTTCGATGCCTATGGGTTAGCCGTCGTTGATGATTTCGAGGCAGCGTTGGAGAACCAGACTCTGTCGATCTTTGGCCGATTCATGGTCGACATCCCTCAGTTTTTCGAGATCGTGATGGTTCACTAACTTGCTCATCAATGGTTTGGCAACTCCGTCACTCCTGGCGATTGGGGTGATATCTGGCTGAACGAGGGCTTCGCAACATACGCTGAGTGGCTGTGGCTAGAGGACACGCGAGGCGAAGCCGCGATGCTGGCGACAATCAGCGGTGAGCGCAACGCAATGGCACTCTCTGTGCACGATCCGCCGGGCAACCCCCCGGCCAACGACTTATTCAACTCGAGCGTGTATGTCCGTGGCGGCCTCGTGCTCCATGCGCTGCGAGTTGAGGTCGGGGACGAAGCCTTCTTCGAGATCCTCCGCACCTACGCAGACACCTATCGCAATGGAGTTGTGCGGACCGAAGATTTCATCGCGATTGCCGAATCGGTCTCAGGAACAGAACTCGATGACCTCTTCGATCTCTGGCTATATGGGGCAGATGTACCCCAACTTCCGTGATTTTGGATCGCGGCCGTCCAAAGACCATTACCCTGCATCCCGCACGATGAAAGAAGGATCTGTGCGCAGACCCCCCCATTTCATGACAGCTCTGATTACGCCGTTCGATGACAACGGCGACATCATCGTCGAAGCCCATCATCACAACCTGCAACTGTTGGCGTCTCGCGACGTCACCGGATTCGTGCTGGGCGGATCCACCGGTGAAGGCCCGTACCTCGAGCAGGGTGAACGAGCTCTGCTGGTGAGTGAGGCCCGCAAGGAACTCGGACCAGACCCCTTCCTGCTCTGCGGTGTCCAGGCCCAGTCCGTCCGCCAGGCGATCGGCCAGGTCGATGAGATCGCCGTCGCCGGCGCTGACGCTGCCCTCGTTATGACGCCAACAGCAATGGCTCGAGGTAACCACGATGCGGTCAAGCGTTTCTTCGAGGCGGTAGCTGAGTCCGCAGCGTTGCCCGTCTTCTTGTATTCAGTTCCGGCGGTGACGGGGTACGACCTGCCATCCGAGTATGCCGCCTCCCTGTCGGAGCATCCCAATATCGTCGGCCTCAAGGACAGTGCCGGACGTCCTCTCCACACCAAGCATGTCGCAGAAGCTTCGACCGAGGGTTTCTTGGTGTACTCCGGTTCGAGCAGCGCGCTCACCCAGGCCATCGCCGGTGGCGCCATCGGAGCGATTACAGCCTCAGCCAATTACGTTCCAGAACTCGTCTCCGCGGTTGTGTTGACGGCGAGGGAGTCGGTGTCGCGGGCGGATTCGGTACAAGCCCAGCTCACGGCGGCAACAAAGGAGATCGAGGCCTTTGGCGTTGTCGGCACCAAAGCCGCGGCCGGAGCTGCGGGTCTGTGGACCGGCATCCCGCGTAAACCATTGCAACCGATACCACGGACCGAACTGGCCAAGGTGAACCAGATCGTCAAAGTGGCTCGCGACCAACTCGGCGAGCGGGTCGCCGGCTAGCTACCAGTGGCCCACCTCGATCTCATCACGATCATCGTGGCAGACTACGACGCGGCTATCGGTTTCTTCGTGGACGTGCTCGGCTTCGAACTCGTCGAGGACTCGCCATCAGTGACCAACGATGGTCGACCGAAACGGTGGGTTGTCGTTCGCCCCCCTATGGCGGAGACGGGTTTGCTGTTGGCTCAGGCGGATGGCAAATCTCAGGAAGCCGCCATCGGTAATCAGATGGCGGGGCGAGTCGGGTTCTTTCTACGAGTAGGCGACTTTGACACGGCATATGCACGCATGTCTGACGCAGGCGTGGAGTTCGTAACCGCGCCTCGCCGCGAACCGTACGGAACGATCGCAGTCTTCAAGGACATCGCGGGCAACCGTTGGGATCTGCTGTCCCCCGATCCCCGGCTATAGCGCTCCAGACGCCCGGGATATCTATCCCGACCGCCCCGCGGCCACGACGCCCGATCGCCAGCCGGGGGCTCGCCCACCGGTCGGTGGCCGCACCTCATCCGATAGAAGCTGGCTGCGTGCCAGCAACCATGAGATGACCGAGTTTGAGTTCCACATCTCGCCAGCGCCGAGTTCGTCCCGGCCCCAGACCATTGCAGGTACAGAGGCGACCTCGTCCAGCACTGCTTGCGCCGAGGCCATATCCGAACTGAGCAGCCGCGGCCCTCCGACGGCATCGGCCACGTCAGGAATGAACCCTTCGGCCCAGCGGCGAACCTCGTATCGAAGCCAACGTAGGCGAGCGAGCTTCCGGCTGAAGACCGCGCCTTCGACAACGACACCTCTCGTCTCGGCGTGACGGTCGGGACTCGGCCAGGCGTTCTCAATAACGAAGCGAGCCTCCGGGAGACGCACTTCCAAAGCGGTGTGATAGAGATCGAGGGGCCGGCGCCTTTCGAGCATCGCTCGGGTAGCCTCGTATATCTTGCCGTTGATTCGGACAAAGCCCGCTCCACCCGCACCAACGGGGATCCAGTAGAGGACAACGCTGGG
>CBDUNF010000314.1:0-2771 GCA_965368515.1 uncultured bacterium
CGCCATCTCCGGGAGTGTGTAGCGCGGGATCATGCTTGGGCAATGTCTCTGCGGTAGTGGATACCGCCGAAGTGGATGTGAGAGGCCGCCTCGTAGGCAAGGGTTCTGGCATCGGCCACAGTTGAAGCTGCGGCAACGATGTTGAGCACACGGCCCCCTGCGGTTATCAGGCCCTCTGGTGTCCGCTTGGTGTTGGCGTGGAAGACCTGAACGTTGGGAATGCCGTTCACCTCGTTGACACCGCTGATCGCCCGACCTATCTCAGGGTTGTCCGGATAGCCGGCGGCCGTCAGCACGACGTCGACGATGGCCGTGTCGCGCCATTGCAGCGGTCCATCTGGGAGGTAGCCCTCTGCCGCCGATGCCAGAAGCTCGAGCAGGTCCTCATCGAGGCGCGAGAGCAGCACCTGAGTTTCAGGATCTCCGAGGCGGCAGTTGAACTCCAGGACCTTGGGCCCTTCATCGGTGAGCACGAGGCCTGCGTAGAGGAAACCGCGGTATTCGATCCCATCCTTCGACATCTCAGTCAGCACGGGATGGATGACCTCGTTGATCGTCCGATCGACCAGGTCCTCCGGCAGATCGGCTACCGGCGAGTAGCACCCCATGCCTCCGGTGTTGGGGCCCCGGCTGCCGTCGCGGTGGCGCTTGTAGTCGCGGGCCGGCTCGAGAGCCACGGCCCGGGTCCCGTCGCATATTGCGAATATGGAAACCTCTTGACCGGCCAGGTGCTCCTCGATGACAACCGTCGAACCGGCTTCACCAAACTCGCCACCGATGCACAGACGTGCCCACCCTTGGGCGGCAATCAGGTCTTCGGTGACCAAGACACCCTTCCCGTAGGCCAGGCCATCGGCCTTGACCACATAGGGACCGTCGATCGTCTCCAGGTAGTCGATGGCCTCGTCGACATCGGTGAACGCACGCCAGTCGGCGGTAGGCACCCCGGCTCGCTTCATGATCGTTTTGGCGAAGGCCTTTGATGATTCGAGTTGGGCGCCTGCTCGGGTTGGGCCAAAGGCCCGAATGCCGGCAGACGTGAGCGCGTCAACCACGCCGGCGGCCAGCGGTGCCTCCGGACCGATGACCACTAGGTCGATCGCGTTGGCGAGGGCCAGATCAACGATGGCGCCTGGATCGAGAATGTCGATCCCGGGCACACAAGCCCCGATCTGGGCGAAGCCGGGGTTACCGGGCACCGCGATGAGGTCTGTGATTGTGTGGCTCTGCGCCAGTTTCCAGCCGAGAGCGTGCTCGCGGCCGCCGCCACCGACCAATAGGACCCTCATTGTGTCCTCATCACAGTCGCGTCACGGGCGGGTCCGACTCCGATCATGGAGATCGGGATACCAATCGCCTCCTCGACGTATTCGATGTACTGCTGAGCTTCCTTTGGCAGGTCGTCGTATTTGCGAACCTCGGAGATATCCGTGTTCCAGCCGGGCAGCTCTTCGTAGACAGGGTGGCAGTTGTAGAGGATGCGCTGCTGCCGGGGGAACTCGTTGAACCGTTCCCCGAGCGAGTCGTATGCCACGCCGACCCTCAAGGTTTCGAAGTTGGACAGGATGTCGAGCTTCGTCATCGCCAGGTCGGTGAGACCGTTGACTCGCACCGCATACTTCAGCGCCACGAGGTCGAGCCAGCCGCAGCGGCGTTTCCTCCCGGTCACCGTGCCGAATTCGCCCCCGAGTTCGACCATCCGCGCTCCGGTTTCGTCATGCAGTTCGGTTGGGAAGGGGCCGGTGCCAACCCGGGTGATGTAGGCCTTGGCAACACCGATGATGCGGTTGATAGTGGTGGGGCCGATCCCGCTACCCGTTGTTGCTCCGCCGGCCGTCGGGTTGGACGAGGTCACAAACGGATACGTGCCATGGTCGATGTCGAGAAGGGTGCCCTGGGCACCTTCGAAGATGATGTTCTTGCCGGCCTGTTGTGCTTCCCAGAGCAGCAGCGAAGTGTCGGTGACGTAGTCCTTCAGGCTGTCGGCATATCCGAGGTACTCCTCGGCGATGGGCTCCGCGTCCATCGGGAGCGAGTTGTACACCTTGGTCAGGATCTTGTTCTTGTCCTTGAGCGCAACGTCGAGCTTCTGCCGGAAGATCTTTGGGTCGAAGAGATCCTGGACCCTGATGCCGTGTCTCGAGAACTTGTCCATGTATGCCGGACCAATACCTCGTTTTGTCGTCCCGATCTGCTGCTGCCCGAGGAATCGCTCCATCACCGCATCGAGTTTGCGGTGATACGGCATGATTACGTGGGCGTTTGCCGAAATGCGGAGACGCGTCGGATCGATACCTCGTGAATCCAGTTCCGCCATCTCGGCGACCAGCACCGCAGGGTCGATGACGCAACCGTTGCCGATTACCGGTGTGACCTGGGGGTAGAGCACGCCGCTCGGGATCAGGGTGAGTGCAAACCGCTCGCCGTCGACGATGATCGTGTGGCCGGCGTTGTTGCCGCCCTGGTAGCGGACCACGACGTCCGCCGATTCCGATAGGTGGTCGGTGACTTTTCCCTTGCCTTCGTCTCCCCACTGAGCACCAATCAAAACGGTAGTAGGCACGGAAATCCCTCCAAGAATGTGTCGACCGGTCGGGCGGATTGTACCGGGCTACTTGCCCAAGGATTCTGGCAGATACAACCCGGGACGGGTCAGCGACGAGACGGCGACTATGCGATGCCGATACAATCCGCTCTCATGCCGAAGATCAATGCCGCCACGATCGACGAGCACAAGGCTCTGACCCGCAATGCCCTCCTCGAGGCGGGCG
>CBDUNF010000315.1:0-2766 GCA_965368515.1 uncultured bacterium
TTGCATACCCAAAGGCCCCCAGGATGGGTACGTACTCGCCGAACGTGTCGCTATTGGAGGCGAAGCCGATCAGAATCAGCAACCCGATGACCACCATGTATTCCACGGCCGCGCTGGGAATCTGATCGAGGAGAGACTTCGTGGTTCTCAACTCGGCGAGCGTCTTGCGGTGCCGTCTGAAGCGTCGGTCGAAGTAGGCCTCGGCCCGATAGGCCTTGATGTCTCGGACACTGTCGAAGGAGTCCCGAACGCTGACGATCAGCTTGTGCACCGTGTCCTCGACGACTTTCCCCACGTGGCCCAGGCGTGGCTGAATCATCCTCAAGACGAGAGCGAGCCCCACGGCGAGAACGAAGACGGCGGTGAGCGACAGGACGGGAGCAATGGCAACGAGTAGCCCGAAGAGCGTCGCCGAGATGAGGCCCTGGGTGGCGATATTGATGATCGGTGTGAGGGCGTTGTTCGTCGCTCGGTCCACACTCCACAGGACCGTCCGAAGGGACTCGCTGGAGTTGCGGGACAGGTGGAAGCTGTATGGCGCTTGGAGGTATCGACGATGGATGAGGGTGGCCACCGCAGCTCCGGCATCCTGCACGGCCCGGTTCTGGGCATAGATGCTGAACATCGACAGCAGTCCGCGCAGCACGAACACGACTCCGGCGAGGAAGAGGAGGGGGAAGAGGGTGGCCTCGAGTCCAAACGCCAATGCGATGGACGGCGATTCCGGTTGCGGGTCGGTGGCGTAGCCGAGAACCCGGAAAATGAGCAGAGCCGTCAGTGTCTCGGCGCCCGCCACCGCCAGAGCGATGAGGATCAAGCCGAACCATTTCACCCGCTGGCCCTTGGGGATGAACACCCGGATCGATGTTCGTAGAGTCTCGATCATTGCGGCAACCCCATCCCACCCCTATTTGTCCGCTGCAAGGATAGACCAGCCGCTCTCGATCGCCCGCCGGGCGGTCTGCAACGCATCGCTACCGGGCGTTTCTCCTCATGAGCCTCCAGCGAGAACCTCCAATTGGTCTTCGCTCGATCGTGGCCTCCAACGCTGCGGGCGAATAGCCGATCACCGGTCCTTCCGTCGTTGGCTCAGCGACCGATGCCAGATCTCTCCCTCCAGATCCTGTAGCGGCCTTCGGTCGGGATTGCCGGTTACCTGCGGTAGTGAGTGTCGCTCTCAGAGATGAGGCCTTCCGCGTGGGCTCGGACCACAGCTTCCTCCCGTGTGGAGGCGTCCAGCTTGGTGAGCACTGCGGAGACATGCGTCTCGATCGTTCGGGGTGACACAAAGAGCCGGTCGGCGATCTCGGTGTTGGATAGCCCTTCGTCGAGGAGTTCGAGGACTTCGGCCTGTCTGGCGGTGAGACCGGCGGCGTGGCGCCTGGTTTCGCGACCTCTACCTCGTGGCACGCCGACACCTTCGGCTCTCAGTGCTCCCCTGAGTTTGGCGGCGACAGCGGTTGCTCCCAGTGTCTCGAATACCTCGAGGGCTTCCAGGCGGGCCTTTTCGTCGCCATGCATGAGCGCCAGACCCCGTTCGTACGGAATCCCTTTTGCGTCCCAAATAGCCGCCGCCTCGGTCGGCCTACCTTCCATGACTAGCCGATACGGCTCGGCGATACCGTCGGGTGCCTCCGAGAGTTCCCCCAGCGCCCAGAGCCAGAAGGCGAGCCAGCCTGCGGACCAGGGAAACGCCAGCCTTCTCGTGTCCTCGAGCATATCGATGAATCGGGATGTGAGTGCCGCATCGCGCTCCCCCCTGAGCCACATGTACTCGGCCAGACCGGCGGCGGAGGGAAGGAGGTTGAGCATCTCGTCGCCTGCATCGGCCCGCTGCCAGATGCTGCTGAGGATGGTTCGGGCCCCGGGACGACCCTGGCGGGCCAGCAGAGGTCCCAGTACTTGCCCGGCCACGAGCTGGCTGTAGAAGAGAGCATGACCGAGGGCCCCTGTTGCAGCGTCCTCGGCTTTCGGCCCCTCTCCGTTCCGGTCCATGACCTTCGCAAGATGAGCACCTGCGGCATCTGTTGCCGTGTCCTCGGCCTTCGCCCACTCGCCCCGCCAATCCAGGACCCTCGCATAGTGGGCGATTGCGGCGTTCTCGTTGATCTCAATCTCATAGCGAGCGGCAGTGTCGCGGGCCCGTTGGGATAGGTCGCCCGCCCGTTCGAGGTCACGGTGCTCCGTGGCTATTCCCGCCATGTCCATCAGCGCCAGGCTCTCCTCGAACGGGTAGCCGGCATGCTCGGCACGCGATCGGGCTTCCTCCAGCATGTGGAAACCGTTCGGGTCGCCCCAGAGGAGCGTCATATGTCCCTTCGTGATGAGAGCGTTGATCGAACTCAGCTCGTCGCCGATCTTCTCGGCGAGTCTTATCGCCCGCTCTGCGGTCTCGACGGCTCGTGGCCTATCGCCCCTCATCTTCATGAGCCAGGCACGCTGGCTCACGGCCGCAGCCAGGTCCGCACTGGGTGGATGGGACTCCAGGATCGTGATGGCCTCTCGTGACGCGTCTTCAGCCGAGTCGGGCCGACCGGTTATCTCGTTGACACGCACTGCGAACGTCAAGGCGCGCGCCAGGGCGAGGTCGTTGCCCGTCGAGCGATGGAGGGCGAGTGCGCGGGCCAGAATGTGTGCGGACTCACTGCTGGTGAGGTAATACTCGGTACGAGCCCAGTCGTCGACGATGGAGGCTCGCTCGTTGTCGTCGATGCGATCCAGATAGGGCTCGAGAAGCCGGAAGTGGGCTGCGGCCTCTCGGTGGCT
>CBDUNF010000316.1:0-2710 GCA_965368515.1 uncultured bacterium
AAGGTCACCTTCAATCACGGCGATCTCCATCAGACGTGGATACTTGTCGATCAAGCTTCCCAGTGGACCACTTCTGGCCTAAACGAATTCGTCATACAGCTCATCGGTCGTTCCGAACAGGAACAACACCTTGACTCCGAGTTCGGCTAGGTGCTCGAGTTGCCCAACGAGGGCTTCAACATCGAGGACCTGTTTCCGGGCCTTGCGCGCTACCGCCTCCTGGACCTTGGCATTGCTGCCCAGACCGGCCGAAGCTCGCAGCTTCTGCCACCGCAGAGATATGAACTTCCGGTACACCCGCCGCGTCGCTGGATCGAACCACCCCTTGATCGCTGCTGGGCGGAGACCCTCCCGAAGTGCGGCAAGCGTTCCGACTCGCTCGGCTCGCTGCACCTTGACTCGGGCCGCTGGCAGGGGGAATGACAATAGGACAAGGGATTTCAAGTCCGGGAGGTCGGGTGCTGCGGACAATGCAGATCGGGCCCCGAAGCAAAGGCCCACGAGCGCTTGCGGCTTTTCAACCATTCGGGAGGCGGCGAGCACGTCCCCGGGGGCTGGGTTGTCCAACACGAACGACTGGCGGCTGCCGGGACTCTCGCCCGTCCCCTCCCAGTCAAAGCGAACACTCGAAAGACCGAATCCGGCCAGTTCGTGAGCCATCCGCACCAGCAGGCGGTTCGAGTTGGTATTGCCGGCTTGCCAACCACCAGGACATAGGACCACTGCCCCACGCGGCTCAGGGGGCGTTGTGACCACGCCGAATACGGGACCGGTCGAAGCCTGCACGAAGAAGGGGCCCTCGGCGATCACAGCGTGATCACTCATGGCCGGCTCCCAGCAGGAAGTCCACAGTCCGTGGAACAGCTTCCATGGCCGACAGCTTGGTTTCGACGACCGGGCCGTGCCCAGCTGCCCCGAACCACCACGCCTCATCATATGGAATCGTCGTGGCCTCAATAGTGCTGCCGGCGGGACGACGTGCGAGAACACCTTTGAGGCTCGGTCGAATCTCTTGTTTCACGGTCATCTGGATGATTGAGGTTGGGCGAGGACCCGCTTGATCCAGCAGTTCGCCGAGTTCAAGGTCCTTCGTAGACTGATATAGCGAGTGGGACAAGGGACTACCCAGGACATCGATCACACCGTCCCGGGCAAAATCGTCGAGAGAGCTTTTTCCGGACGGCGTTCTCCGACCCTGCTTGACCAAGCCGATCATGCGAGCCCGGAAAACCTCGTTGTAGTAGCGGTCCATGTCCGGGGGTGGCTCCCACAGAACCAGGGGAGATCCCGGATGACCTTTGGCTGCGGCAACGGCAACGAGCGCCCACAGCCGCGTCCCAACGAAACCAATCCGCGGCTGTCCCCATTCGTTGACCAACCAGCGAGCCACCTCGCTCGCATCCTCAACCATGTCAGCGAACGTGAGTTGGTCGGCTCGCCCGCTGCTGTGTCCAGCGCCCCGGTAGTTGAACCGAACGGCCATGATTCCGACCGAAGCCAGCTGCCAGGCAAGAATCAATTCGCGCCTCTGATTTCTGGCAACCTCGGCGTAGATCGGCTGGCAGATCACCATGGCTAGGTCGGCAGTTGACGACGGCTGATGAACTACGGTGAACACTGACCCACCAGGGCAGTCGACAAACTCGGCTGATGACTTCATTCCCGATTCATGCACCATCGAACCGGGTAGCTCCCCAGTTGCGGTCCACCCCGATGCAAAACCTTCCTCGGTGAAATCCATGAACTCCCCTCGAGAACCGACTGTACCAGTCGGTCTCCCGCCGGGATTGTGGGTTGGCGCCGATCTCAAGCGGGCCGGAGGGTGGACCAATCCTCGAAGGATCGGCCGAGGAGCACCTCCAGCGCGACAACCTCTGGCTCGTGTAGCTCACGGAGGTAGGCCACGGCAGCTTCACGAGCAAGATCGCCTTCGTCCAGCGGACGAAGAAGCCGCCGCCGGAGCACCGCAAGCAACGGCTCCGGGATCATCCGTCTTATGGCCTTTCGATACGCCCGAGACTGCCCAAGCCGATGTAAAGCATCGGGGCCCGTCGTGACTTCGACCTCAGCCGGCATCTCGTTCCGCCTCTCAAACGCATCTGCGCCGCTTGGCGCCAGTCCCAGCCACGAGAAGAGTCCTTCTAGCTCCGTGTGGGGGTCGCGGGCAAGTCGCTCGAGCTCGAGGACATAGACCCGATCCGCACCAAAGGTGCTGAGGTACGGCTCAAGCTGCATTGCATAGTTGCTCACCGCTCCGTAGAACGGTTCCTGGCGCAGTGCGACCGGGAGCGGGCGTCGCTCCGTCCGGCGGCGAACGGCATAGCGGTAATGGCTGAGAGTGCGTGCCACGGGATCTCGCACCAGATAGATGAGCCGTGCCTCGGGGGCGACGGCGGCGATTCTCCCGGCCACTCCGGTGATCCGAGGCAGTTTCGTATAGTGAGTGCTCGACTCACCGACATACTTGGCGCCACCGGCGTTGGCGAAAAGGGCAAGGTACTTGTCCCAATCACCGGCGTAGCCTGCTCCCGCGATCAGTTCGCTGTCGGTCTCCAGCTGCGCGGGATCCGCAAAGTGTGCGGGTTCCTTGAACGAGCTCATGAAGACCTGCGGATGGCTCGACAGTGTCTCGTGCAGCGCTGTTGTGCCGGCGCGCATCGCACCGATGAGGAACAGATTGGGAGTCCGAAGCGTCATTGATCGACAAATG
>CBDUNF010000317.1:0-2694 GCA_965368515.1 uncultured bacterium
GTTGCGGGGTACGTGATACACCCCGGTCAGGAGAATGACACCCACGAGGAACAACACTCCGGCTGCCACCTGATAGCGAGCCGCCACCTCGTCGAGGTTGCCTGCTTCACTAACGATGAGAGCGATGCTGACGATCGCGGTACCGAAGAACAAGCTCATCAACGGTGCCTTGGGCGCCTCCCGATTGATCTCCTGCATCGCAGCGGCGCCCGCCGCCGGGTTCAGCCGCTTCAAGCCGCTCATGGTGAACGTCGAGAAGCTGAAGAACACCCCTGCGTTGAGACCGGTGCCGACAAGTGCGGCGATCGCTAGATACTCGTTCATGAGGTCACCTCTGCCAGGTCCCACACGCCCGTGGCCGCAGCGGCCCTCGCATAGTCGGCGAAGTCACGTGGCCGACGACCAAGGGCACGCTCGACACCGTCGGTGACGTAGGAGTTGCGACCATCCAGGACCTCGTTGATGAGCTCGGCGATGGGCATCGCAACCTCAGCAGGCAGCCCATGTCCGGCCAGGTCTGCGGCGTACTCGGCAGGAGTGATTGGCACGTACTGCATGTCACGACCCATAGCGGCGCCAAGCTCGGCGGCGGCGTCGGCGAGTGACAACAGCCGTGGCCCGGTCAACTCGTAGAGCTGTCCGATGTGCTTGTCGTCGAGGAGCGCGGCAAACACGACGTCGGCGATGTCCTCGGCGTCGAGGAACGGTTCGGTGGTGTCGCCGCCCGGCATGGCCAACACGCCATGACGAACCGACTCGACAAAGGTCTCACTGAAGTTCTGATTGAAGAATGCGGCCCGGACGAGGGTCCAATCAGCACCGGAATCCTCAATTCTCAGCTCGGCATCACGAGCACCTTCTTCGCCACGACCGGAGAGCAGGATCAAGCGTTTGACGTTCATGGCGACGGCCAGCTTGGCGAACTCCTCAACGGTGTCTGCTGCCCCCGGGAACGCCAGGTCCGGGAAGTAGGTGATGTAGGCGGCACCGGCGCCGTCGAGCGCGGGAGCCCAGGTGCTCTGGTCATTCCACTCGAAGTGGGTCTCACCGGTGCGGGACGCTGCTTTCACGGGCAATCCTGCGTTCCTGATCCGTTCGGTAACCCTGCGCCCGGTCTTGCCCGTAGCTCCGATAACGAGGGTCGGCTTGGTGTTGGTCATGATCTGTTCCCTTCCTTCTGGTCCGTTTCTCGAACCTCTTGATGAGAACGTTATGCGATAGACCTGAGACGTTCCATAGCCCACAAGCTCGAATCCATGTGTTATCGTCTCACTTATGGATTCGCTAGTTGGTTTGCTGGATGGGCCTCGGGCAAGAGGAGCGTTTGTGCTGCGCTCGGTGATGGAGCCGCCCTGGTCACTGCGCATCCAGGACGAAGCGCCGCTGTCGGTCGCCTCGATAGTGCACGGCGAGGCCTGGGTTACCCCGGACGCAGGTGAGCCGGAGAAGCTCGTCGCCGGCGACGTCGCCATCATGCGCGGACCGAACCCCTACACGTTTGCGGACGATCCGGAAACACCCCGGAGCATCGTCATCCACCCCGGTCAGATCTGTACGACGCTCGACGGCGTGGATCTCGCCGAGCGAATGGATCTCGGTGTCCGCACCTGGGGCAACAACCTCAATGGCTCGACGACCATGCTCACCGGCACCTATGAGATGCACAGCGCCGTGGGCGACAGGTTGCTGCGCTCACTGCCCAATCTTGTCGTGATCCGGAGCGGGACCGTCGACCTGCCCGTAGTCGATCTACTCAACCAGGAGATCGGGAAGGAGGAGCCCGGCCAGGAAGCGGTGCTCGACCGTCTGCTCGATCTGCTGGTGATTGCTGTCCTTCGTGCTTGGTTCTCGCGACCCGAGGCCGAGGCGCCGGCCTGGTATCGCGCCTACAGCCACCCGGTGGTCGGCCCGGCCATCCGGATGTTGCAGAACGACCCGAGCCGACAATGGACGGTGGCTTCGCTTGCCGATGCCGTCGGAGTCTCGCGAGCCACCCTGGCACGACGTTTTACCGACCTGGTCGGTGTGCCGCCAATGACGTATCTGACCGAATGGCGGATTGCCGTTGCGGCCGATCTCCTGCAGCACCAGAACATCACGATCGGGGCCGTGGCGAGCCGG
Source organism: uncultured bacterium (assembly GCA_965368515.1). Classification (GTDB taxonomy): domain Bacteria; phylum Actinomycetota; class Acidimicrobiia; order Spongiisociales; family UBA5794; genus JAAETI01. Next base: position 2,122 of record CBDUNF010000317.1, read on the forward strand.
GTCGGATACGGCAGCCCGTTTGCGTTGAGCACAGCGTTCAAGCGGCTGCAAGGTGTCAGCCCTGCGCAGTACCGGCGACAGACCGCAGTGGGCTAGGACGATTCGATCCGCACCCCTGCCAGCTCTCATTGATCATGTCTGGTTGGAGAGCCAGCGCCCCAGGCCAAGGCCAAACGTGACGAACGATCCCTGACAGCATCGATTCACCTCGCCTGCCCCATAACGTTTCTGCAGCATGACTGTCGTGGTCGACCGGCTGATCGCGCCCCGCGACGAGGCTGCGCCCACGCACGAAGCCCTAGCCCCGGTGCAGACGCCGGATCGCCTCGTCGATCACCGAAGCCTCAACGGCGATCGACATCCGAGCAAACCCTGCCCCTTCTCTCCCAAACCAGTGGCCGGGACTCAATGCGAGTCCTGCGGCAGCCAGCCAGCGCGCCAACTCCGGGACGCCGAGTTCGAGATCGCGGAAGTCCAGCCAGGCAAGATACGTGGCTTCATGTGGCATCACTCGGATCGTTGCGGGAAGTCCCTTCCGGAGCCGCTCGATGTTGGTCTCGATGAGGTCGAGAA
>CBDUNF010000318.1:0-2686 GCA_965368515.1 uncultured bacterium
AGAAGCAGGTTGAGCGCACTCCAGCTTCGGCGCGACGAGCTTGCGGTCGACTCCGAACTCGCAGGAAACATCGTCGTGTTCTCAGAACCGGCAGAAACCGCTTCGCCATCCAGCGGGGTCATCTTGATCGTGCTTGGTGTTCTCGGTGGTGCGATCCTCGGTGCGGTCATCGCACAGTCATTGGCCAGGAGAAGGCGCGGCTTCCACTCTCGCGGCGAGCCTCAGGCGGTGCTCCAAACGGGTCTCATTGCTGATGTCCCCGTCTTCGGAGACGAGCGTCTGACCACGACGCTGCCTACAACCGAAGCGCCCCAATCCGCAGCCGCCGAGGCTTTCCGATTTGTGGCAACCGGAATCCAGCTACGCCAGCACAGCTCGGGTGACAAACCCTTCAAGACCGTGGTGGTTGCCTCGGCAACGCTCGCCGACGGCAAAACCACAGTCACAGCCAACACCGCCTTTGCCGCCGCCATGAGCGGTCGCCGCGTTGCCCTCATCGACGCAGACTTCGTAAATCCGGCGCTTACCCGGATGCTCGCTCCCGAGAGCCCCAACGGACCCGGGCTCACCGACGTGGTGGCCGGGGAAGCAAAACTCGGCAAGGTCGGCCAGCCAATCGCCGGTGCCCAGGGCGGCTCGATAACGCTGTACAAGAGGGGCACGCACGGCACGAGACTTCCTGAGTTCTTTGCGTCTGCCGGCGCCGCGGAGTTGATTAGGAAGATCGAAGCCAATCACGACCTCGTACTCATCGACGCTCCTCCGGTCCTGCGGCTCGCCCACAGCGGAACCGTGGTGCGCCTTGCCGATCGCGTGATGATCGTCCTTGCCCACCGCAGCGACATCGCCGTGGCCGAGGAACTACAGAGGTATCTGAGCGTCGTCGGCGTCCCGGTGCTCGGCTATGTCTACAACTTCGCACCGCTGCGCCGTGAAATGCTTGGTCGTGGCGGCTCAACCAACGCCGGCGACGAATCGGCCTAGCCCCACAATGGGTGAGCAAGGGGGGACATCAGTGCGGACCCACCGTTACAGTGACCATGCGCTACCCCGGGCGGTACAGCGCTGCGATCCGATGTCCGGCCAGAGGCGAAGTGAGCTATACCGATGACCCCTCTGACTTCTGAGGCTTTACTTGCTGCGGTGAGCAATACGTCGTGGATCGTGGCTGCCATCACCGCGGTTGCGTTCGCCGGCGCCGTTGCAGTGACGATGCGTCCCACGTCTGCCGCTCACTTTGTGACTCTCCGGTCAACACCAGCAGCGGTCGCCGACGAGAGGTATCTGAGACCGGAGCCCACCCAGATGCAGTGGCTCGAATCCGGTTTGCTACTGGTTCTGGTCGGATACATCCTGTTCGATCGCCCCTTTGCGTGGATCCACGTACCCGGAACACCGCTCTTTGTCGGCGAGGCGGTAATCGCCCTGGGCGTCTGGGTCGTGCTCAGCACCCAAACCGGTATCGCTGCGCTCATCCGCAGCAGCGCCTCACTGCGCGCCCTTCGCAACTTCATGCTCTGGGGACTGGTTCTGCTCGCACTCGGCATCCTGCCCTGGGGCCTCGACGCGATCCGTGATTCGGCTATCTGGTACTACGGAATCGTGGCGATCTTCGTTGCGATGTTGCTGGTTTCTGATCCTCGGCGGGTGAGCCTATGGCTGAAGAAGTTCGCCAAGCTGCTGCCCGTCTATCTCATCTGGTTCCCGATCGCCACTGTGCTGGTCCAGGTCGGCCCAGCGAATATCTTCGTACCTGATTCCGAAGTCCCGATCTTCTTCCACCGCAGCGGAAACATGGCCGTCCTGGCTGCTATTGGTGTCGCGTTCCTCTGGATGGCCGACGGAGACAGCAAGCTGTATACGCCTCGCCAGCGGGCCGGGTTGACCACGATTGCGACGCTCGTGATCGTCTTCACGGGCCTTCAGAACCGCGGCGGCATGGTGTCTAGCGTCGCCCTGATCGCCGGGTTGATGTTTCTGCTGAGCAAGCGCCGCGTCGAGATGGTCATGATGATGATGGGCGTACTGGTCTTTTTTGCTTCTCTCGGCATCCTCTTCAATGTCAAGATCGAGTTGTTCGGGGATCGCGACATATCGATCGAACAGTTCACCAACAACATCACGAGCATCTTCAACCCTGACGAAGGTGGACAGCGCCAGACAGAGACAACCGCCTGGCGGATCAACATCTGGGAACAGGTACTCGATGACGTGAGCGACGAGTCGCCCATCATGGGTTTCGGGATGGGACCAGACCTCGGCGAGAGATACGAGATCAGCACCGACGAGGACACTCCCTTGCGCAATCCGCACAACTCGCATGTGGGCGTCCTCGCACGCATGGGATGGCTCGGGGCAATCTTATGGGCGATGCTGTGGATCACGTGGATGGCCGAGATGCAGACGCTCCGACGCCGCCTTCGCTACAGAAATCACCCCCGGGAGTCGGCGATCGTCAGTTGGATCATGCTGACACCCATACCGATCCTCATCAACGCCATTTTTGACCCAACTCTCGAGGGTGCCCAGGTTGCGATGCTGCTCTGGGCCTTCTTCGGCGCAGGCGCCGCCCTGATCATTCTTGCCCAGCAGAATCGATTCCCATCTCTGGCCATGGTGACCTGGGAAGACCCGGTGCGGAACCGAACTACTGCGCACACGCGCTGACCATGGGCTTTGAGATGCA
>CBDUNF010000319.1:0-2529 GCA_965368515.1 uncultured bacterium
TGGTGCCAACCGGCCATGTGGTCGGCACCGTCACCAACGCCAACGATCAGCTGCCCGTGGCGGGGGCACTGGTTACCGCCTCACCCGGAGGTCGCCACACCACAACGGCTGCGGATGGGTCGTATTCACTGCGTCTCGTGCCCGGACGCTACACAGTGACCATCGAGGCAAGGAACTACCCGACGGCATCGCGTAATCTGCGGATAGCCGCCGACAGAACGACGCCCTTCAGTCCTGCTCTCGTCGCCGCACGGGCCGAGGTCGCCCCAGCCGAGATAGCTTTAACCACTGACCTCGGGGTTCCAACAGAAGCAACGGTCACAGTGCGCAACACCGGATCGGCACCGCTGAACTGGGAAGCCAAGGAGCGTGACAACGGTGGTATAGCGCCCGATCTACCGCCTGCGCCTGACGCACGGTTGACCCGACCGGTCACCTGGGGCTCGTTCGCCGTTCCAGAAGGATTCGGACCGAGCTACCTGGCCGAACCAACCTTCATTGGCGATCTCGATGCCTTCATCGATGATCCCGTCGGCGATGCGATCGGTTCTGTCGACATCACAACAGTGAGCGGAGGCGCCGATACAACAGAGATCTCGCTGATGGTCGAATTCGACGGCGCCACCCCGATGGCTCAGGCAGTCGGCGTCATATTCCTCGATACCGACCAGAATCCGTCGACGGGACTACCACCCGAGGCGTTCTTTGGTCTGCCAACGCAGGACATAGGAATGGACTTCTTTGTCGACCTGTTCGGCGCCCCATACGGCATAGGGTATGTCATTGATGCCAACACCTTCGAGTTCCTCGGCGAGATCGCCGTGGAGACGATCGGGCAGGCGTATAGATTCGATGTGCCCCTGACATTGCTCGGCGGCGACGACGGTTTCATCGACGTCGACATGGTGTTCGGCAACTTCGACCAGGCGACGGACTGGGCAGCCGATATCGGCCATGGGACGATCCAGCCCTACCGCGACGCACCGTGGATGACAGAAAGCCCGGAATCCGGTGTCGTTGGCGTTGGTGAGAGCGAAACGGTCACCGTAACGCTAGGTGGACCCGGAACTGGTCCCGGTGACTACTCAGGAACCCTGGTGTTGGTCACCAACGACCCCAGGCAAAGCAATCACGAGATAACGGTGACGCTCAGCGTCACGCTTCCCGAAGACTTCGGGAACCTCAGCGGAGTGGTCACTAACACCAGGGCCGGATATCCGGTTCCAGCCGAGGTGACGCTACGGGCCGAGCGCGATGGCGCACCGTGGGACGTTACGGTCGTTGCCGATGACACCGCCGGCACCTACTCGTTGTTCGCCCCGGCGGGTACGTGGCCCATTGCGGCCGCGTTCGACGGCTACCGATCCTTTGCGGGTGAGGCGACCGTCACTGCAGGAACTGCCGCTACGTTCGACGTTTCTATCGACCCGTTGTGGCCGAATGCAACGCTCGAAGGTGGCCCGCTTGACTTTGACCTGGCCGCCGGAGCCACCGATGGCGGCGAGTTGACGCTTGCCAATCTCACCGGCCTCGTTGACCTCGAGTTTGAGGTGCTCGAATTAGAAGCCGGTATCGATGCCGTGGCCGTCCCCGGCCAGACGGCACGGCTACTTCAGATACCCGACCGCAACAGCAATGTCGCGGTCGACCAGGCAAGCCAGCAGGTCGCTGAGGTAGTCCAAGAAGGCGCAACGGCGCTGATCTTTCAGGACGCCCTGCCTTGGGACAGTGACGCTCTGCAACAGGTGCTTGCCAACAACGGGATCATCTATGATCTCGTCGGCTCAAGCGAGATGACAACGATCGACATGGCGGGTTACGAGGTGGTGTTCGTCTCGAACGATCAGCCCCAGATCTTCTACGACCGGTACTCGGCAAGTGCCGCACGGTTTGAGGATTACGTCGTCGACGGCGGCTTCCTATGGTTCGGCGCTGCGGCGTGGGGGTGGAGCAATGGCGATGCGACTGGTCTCTCCCTCCCCGGGGGGGTGATGATCCCCGCGCCGGTGTTTGAGGAACAGAACGTCGTCGTGCACATCGACCATCCGGTCGTCACCGGCATTCCCGAGACATTCACCGGGAGCAATGCGAGCCATGCGGTGTTTGCCGACGCGCCAGATGGCTCCACAATCGCCGTGGGTGGTAGCTCCAGAGAGCCCACCCTGATCGAGTACGGGATCGGGTCCGGCAGGGTGCTGGCTTTGGGCCAGCCCGTCGAGTTTGCCTGGAGCTACGGACAAGACGGGGCGGTGTTGCTAGAGAACTCCGTGCCCTATGCGATGGGGTTCGAGCCATTCAGCGATGTGCTGTGGCTAGGTGTTACACCGGCCACAGGCACGCTCGCTCCCGACGGGTTGCAGTCGTTGACCGTTAGCGTCGACGCAACCGGTCTTGATCCGGGCACTTACAGCGCTCAGGTGGTGGTTCGTACGAACGACCCGCTGAATCGCATCTTGAAGACGGCGGTCACGTTGGTGGTCGCCGGCTAGACCGGATCTACTGAGAGGCGACCCGGCTCGCATGCGAGCC
>CBDUNF010000320.1:0-2527 GCA_965368515.1 uncultured bacterium
CATCAAACTTGCCAGATCGAGGTACTGACCCTCATCTGCCCCCGAAAGAAACTCACCCACGGACGCCGGAACATCGCCGGCCTGCACACATTGGCGAATCACTTCGCCCAGACTCTTGACATCATCCGCAACAGCGCTGTCCGTCGATCGAACGTCGGCGATTCCGAAGTCGCTTAGGTAGACGTTCCCGTCATGATCGAGCAGGACGTTCGCAGCCTTGATGTCCCGATGCACTACTCCATTGCGATGGGCATAGGCAAGAGCAGGCACAATCTGTGCGACGAGATCATTGATCTCTGCGATCTCGAGTGGACCGCGGCGAAGCCGATCGGCGAGGCTACCCCCACCAAACCAACGCATCACGAGGAATGCCCCCTCGGGTTCACGCCAGTAGTCGTAGAGCGGCACGATGTGGGGATGCTCGAGTCTGGCGACAAGTTGTGCCTCGACCTCGAACCGGCGTATGAAGTCCGGGTGGTTGGCGAACTCCGGCCGGATGATCTTCACTGCGACTTCCCTGCCGACCGATGGCTGGTAGGCACGGTGAACGACACCAAACACACCCGAGCCAACCTCTTCCCGCAGTTCGTAGCCGGGCAAGCCCGAAGCGGCACCCGGGAGCGAAGGCGGGATGGCCGTCATGCGCAGCGGCGGGAAGTCACCCGGTAGGCTGTCGACAACGAGCTGGTGAACCACCAGCGAATCATCGAGGCCCGCAAAGCTGTGCGGACCCAAGGACCGAATGACCCAACCCGCCTTACCCAGCTCGGTCAGCGCGCGATGGGCAGCCGATCCAAGCAGTATCTGCCCTCCGTGGGCGGCCCCCACGAGCGCAGCTGCCCGATTCACTGGTGGTCCGGCAATGTCAGAGTCGGTCCGAGTCTCGACCTCACCAACACTCACGGCAATGCGCATTGGCGCCCCTCGCAGCGCCAGTACCTGCTGCGCGGTAGCGGCGGCTGAAACAGCCTTCTGTGCGTCGGAGAATATGGCGTAGATGGCAGAGCCGCGGTTTGCAAAGACATCGCCGTCTTCGCCGGCTACGGCTGCTGCAAAATGTCTCGCCTGATCTCCGATCAGCACACCCCGCACCTTTGGATCCATGCCTCCGAGTTGTGCCGGGTCGGCGACATCTGCCACCACAATGGCGGCGTGCCTGATCGACGACCGAGCTTCCAGCAGGAGACTCGGGTCCTGCTCGAGGACTCGCGACTCCAGGTCGCGCAGCTCCGGCGACGGAGCCAACCCGGTTTCCTCAACAAGCTTCTTGCTCGCTCTGCCGTAGGCTCGCAACGCCTCGGCCTGGCGGCCGGAGCGATAGAGGGCGATCATCTGCTGCGCTATAAAGTGCTCCCGAAGGGGATACTCCTTGGTGAGGGACTCCAGCTCAGCGATCAATGCGGCATGGCGACCGTAAGCCAGTTCGGCGTCGATGCGTCGCTCGGTAGCTGATACACGAAGCTCGTTCAACCTGGTGATTTCCGCGGCCAGCTTCGTTCGGACCTCGACATCGACATACGGCAGTCCCCGCCACATCGCCAGGGCGCGCCGGAGTTCTTCCGCTATCCGCGCGAAATCGTCTGATCCTTCGGTGGAATCAATCAGCTCCTCGAAACGGAACGCATCAATGGCGGACCGATCAACCGTGAGCACATAGCCCTCGCCGCGACGTTCGATGACATCGCCAAGGTCCGAACGAAGGTTGGACACGAACGTGTGGATCGAGCGATGTGCCCGCTCCGACGCTTCGTCTCCGTAGATGCCGTCGATGAGAGTGTCAACGGATACCGGAAGGCCTGCTGAGGCAATCAGCAGCGCGAGCACAGCCCGCTGCTTAGGTCCTCCCAGTGAGTACCGGTGCTCACCCTCAACCACCTCTAGTGGTCCGAGGACACGGAACTCCATGCTACGAACATACCCATGAATTGGTGCATTTGGTTGTGCTGTGTAGACCATGACCGCAGACAAGTTGATGCCTGTCAGCGACCTGTCAAGAAGTTACGAGCTCGGTTTCGCGGGTCGGGGATGAGGCCCAAGGGCCAACGGTTCCCAATTCGTCGCGCCGGAAAGCCACTTTGACGATCCTTGTCGACTATTGAGCTACTCAACGCCACTGGAGACGTAGTCGAACGCCAACAGGAAGCCTTGACGGTGTGGAGTCGTGCCATTGGGACAGACTCTTCACCGGCGCCAACAACTGGATTCGCAACATCCTGCAAGGCTACCGACCAGATTCCGGAAGTGCCCGAGAACGCATCTGCAAACCCGCAGATTCGCCAAGAAAACAGGCGTTTCTGGCGTTTCTTGACACGTTCTTGACACTCTTGACATCTCCTTGATCCAGCGACCACGAGTGCTTGTGGGCTGTCGCGGAAGTTGTAGCCATGAGCTACACACGCACCGCAATCGCCACAGCAACCATCGTCATCTCACTCTCGGCAGCGCTTCCGGGCACACAACCGGTAGCCGCCTCCGTGGGACTTGCAGGGCCATCGCCACAGGTCGAACAAGCGCCCTCACACCGCCT
>CBDUNF010000321.1:0-2509 GCA_965368515.1 uncultured bacterium
GGTGCGCTTCACAATCCGTCAACATCCATGTCAACGCTCACTACCCCAGTCGACCGATAGCCGGGTCGCGTAAGGAAATCGGCCGGATTGAAGAGGCATCGTCTGCCTCGCTAGGCGGTGATGCGTGACCACATCTCATCGGAGGAGACAACGGCGTCCCGGAAGATGGAGGCGAGCTCAGCGTCGTCGACTCCCGGGCATACTGCGTTGTCCCAGTCGCCCTGTTCGTACGCGATCACGCCGGCGAGGGTACGACCCATGATGCCCTCACGATTCGCCACGGCATCGTGGACCTCATCGGAAAGCGGAAGTGCCTCGAGCGCTTGTTCGAGTGGGACATCAAGCAGGGCGTCCAGCACACTGAACAAGCCGACGGTGTAAAAAGCATCGCCATCACCACGACCGGAGAGTGCTGCAACGAGCTCGCACATCCGCGCCCGAACCAATGCGGTAATGGTCAACTCCTTCGGCTTGCGAGCAATCTGCGCCAGGTTGATGAGGCTGACCCAGCTCCCTATCTGGCGCGTTCCGAGCAGCACAATCGCATCCTTGATCGACTCGACATGCCGGGGCAGGGAGTAATAGGCGGAATTGACGATCCGGAGCAGTTTGTAGCTCAAGGCAACGTCACGCCGAATGATCGCGGCGAGGTCCTCAATCGCGACATCCGGATCCTGCATGTGGGTGATGAGTTCCAGCGTGTCGATCTGATTGGGGGGTACCGCGGTGCGCTTGAGTACCTGTGGCCGGCTCAGGAAGAATCCCTGGAAGAAGTCGAAGTCCAACTCACGACATCGCCGAAGCTCGGCATAGGTTTCCACCTTCTCGGCGACAAGCTGGACACCGAAGGTCTTCAGCCAACCAACCTCGGCGATGAGCCGCTTCGCATCAAACTCCTGGATGTCGATCTTCACTATGTCGGCGAGAGGCAAAAGCGGGCGCAGTTTGCTGAACGAGATCCAGTCGTCGAGAGCGATCGTGTATCCCTGGCTGCGCAGACGGTGTAGCGCCTTTACCAGCCGCTCATCGACAGTCGAGGTCTCAATGACCTCGACAATCACACGTTCGGGCGGAAGCAGAGTTGGCACACCCTCGAGAATCAGATCTCGGGTCAGATTGATCAGAGCGCGCTTACCCCCGAGGATCTCTTCGAGGTCAATGTCGGTGAAGGTGTTGAGGATTACGTTGGACGTCGCCTGGTTCTCATCGCTGATGATCGCCCGGTTGGGCACCGGGCCGCCACGAAACAGTATCTCGTAGCCAACAACATCGAGACGACGATCGAATAGCGGCTGCCGACCGACAAATGAACTCGCAGAATCGACGCCCAGCGCGGTTTGTGCCGCGAGGACGCCCCGTCTTCTCCGAGTTCGCTCGCGGCGGAGATTCGCTTTGGCGCGAGCGGCAGCATTCGTTCGGGTCACGAGTACATAGTCGGCAACTTGCACGCCGATTCAATGTGTGCCGCAAAAGCACAGATTTCTCCCGAACTCTGACGGCTACTGTCGATGCGATGACTCAGAACGCAAGAGTGGCCTTCGCCACAGATGATGGAAACAACGTGAACCAGCACTTTGGGAGGCTCGGCGGTTTTGTGGTCGTCACGATTACCGACGGTGCTGAAGTTGGGCGGCGCATCCTGCCGCGGCCGCAGCAGGCGGACCAGCCCGGAGAACGGAGACACAATCACGTAGCGCTGCTCGACCCGATTGCCGACTGCGACGCGCTCGTCGCCGGCGCCATGGGACTTCCCATGGCCAACCACGTACGCGACCGAGGACTGGAGCTCTTACTCACGTCGACACCGTCGATCGATGAGGCCCTCGCTAAGTACCTGGAGGGCTCGTTGTTGCACGAGGATGATCGAGCGCACCAACCCCGGCACTAGCGACGGCCGCGAATAGAAGAAGGGGGCGGCAATGCCGCCCCCTTCTGAGGTCATGTTCTCTGTTCCTGGGGTTAGCCGAGGAGGGAGAGGACCGATGATGGGATCTGGTTGGCCTGGGCCAACATTGCAGTACCGGCCTGGACCATGATCTGGTGACGTGTAAACGAAACCATCTCAGAGGCCATATCGGTGTCACGAACCCGAGACTCAGAAGCCGAAAGGTTCTCAACCGCAACAGACAGATTCGCCACAGTGTGCTCGAGACGATTCTGAGTAGCACCCAAAGTCGAGCGAGCTGTAGACACTGCGCTGATCGCATCGTCAACAACGCCGATGGCGCTATTCGCCCCACCCGTCGAGGACAAGCTCACCGAAGCGAGGTTGATCGCCGATCCATCGTTGAAGATGCCGGCGGCACCTGTGGTGTCGATCCGGAGATCGCTGGTGATGTCGAGTGTTTGACCTGCACCGGAACCAACGTGGAACGTCAATGACGCAGCGCTGTAATTGGCAAACACGGTCTTGCCGGCGAAGCTGCTGTTGGTTCCGATCGAGCTGAGCTCGGAGAGGAGTTCAGCTACTTCGGCCTGTTGGGCGACGCCGTCTGTGGTTGCGGTGTTA
>CBDUNF010000322.1:0-2494 GCA_965368515.1 uncultured bacterium
GTTCCCGGGGGAGAGACCCGCAAGGTCGAACCGCCACACCTCGCCCGATGGCGACGATCGGAATTCAGCCGTGGAATCATCGGAGCCCCGCACGGTGAGGGATACGTCTCCACCGTCCGCAACCCGCACTACGACGGTCGCTGACGTTTCGGTGATTGCTCCGGACCAGATCCAAACGACTGGGCTATCGGCGAGTGGAGGAAGGCTCGATTCCGGATGGGCGGCTCCGTAACCGCGGTCGTAGACCGTCTGGGCCAATGCGCCGCCGGTGAACACGATCATGGTCACGGCGGTGGCGAGGACGACCACCGAGGCCGTTGTCTTGGTGCGATTCCAGGCCACCAGGAAAGCGACGGCGGGGACTATGAAGAGCACCGCGGGCACGAAGGAAATGAGCGGTTGGTGCTGGAGTGCTGCCATGCCCCAGAAGAACGCCGAGCCGACGAGCATGATCGCCCCACCCAAACCCTCCCACCGCCATGCCAGCAGGATGCCGGTCGCCAGGAGAGCCAACGTGGCGAGTTGAACGAGTTTCTCCCACGGCTCCAGGTCGGGTCCGTGTGGGATTCCGACGGTGGCGCCAAGGATCACGAACAGCGCCACCGCAGTCAGCGACCAGGTGCGAGCGATACGGCGGGAGGCCATCTCCACCGCATCGCTGATGGCGACTGCATGGAGCCCGTGGTCTTGAACGGACTGGGCCATTGCATCCCTCCGGCTTCGCCGGGACATGTCCTCGCCCCCAACCTACGCCTGGGACCCCAGTCTCGATAAGGGGACATTGGTCCCGATTCGAACGGGGCGGGGCACCAACACACGACCCCTTGACATAACTAAGCACATTAGTTACGGTAACTAAGACACTTAGTCACAACGAGGAGAGAACGTGAAGAAGCTACAAACACAGATTGAGATCGAAGCCACCCCCGAGATTGTCTGGGATACGCTCGTTGACTTTGCCGCCTACCCACAATGGAATCCGTTTGTGGTCTCGATCGAGGGCGAACCGACTGTCGGTGCCAAACTGCGAGCCACTCTCGACCCTCCCGGTGGCAAGAAGGCAACGTTCAAGCCAACAGTGACCGCAGTTGAAGAAAACAGCTACTTCGAGTGGCTGGGGAAGATCGGCTTCAAGGGTGTTTTCGACGGTCGTCATCAGTTCCGGATCGAGCCCTCACCCACCGGGACTAGGTTCACCCAGAGCGAAGAGTTCACCGGAGTGCTCGCGCCGCTACTGATGCGGATGCTGGACAAGAGCACCAGGGCCGGTTTTGAGGCAATGAACTCTGCCCTCAAGAGCCGAACCGAGCAGACAGCGGTCGAAAGAGGCTGATGGGAAAGAAGATCGGGCTGACGCTCGAGCAAGTCATCGATGTCGCTGCCTCCATCGCCGACCGTGATGGGCTGGAAGCGGCATCGCTGCGCGCCGTTGCCGACGAACTGGGGATCAAGACGCCATCGTTGTACAACCATGTGGCAGGTCTCGCCGGTCTCCGCCGCGAGTTGGCCCTTCATGCAGCGCGACGGCTGGCCGAGGTGTTTGCGGCCGAGTCACACGCCGCCGACCCGGCTGTGGTGATTCGGAGCACCGCGCATCGGTACCGCGCTTTCGGCAAGCAACATCCGGGTCTCTATCAGTCGCTCCTGCCGGCACCGAAGCCGGGAGAGGACGATGAGTTGTACTCAGCGCTCGCCGCACCGGTGACGACATTGGCGAAGGTCCTAGTAGCGGCTGGCGTCGAGGAGCGACACGTCATCCATGTGATCAGGGCGTTGCGATCCATGGTTCACGGCTTTGTCGATCTGGAGATGAACCATGGCTTCGGCATGCCCGAGGACATCAACGAGAGCTTCGAACGATCAGTAGATGTGATCGTGGCTGGATTGCTCGACAGACGATGAGCTCACCTCGGATATTCGGAATCCCGGCAACACGCGCGCGGCTCGTCGCCATCATCCGCCGTGGTCCGAGCGACTGGGTGCACGTCGGTGCGTGGGATGTCGAGGCTGACAAGTACACGCCCGGTGCTTGGCTGCGGGGCACTCTCTACCCACAGAAGTGTGATCTCTCGCCCGATGGCCGTTGGTTTGTGTACTCAGCGATGAAGCATGCGGACGAGTGGCCGGCCGGGAACGTCTATGAGGCGGTCTCGCGACTTCCTTGGGTGCGCGCTCTGGCTGCGTGGGGATCTGGAACGACGTACACCCGCGGTCTGCACTTCACTACCGAGCCAGCAGATCCAGGGCCACCAGACGTTGGCCGCGTAGAGCCGATCCTGAAACGATTCGGTCTGGCTTGGACAGAACCCGTCCAGTATGCGGTTGAAAGACGTCGCGGCTGGGTCGAGAGCGCCGAGACCCCTCCCCGGGAACATGGTGGCCCCTGGGACGAGCGGAGACTGGTGAAGATGGAAAAGCCACAGCCGGGCGGGTCATGGTTCCTGCGAGTCGAGGGCCGCTATGCCGCGTTCCGCAGCGGCGATCCGGCAGATGG
>CBDUNF010000323.1:0-2478 GCA_965368515.1 uncultured bacterium
CGGAGAGGCTTCGGCTGAGGGTTGCGCTGCCATGGATGATGATCGGGCCGCCTTCGGTTGATTTTAGTTCGGCTACATCGTCGAGTGACCGGAGGATCGTGGTTTCCCCCCAGTTGGGTAGCAGATCGTCCTCCAGGATTGTCGTGGAGACGACGTATTTGGGCATGACCTTGTAGATGGCAAAGTCTTCCATGTCAGGCCAGACGGGGGAGAATGCCTCGTAGCTGATCCGACCCATCATCATCGCGGTGGCCTCTTCCTGTTCCTGGCCCTTGATCTCGTACGCCTCCTCTACGAACTCGAGATCTTTGAATGTCCAACCGCCGCTGCGATGCGTCTCGGCACCGCCGCCGCCGGGGGAGTCGACGACGCCGTCGAGCGAAACAAAAGCGGTGTAGATGAGGGTGCGCATTTGCTGTGGCCTTTCGTGGGGTGTGCCGAGATGGAATAGGCATCGTAGGTAGGCCGAGAGTTCTTACCCACGGTAGAGGCGTCGTCCTCGGGGGATCCGATAGGCGACAAGAGCGTCGTTGCCGACTGTTTGCGGCGATGGGCAGTCAAACATAGGACGCTGCTGGGGTTTCCGAGTCGTGTTACCGTCTCGTCACGGTGATCACTGCAAGTGACGTCACTCCAACCATGGCTGACATCGAACGAGACAAACATTCAGGACCCGTCCCCGACGCCGCCTGGGAAGCCGACAAGAAAGCGCGGGCCGAGAAGGGTCGAGTCGAGATCTTCAACGCCACTCGCCCCGGCGGACTCGACGGCTGGACCATGGACCAAGACCAATACCAAGCCGTTCACGACCTCATCCTCGAAATGATCGACGACCATGCCGACGACAGCGGCGCAATCAGACTCCAGGCTGTCGTTGACGCTGCCCAGGACCGATACGGCAACCATGAACTCTTCCCGAAAGGGCGCCTCACCAACTACGTCCGCTACACGAAGACAGACATGGAAGCTCGCTGCGAGGTGGAACGCATCCCGCGCAGCAGCCCCCAACGCATCACCCGCTGGCGCCAGGGATAGCGCTCACTGACACCGTGGCATCTGCCGCCTGAACCAGGCGATTCCCCGCTGGCCGCTGCTGTACGGCGACCGAAACTTGCAATGGAAACGATTTCGGGATCAGGGCCGTCTCGGCTTAATTAGCCTGGTGGGTTCCCCGAAACAGTTGCGAATCTCGGGCGTGGCTCCCGACGACCGCCTCACTACCGAGCTGTGGATTCAGACTCAGCACCGGTCAGGTCCCTGTCCTCGAGCTCCCAGGCGTGGTCGAGCATGTGCCAGGCACACCTTCGGATCAGGAATTGCAGAGCCCACGAGCGAGCCGGTTTGCCCGCTGCGTGGTGTTCGCGGATCGCGTCAGCGAAGGCGTCGCGATAGGCCAATAGCGCCTTCGGGTCGTCCCATGTGTCCGGCGGCACCTTCACACCGACCTTCGGTGCGAACTCGTGGATCTCCGAGCCATTCACGTGCTGAATGATTCGGTCCTTCTCCCGGCCTCCGCCTCGCGGGCCTTTGCGGAGCTCGGCGGAAGCGCGTGCTGCCGTGTCGTCGAAAGTGGTCCACGAGGCCCGAAGCAGTGCGAGCTTTCGGTCGAGGTCGGCTTCGGTCATGGGACCGCCTTCCGCCGTCGCGGCCCGTCCTGAGACACCGTAATAGTCGGTCATTCCGATGCCCTCGACCTGCTCGACCACTTCGAGATCACCCAGACGTTCGAACTCGTTACCGTAGCCAGCGAGTTTGGCGACCCTGGCGAAGCGGTGTCGATAGGAGTCCAGCACGGCCAGCACGTCGCCACCCAACTTGGTGCTGCGGTCCCACCCCGGCCAGTCAAAGGCGCTCGCCACGACACGCTTCTTCTTGCCACTCTCAATCATCACGTGGACAGTCTCGGTCATGTCCCAAACCATAATCCTGGTTGGGAGCCTCATCGACCAACTGGGAGGCGGCGTCGGATACCTCCCCAAATCGCCGGTTGCGTGAGACAATTGGGTTCATGGCAGATGCCTTTCAGAACGCCAGAGACGCATTCGGGCGGTGGCGGGGTCGCTACCCGGACGACCCCTTTGCTAGCGACGCACATCTCCGTTTGGCCCTGGGCCGTTACGTCGCAGGCGAGCGCCTGGCCTTGATTGAAGAGTCTGCTGGGAGTTTTGGTCGACGGGTGACGAATGAAGTCGGTCCGCTGGTCGAAAGCTATCGGACCCAGCTCCCGCAGCTTGTCAAGTACGACGGCCTCGGCAACCGGATCGAGGCAATCAGGTTCCATGACGCCTATGACCGCGCCGGCGAGATCGTATGGGAATCCAAGCTGCTACGACACGGCGCCGCCGCGGGAGGTTCGTTCGAGCAGGCAACGCTGTTCTACCTGGCCTCTCTCGAAGGAGAGATGGGTCACATGTGCGCCGCCACGTGCACGACGGGGGCGGTCCGAGTGCTGCGACGGCACGCCGACGCCGAGCTGAG
>CBDUNF010000324.1:0-2324 GCA_965368515.1 uncultured bacterium
GCAATTTGGAAACACCAACCGGCACGGGGTCTACAACGGGATGGACATGGTGGGCAACATGATCGAGCAGGGTCAGATCGACTACGGCATCGTGGTCAACGGCGAATCGAGCGCTTTTTCCACCGAAAAGACCATCGAGAAGCTCCTCGACCCTGAGGTCGATGAGGAGACTTTCCGGAGCAACTTCGCCACCCTGACCCTCGGTTCCGGTGCGGCCGGCATGGTGCTCGGACGATCGGATCTCGCCGAGGGGGGACACCCGTTCCTCGGCGGGGTGAACCTCGCCGCCACCGAGCACAATCGACTCTGCTACGGCCAGGTCGACGGGATGGTGACCAAGGGCCACGAACTCCTCGTCGCAGGGCTTGGGCTGGCCGCGCGCACGTGGAAGAAGGCGGTCGACGAACTCGATTGGAAGGTGGAGGACTTCGACCACTGCGTTCTCCACCAGGTGAGCAAGGTCCACACCGAGCAGTTCTGCCAGATCGTCGGTCTCGACATCGAAGACGTCTTCCGCCTGTATCCGGACTTCGCCAACATCGGCCCGGCCGGAGTTCCCATCGTCCTGTCCAAACTCAACGACGAGGGAAAGCTGAAGACCGGGGAACGGATTGCTTTGATGGGGATCGGCAGCGGGTTGAACTGCACCATGGCGGAGCTGCGCTGGTAGCAATTCGCTGCGCGAATTGCTGAGGATCGATATGAAGACCGTTGCAAAGCACCTTTACCCGTTTCAGTCCAACCATATGAAGTTGGGCGATCTGCGTCTTCACTATGTGGACGAGGGTTCGGGTGAGGTTGTTGTTGCAGTGCACGGGAATCCGACGTGGTCGTTCTACTACCGGGAGTTGATCAAGGATCTGCGGACCGATCACCGCGTTCTGGTTCCCGACCACATGGGCTGTGGTCTGTCGGATCGTCCCGATGACAGCGAATACCCGTTCACACTCGAGCGCCGGGTCGCCGATTTCGAGACCTTCATGGACCGTCTGGAGCTCGACGAGGTCAACCTGGTCGTTCACGACTGGGGTGGAGCCATCGGCTGCGCCTGGGCCGGCAGGAACCCCGAGCGGGTCAAACGGCTGGTCATCCTCAACACCGGGGCTTTCCACCTGCCCGCGGGCAAACCTCTTCCATGGCAGCTCTGGCTGGTCCGCAACACCCCGCTCGGGAGCGGTTTGGTCCGCGGTCTGAACGGCTTTGCCAGGGGAGCGACTCGATTCGGGTGCACGCGGCGGCCCATTTCGAAGGAAGTGCGCGACGCGTACTGCGCGCCCTATGATTCCTGGGAGAACCGGCGCGCGGTGCTTCGTTTTGTCGAGGACATCCCCCTCCGGCCCAACGATCGGGGCTACGACCTCGTCACCGAGATCGGTGAGAATCTCACCAGACTCGCCGACAAACCGATTCTCGTCTGTTGGGGTGACAAGGATTTTGTCTTCGACCACCACTTCCTCGCCGAGTGGATGAAGATCTTCCCCGATGCCGAGCTCCATCGATACGCCGATGGAGGCCACTACATCCTCGAGGACTATGCCGACGAGATCGTGCCACTCATCCGCGGGTTCCTGCAGGAGACACCGAAGAGTTGAACCGCGAGGACGCAAGGAACGCGAAGCCATCGCACCATCGCAGCGTCGCAACCACCAAGGCTCGAAGACACCAAGACATCGCGGCATCGCAGTTGAAACGCAAAGAACGCCAAGCACGCCAAGATCATCGCAAAGGACATCGCATCATCGAGTTGGCGATGTAGAACTAGGGTGGTGTTTGACTCCGTAGGAACTGCAACGGGGCTCGAGCGACTCTGAAGGGCAGGCAGGATGCCTGCCCCACAATCCATCGTCATTGAAAAGTCACGTGATCAGCCGACTTGCCACGTTGTAGCGCCCACGTCTCGTGGGCGTCGGTGCTGATCTCATCGCGATTGAGGCCGACGGGACGCCGGCGCCACACGAGACCAAGGGGTAGCGACTCTAAATGGCAGGCTGAATGCCTGGCCCACAAAGCAACTGCGTGATTGTGGAGCAGGCATCTTGCCTGCTCATTGGAGCCCTCAAAGGCTGGTTGGCCACTCAACGGAAGTCGGGGGTCGCCTTGATGTCAGCGTCGCCCAGTCAAAGATGAGACGGCTCTTGCGCTTTTCCGTCAAAACTGTGGGTCATGACGCCCCATAGTCAACCGAGGCCGGTTGGGCGTTCCGTAGGAACGACCCGAGGTGCAGGAAGGTCGATCGACAAACGGTTGCGTTTGACGATCGATCTTCCCGCTCCTCGATGCCACGGCAGGGGCCGTGGCAGTCCGGCCGGTTAGCCTCGAAGGAA
>CBDUNF010000325.1:0-2281 GCA_965368515.1 uncultured bacterium
CCAGTGCGATGCGTGGCACCTTCAAGAGCGACGCACGGACCCGGTCTGAGTTCATCGCCTTGGTCTCCGCCCGATGAGATCGGGTTGGAGTTCGATGAAATCGAACTCCATGACGCGCGGTTAGGCCTTGTGTCCGGGCCGCCGAGGGAGGCCTTCAGGAAGTGGAAGCTCGAACTGCACTGCTGCTCCTTGTGTCCCCGCGAAGGCAGCGCGAGGAAACGGCCCGCCTGCTCAAATCGACCGGTGAGGGTTACCGAGGTGGGCGGTGGCTCAGGATCTCAGCGATCACGTCGTGGCTCTTGTCGAGCGCCCTCTCCAGGGCGTCGGCATTGTTGACCAGAGGATGCAGGTTGGCGTGTGCAGCGGCCTCGACGAGGGCGGTGGTGATGACCTCCGTCTCCGACGCCCCGGTCGAGCAAAGAAGCGCCAACGCTTCGTCGGCCTCAGGGTTCAACCACACTTCGATGGTTCTGCTCATACGACCAAGGTATCAGGGTCCGGGGCCTATTGGGGGCGACATCCGAGGTCGCGGCGCATGGGTAACCTGGCAGCACTCATGAGCCTTGTTGACACCCGTGGCCGCCCACTACACGATCTACGAATCTCCATCACCGACCGCTGCAACTTTCGGTGCCGCTACTGCATGCCGAAGGAGATCTTCAACCGCGAGTACGAGTTTCTCCAACGTGAGTTGCTTCTGACGTTCGAAGAGATCACCCGGCTCACCCGTATCTTCAAAGAACTCGGCGTCGAGAAGGTGCGCATCACCGGCGGGGAACCGCTACTCCGCAAAGGGGTCGAGCAGTTGATCAGCGGTCTATCGGAAATCGACCTCGCCGACCTCACGCTGACTACTAACGGGTCGTTGCTTGCTCGCAAGGCGGATGCGCTGGCTGCAGCGGGTCTGCGCAGGATCACTGTCAGCCTCGATTCGATGGACCCGGCTGTGTTCGGAGCGATGAACGACGTCGACTTCCCGGTGTCAGATGTACTCGAAGGTATCGCCGCCGCGGCCGATGCCGGTCTGGTCCCGGTGAAAGTCAACATGGTCGTGAAACGGGGTGTCAACGCCGACGGGATCCTGCCGATGGCGGAACACTTCCGCGGAACCGGCCACATCGTTAGGTTCATCGAATTCATGGACGTCGGCATGTCCAACGGCTGGCGGCTTGATGACGTCGTCCCGGCTCAAGAGATCCTCGAGACCATTGCAGCCCGTTACCCGATCGAACCGGTCGACCCGAACTATGCCGGCGAGGTCGCAGGGCGCTGGAGGTACTCGGATGGTGCCGGTGAGATTGGGGTCATCACGTCGATCTCCAAACCGTTCTGTGGCGATTGCTCTCGGGCGAGGCTGTCGGCCGAGGGCACTCTTTACACCTGTCTGTTCGCAACCGGCGGCATCGATTTCCGAGCGCCGCTACGGGCCGGCGCCACCGACGAAGATCTCGCTCGTCTCGTGACCGATATCTGGGAGCGGCGCGTCGACCGATATAGCGAAATGCGATCTGAGGCAACGGTCGATCTGCCCAAGGTCGAGATGAGCTACATCGGCGGTTGAACCTATTGAATCGGTCGGGCCGGTTCCGTACGTTCGAGCTATGACCGATCAACCCGAATTCGAAGAACTCGAGCAAATCCCCTGGGCGGCCCTCGCCGCCAAACCTGCCGATCCACGAGCCCGCTACGCAGCGATAGCTGTCGGTGTTGTGATCGTGATCGGCGTGCTGGCGTGGATAACGATGCGCCAAGGCGATTCACCCCCCGCCTTGATTTCCGCCGAGACAACCGCGCCCGCCTCCGCCCCTTTGCCACCGACTGCCGTCACGGTCGCCGCACCAACAACAGCCGCACCGGCCGCCACAGCCGTCTATTCCGAAGCCGACCTGATGCTGATCGATGTGGAGGAGGAGAAGCGGCTCGCCACGATGCATGCGGAATGGCTGGTGCGGGACTACCTGACTATGGACGGCGACGCTGCTGTTGCGGCCCGGGTAGCGGCGCTGTTGCCCGACGTCGAGCGCAGCGGGTCGTCGTCGTATGTCGAGTGGGTCGAGGCCTTTGCCGTGGATTCGGCTGAGCCGGGCCAATACCGCGTCGAGGTTGTCTATCGGGTGCTTCTTGGTGGCGAGGAGGGGTTTGTCCGTGAGCCGGCCGGGGCGCTGGCGGTTGCGCTCGCTATCGATGTGGACGGTTCGGCGAAGCTGCTGGCCGCTCCCCAGCCTATTGCCGTACCTGCGCTCGATGGTCTAGCTCCGGGCCCGTAGCCGGGCGGCGGTAT
>CBDUNF010000326.1:0-2277 GCA_965368515.1 uncultured bacterium
CTCAGCTGCTGCCGACGCCTTCGATTCCGAAAGCAGGCCATTGATCGTCGCGCCCGGGGTGACGGGGAGGCCGTTGGGGAAGCGATCCGCGCCGGCTCGGATCAAGGCGTCGATGTAGTTGTCCATGGCTGCCCAGTACTGGTACTGGCCGGTGATGTTGGGATGGAATTGCTCCGGTGACGCGAAGGCGAGGCTGGGGCCGCGCACCCATTCGCCGCCATCGCCGCAGACCTCGTGGTTGGTGAACCAGTCGAGCACCGACACGTAATGGAATCCGGCTGCCTCGGCTTCCTCGCGCAATATGGTGTCGAGCCGGACTCCCATTTCGCGCAGGTAATCTTGCTCCCCGCCCCACGGTTTCAGCTTGAAACACGACTGCTCGTCTCCGGTGTCAGGAAACAGGCTCGGATACCCAAGCACGTACACGCTTGCGTTGCTGTTGGACAGCTCGGCGTCCATTCGCTGATAGGTATGAGCCACCCTCGGTCGGACCGCCTCGACCTTGGCCGCGATCCACTCCGAGAAGGGGATGTCGTCGTAGGGTCGATAATCGTCGCTCAAACAGGCGTTGGTGGCGCATTTCTTGACGACGTCGCCAAAGGCGGCGTCGTTGCCGCCGATGGAGATCGTGGCCAGAGAAACGTCCGGTGTGACCGCCGCCTGGTCGAGCTGTACCACCCCTTCGTCCCATTGGGTTTCCTGAGCGGGCAGTCCGGCGAGGTCTTCGTTGTAGACGTTGAAGGTTCTCGCTCCGCTGCAAGCGACGAATTCCCAGCTACTTCCCTGCACGCCTTGCATCTGTTGGTTGGGGAGGGAGTAGCCGGGAGTTTGGACGTGCGTCGCGTAGGCGTTGTTCGAGCGGTGGCACTTGTTACCGGGGTCGGTCGAACCTCGTTCGCGGCCGCGGTTCGATTCGTCGGTGTAGTCCTCGGCGCCTTCACCCGAAGAGTAGGAGTCGCCAAAGGCCACGTAGTCGACGGCCTCGTACCAGTCACGAACGGCGAAGGCGACGGGTTCGCCCAGATCTCTGACACCGTTTGGAGTGGGCACGAAAGACGTCGGTCCGCCGTCCACGAACACGGTCAGGCGGTCCCGTCCGAATTCGTTGGGATCGGACAGCATGTACCAGAGCGCCGTCCCTGAACTACTGGTGGGGCAGCCAGGGAGGAACAAGAAGTCGATACATTGGCCGGTCACACCGATATTGGGTCCCTCGGTGATCTCGAAGACCAGCTCGGCGTCCTCGATCGGTTGGCCCGTGATCGGGTCGCGGTACTCGGCTAGCACGACCCAGCCTTGGCCCGCCAGGGCTTCGGTGACCGCCGGAGAGAGCGTCAGGCCATTGGCTGCGGTGTCGATTACGGCGATGACCAGCGACAAACAGTCGTTGTTGGTTCCACTGGTGATGAGCAAGTCGTTGGGCCCCGGCTCCAGGAGTGACGTGATGTCGAATCTTCGTATGTCCCACAGCAGCCCGTTGAGGCTCACGCCTGCCGATGGGACGGTATCGCCGTCGAATACGCCGCCGGGCCCGACGATCTGCGTGCCGTTGATCGAAACGCCATCGTCGAGGTAGGTCTGTCCATCGGAGACGTGCATTTCGATCTCGGCGCTGCCCTGGGTGTAGGTGACGTCGCGCAAGACGGCATTCCAGCCGATGTCGTCATATGGGTTGGAGATGTTCGAGTCGTTGCCGTTGTACACCACGATCGAGCGGTTGTTGGTGTCGTCGCCGTCGTCGTAGAAGACGAGAAGCGACACACCGTTGATGTCGGCGTCGTCGCCCTTGATCAGCTCGGTGAGGAGGTACGGGCCGTCGCCGACCACGATGTCCGTGACGTCGGCGCGGTAGGCCTGGCTGTTGGAAAACCCCCAGCAGTTGTCACTGGAGAAGCCGATGTTCGTTCCTGTGATCAGCCGCGGGAAGAAGGGATTCCGGATGATGTCATTGATCACGATTTCGCTGTTGATGATCCGATCTTCGGTTCGAGTCGGTCCCTGCCAGTAGAGGTAGGCGGCGGTGACCTCGCCGTCTATCCCTTCAACGTCGATGAAGCCCTCGCCCTCGGTCCGGAGACCGCCCAGGCCAAACGACGCGTAGTCGGTCGAGTCGAAGCGGGTGAAGAACTCGAAGTTGGATCCTCCGTCCTCGATGGCCGCAGCGCTGGCCGAAGGCCCGTCCTCCAGGAATCCGACCGAACCGGGTCCGCTTGCGTCCTTCTCCTGCGCAAGGGCAGTCACTGGCATCAGCGATACAACAAACAGCATGATCGCCAA
>CBDUNF010000327.1:0-2234 GCA_965368515.1 uncultured bacterium
CCGATCGAGGCAATCAGCTTCGTGATGAGCCGCAAGATGATGCTCGAGATCAAGAGGCTGGCAGAGCGCAACGCATAGCCAGCGCCTGTGAGCGATCCCGACTGCGGCTTCCGGCCCGCGTGACACCACGACGGCCGACAAACCAGTTGAAGAGGGACGTGCCGGGCGGGTAGCGTTGCGTTGTCGCAGTGAGGAGGCACTAATGCTGCGTATCCGTATCGTCGCGCTCGTCGTATTGGTCGCCCTGGCGGTCGCGTCATGCAGCGACTCAACCCCCGAAGGCGAAGCTGCAGAGTCGACAGCCGCAGCGGCCCCGGGCTCAGAGGACAACACAACCACCACAAGCCCGTTCTCGACGACCACTACGACCACAACGATCCCCCCTCGGTTTGTCCCGCTCCTGGAGGAGCCGCCGCCGTTTGAAGAGGTGGCGCTGACTACGGAGGACGGTCTAGAGCTATTCGCCAAGTACTGGCCGGGTGGTCCGGTGGCCGTGCTTGCCGGGCACGACTTCCACACTCCTTCCGATGAGGCCGACGGCAACAACCCGCAAAGCTCGGACAGTCTGCTCTGGTGGACGGGCATCCTTGCCGACGCCGGCTACACCGTTCTATCACCCGACTACCGCGGTCACGGTCTGTCACCGGAGAACCCCAGTATCAAGAACTCGCCGGTTGATCTGAAGGCGGCATATGCGTTTCTGGTGGATGAGGGCTTCGAGACGATCGTGCTGGCCGGCATGGTCGGGTCGGGGACTGCGGGTGTGGTTCTCGATGCCGAGGATCCCGATGTGGAGTTCGACGGAATAGCGATGATCTGGTCGGCACCGCAGGAAGTCAGTCTTGATGCGCAGCGAGTCCTGTACGGCATCGATGCCCCGGTGTATCTGGTGAGCTTTCAGAATCCGAGGCTGGAGCGGTGGGCCAAGCTGATGTCCGACGAAATCGAGAATGTGTACGACCTATATACCTACTCGCCGCCACCCACGGGCTCCACGTTCGTCGATGTCTATGGCGAAGAGTTTGCCGGCCGTCTCCTTGACTTCGTCGACTACATAGCTGCCTCAGCCTGATCCCCGGGTCCTGGTCAACCTGTCCGAACCGCAAAGCGCTTCAGACAGGCGAAACCCCCCGGAAGGGAGGGGAGGAGTAGGGGATTTCGCCTTGGAGGAATCGGTTAGCCGTTGAGTATCAGTGCCAGGTCGGGATCGTCGTCGGCTGCGTCGAGTCGGCTGCGCCAGTCGGTGTCGTTGGAGAGCTGCGCCACGTATGCGGCTCGGGCCCGCTTGCCGGCGGCATCGTCGCTGACGTCGGGTGCCCCCTCATAAAGAGTGCCGAACCAGGCACGCAGTGATGTGAGTGCTTCTGACCGAATCTGTGAAACGCGGGCCTGGGTCACGCCAAGATCCTTGGCGATGTCCTGGAGCATCTCACCGTGAAAGTAGTAGCGCTCGATCACTGCAGCGTGGGTCTTGGGCAGCCCCACTACGGCCGAGCGGAGGGTGCCCAGCATCTCGCGCTGTTCCAGAGCGGCCTCTGGCTGAACCGTGGTGTCCTGGTCGACGATCGTGTCCCGGAGTGAGACGCTGTCGTCGGGGCGCTGGTGATCGAGATACAGAAGCATGGAGGCGGCGGATTGGGCTTGAGTCTTGTCGAGTTCTTCGACGGTGACACCGAGTGCCTTGGCGAGGGTCTCACGATCGGGCTCGCGGCCGGTCGAGTCGCGAAGTGACGAGCTCGTTTCGTCCATTTCGCGATAGCGGCGCCGCACTGACCGGGATGCCCAGTCACGGGTGCGGGTCGAGTCGATGATTGCCCCTCGGATGCGGATGGCCGCATAGCGTTCGAATGGAATCCCCGACTCGGGATTGAACCGTCGTGCCGCCTCAACTAGCCCAAGTGCGCCTGCGTTCCAGAGTTCTTCTCGGTCAACGTGCCTGGGGTAGCGAGCGGAGACCTTAGCGACGGTGCGCCCCACCAAATCAAGATGATCACGAACGAGTTCGTTCGTGTCATGCTCCGTGTCTCTCGTGCTCATTCTGGCCTCCAAGATCGCCCCACCCGGACGATGCTGTGTTATGAGATGGAATCGGTGTATCGCTAACTAGCCTTGATGACCATTCTCGAAATAGTCACTCTCCGTAGCCTTAACCAAGCCGATAGATCGCCGACAGTGGTCGGTGAGCGTTGACATGGATGTTGACGGATTGTGAAGCGCACCGTCCTACAAGGAGG
>CBDUNF010000328.1:0-2219 GCA_965368515.1 uncultured bacterium
AGCGCCCCAACCCCCAGCAGCACCGGCGGTGCGATGGCAAGGATTGTTGGGGCGAGGGTGCTGGCCTCGGGGTCCTTCAGTTTCGATGGAGGTGTGGTGCCACCAATCGCAGCCGAAAGGACGAGCAGCACGACAGTAACTCCGGCGAGCGACAGGAGGCCGGGAAGGCGAAGCGCAGCTCCAAACGCGGCCAGCAGAGCGGCCACCGCTAGCCAAGCCTGCCACCACGTCAAGCCGCCCTCAGCCTGCCGCTTCGACGGCCGCTGGCGGTGTATGTCGCCGTCGATGAGTATCCGGCTGGTAGCACCCATCAGCAGGGAGCCGCATACGACGAGCACTATCAGCCAGATGGTCTGGCTTGTGCCGAGGTCGAGGTAGATGTCGTGGAGCTGGAGTGGCAGGAACGCAAGGAGGGCAGCGACTACGACGGCGACGAGCTGAACTCGGGTCATTACCCAGGCGTGCCTGGCGGAATCGGACGTGAGCTTCGACCACGCAATTCGTATGCCGTAGTAGGCAATGGGCGGTAGCGCTAGCAGGAGAAGGAACTTGCCCCATGCCGCAACGAACGCCACCGCGGCGGCAGTAGCGGCTGCGCCGCTGACCAGTTCGTGTCCCGACCCGAGCATGACCAAGATCGAGACGTTCTCGATGAGATCAAAGGCTGCACCGAAGACAAGGCCTAGGTAACCGATCTGGACGAGCAGGTTGCGGTTCTGCTCGTGACCCTCCTTCGCTGTTGAGTCGTTGCCGGATACCTCGCCACCCTTTGATTCCTCATCGATGCGGCTTCCAGACCTGAGTGCATGGTGGCCGGTGACAACAAGGGCGGCGAGAAAGAGCGTGTCGACAATGGTGTGCACGGTGGCGACAAACCACGGCGTTGCGACTTCGGGTGCACTGTCGGAGAATCCTGCCCATTGAGCCAGGAGGTTTCTCGCCGATGTCAGGCCATCGCCGAGGCCGTCTCGGATCCAAGCGACTCGCTCGGCGTCGGCTGGCACCATTGCGTCGAGGACTGAGCCGAGCTCTGTGATCACGATTGCTGCGACGGCGAGAATACCGATGGCATATTCGAGTCGGATATCACCGAGGAACTCGAGTCGTTTCTCGAGAGACTCCTTGGTGTTGTCCATTCGCCGGGTCGCCGCCGAAGTTGTGAGCTGGTGGTCGCCTTTGCTCCTCATGCCTTTCCCTCCGCCCCGGGAACCAACTCTACGTGTGCTGCGACGGAGGGCGCGGGCACAGAGCCTTGCGAGTTCTCGGTCGAGAGCATTGCGATGCGGGCTTCAGTAGCGGCATCGGGGTAATACCCGATGTCCCTGCACTTGCGCGTGCTGCTGAGATCCCCTGTACTGCGGCAGGTTTCATCGCTGCAGGGAGCCCATCCTCGAACGCCGAGGCGTTGCTCCACCGAATGGCCAGGATACGTTCCATCTATCGGATACCGCCAACGATGCCGGTCGCCACTACGCATGCATCCTCGAGACCCACAGCAGTCTCCCCAACTGTCGTATCAGTGTCGTATGGTCGACGGGCAGAAGTCGTTCGGGAGACGTGGCGGTTACCGCTGTCGCAATTGATACTGGCGTCAGGAGCCAGACCAAGGTCCAGGAGTGTGAGATGAGAGTCGATGCAGCGCTGATTCTGAAGACGAGGGCCGCACGCGGTTGGTCCCAAGAAGAGCTGGCCCGAGTATCCGGGCTCAACCTGAGGACGATTCAGCGAATCGAAAACACAGCGGTCGCCTCTCTTCGATCGAAGAGCGCCTTGGCTGCCGCCCTCGACCTCGACATTCAGGACCTCGACAGCAAGGAGTTGCAGATGTCACCCTGTCCCGAGTGCCGATCAGACCAGGTGTTTCAATACAAGGATCCCATCGAGAGCACGACTATCGGTGGGGAGTTGCTACCCAAGCTGGCCACACGAGCGCTCGTCTCGGCCAAGATGCGACCCGTAGTGTGTGGCGACTGTGGCTTCCTGCGATTCTTCGTTGAAGATGAGGCCATGCGCAAACTGAGATCGTCACAGCATTGGCACCGTGTGTGAGCGCGGCCCTCTTCCGTTCGATCCCGTAGCTCTCACCGTTACAGACCCCGGTCGATGCCAGGGTTCCTGCCTGTTTGGGCTGGCGTGCTCGGGCCGCTCCGACACCGGCGGGAAGTACGACTAGCCAGGAGGCCCGCCTGGTGAGATGCTGAGGGGTGGTCCAGATCAGT
>CBDUNF010000329.1:0-2193 GCA_965368515.1 uncultured bacterium
CCGGTCTCATTGGAGCGGGAATCATGGTTGCGTTCACCGCGCTGATCACCATGTTCACGTTCATTGGCTTCGAAGGCGGAGACGGACCCGGCAGCGGACCCGACGGCTTAGCCTCTATCACCGACTTGGCGGCAGCAGACGGCTGGGTTGGGGGTCTCGTCGCAGCGGCATCGATGATCGGTATCGTTGCCCTGGCGCTGTTCGCCATATCGATAGCCAAGGACTACGAGCGGGGCACGATCCGGCAACTATTGGTTGGAGAGCCGCGGCGGGCGCTGCTGCTTGGTGGCAAGATCGCCGCGCTGGCTACCTTCGTCGTAGCCGGAGTTGCGGTCGCCACACTCGCCGGTATGGCAACAGCATTTGCCTTCTCCTCGTCCGCCGTAGTGAGTACCGCGGCGTGGACAACCAGTGCAGGATTGACCGCGGTTGTGAGCGCCAGCCTCAATGTCATGATCGCCACCGTGGTGTGGGGACTCGCCGGTGCAGTGCTGGCGACGTTCACCAAGTCTGCATCAGCGGCCATCACCGCCGGAATCGCCTACATGCTGATCGGTGAGAACTTGCTCGGATTGGTGTGGGAAACCGCCTCGGAGTGGCTACCAAGCGGAACGCTCGACACCTTCACAGCCGGCGGCAGCGCCTCGGTGTCCTACGCCGACTCGGCTCTATTGATGGCGTTGTACGCTGCGGCATTCGTAGCGGCCACGTTCGTTGTCTTCCAACGGCGTGACATCACCGACTAGGAGTAGCGACACGATGACGACCCCGGACCCTCAGAAGCGTGTGGTGTTGGTTGTAGACGATGAGGAGTACATCCGAGATCTCGTCCGCACCGCACTCAGTTTCTCGGGGTTCGAGGTCGTTGTTGCCGCTGATGGGGTGACTGCTCTGAGTGAGACCCGGCGGCTCCGGCCCGACCTCATCGTTCTCGACATCAACATGCCGGGTTTCAATGGATTCGAGGTGGTCCGTCGGCTGCGTGACGGTGGCGACACCACACCGGTTGTCTTTCTCACCGCCCGAGACTCGTCCGACGATCTCATCAGCGGATTCGCCAAGGGAGGTGACGACTACATCACGAAGCCGTTCAGCCTCGAAGAGTTGGTCGTCAGGGTCCAGGCGGTGATTAGACGGACTGCATCGTCTGTGCCCGATGTTGCGCACATCATGAGGTTCGATGATCTCGAGGTCGATGAGCGGGCTCATCGAGTCACCCGCAACGGGCACGCGATCGATCTTGGGCCGACCGAGTTCAATCTCCTCCGCTACTTCCTTGCCAATCCGAAGACGGTGCTCTCCAAGCAGCAGATCCTCGAGCATGTGTGGGACTACGACTTCACCGGTAACCCGAACGTCGTGGAGATCTACGTTGGCTATTTGCGGCGCAAGACCGAGGAACACGGGCCACGCCTTGTTCACACCGTGCGTGGCTTTGGCTACGTGTTGCGGCTGGAGCCATGACTCTTCGGCGCAGGCTGGTGCTCCTGTCGTTTGGCGCTTTCGTTGGTGTACTCCTCATCTCGGGTGTAGCCGCACAACAGCTCCTCGCCCAACGTCTCGTCAGCGATATGGACGCCGAGCTTATTGCAACCCGAACTGAGCTCGAGTCGATCGCGGCAAACATCAAGGCGGGTCAGCTCACGACAATGATGAGCGCCGATACACCAGGGTTCGGTGCGTCGGCATTCGCGGTAATCGCCATCGGCGCAGATGGAGCCATCCTGGGGGCGGTACCGTCGGGCGCTGCTGAGGCACCAGATCCGCTTCCGGACCTGTCCGAAGGCGACATTGCGACGCTCCGACAGAACCCGGATCCTTTCACAGTAGGCAGTCGCCGTGATGGCTATCGGGTGACAGGCGCAGAGCTGAACGACGACACCCTCTTGGTCCTGGCGCAGCCTTTGGCTGGTCTTGCGGAGACTCTTGTAGGCTCGACGAGGATCCTCATCGGGGTCGGAGTCGCCGCCGCCGTTCTTCTCGCCGCAGTTATCTGGTGGCTGATCCGCCGAGAGCTGCGTCCCCTCGATGACATGGCGACCACCGCTGACCGGATCAACGAAGGTGACCTCTCGGGGCGGGTTGCCATCGCTCGGCCCTCGAACGAAGTGGGACGCCTCGGTGGAGCGTTCAACGCGATGCTCGGAAGGCTCGAGGACGCCCTGGCAGCGAAACGCGAATCCGAAGGGAGGA
>CBDUNF010000330.1:0-2164 GCA_965368515.1 uncultured bacterium
CCTTGCCAGGAAGGCAGCCATCTGGCCCCGGGTGACGAACTGATTGGGACAGTATTGGTTGTTAGTTGGGGGGTTGCAGCCTGCGGTGATCCCAGCCGAGGCGATCGCTTCGATGTGCGGCTCGAAGACGTTGCCATCGTCGTCAACGAACGGGTCACCCGAACCAGCGGGGAGGTCCAGGGCCCGCATCAGGAACGCCGCCATCTGGCCCCTGGTCACCAGTTGGTTGGGACAGAACAGGTTGTTGAGCGGCGGGTTGCAGCCCGCTGTTATGCCCTGATCGGCCAACCACTCGATGTCGGATGAGAAGACAGATCCTGCAATGTCCAGAAAGCCCCCATCGTCATCGCCCGGGGGGGGCGGGAGCTGTGGGTTGTCGTAGAAAGGCGCAATCGACTGCTGCGCTCCGTTGCCGGTGAACTGGAATGCGCTGTTGCCATCCTGAACCCTGATGATCGTTCCCGGGTGGATGCCGGAACGATCAAAATCGTTCATCGTAAGACCACATTCAATGAAGTCGTATCCGCCCGCGTTGTTCCCACCCTCCATCAGCTGAATCTCGCTGAAGTCACAGAACAGGAATCGCACGCTCTGTTCTTTAGGCGTGTTGTGGTTGAGAATGAGCAGCCGGGCACCGCCTGTCTCGACGTTGCTCCACTCCTGAGTATCGGTTGCGCCCTGGCCGGTGTCGGTGAACGAGTGCTTGCCGAGCGCGTGCGAGTGAATTGCCGCATCGCGCTCGTCGCCGAGACTGGGATCGGTTGCATTCTCTAGAAGCGTGAGATTGCGATAGACGTATGAGTTGCCGTACGCACCGTGGTCGATGGCAGTGCCGGCGTTGTAATACGCGGTGTAGCCGTCAATCAGGTGATTCTCGTCCGGCTCCCCCGTGGTGTTCTGCCAGACGAAGATTCCATGGCTCTCGTTGTTGTGGGCGATGTTGTCAACGAATACCCAGATCCCGCGGTCTTTCGACGGCCAGTGGTAAGCAGAGACGTTCTGACCACTATCGAGCATGCCGACGACAACCGAGCCGGTAATCGTCATGTTCTCGCCGGCGCCCAGCTGGATGGCGGCGGCTTCGTGCTGGCGAGCCGGGTTGGGTGCGACCTTGGCAGCCACAATGGAGTCGTAGACCAGATCGAAGGTTTCGTTGCAGCCTTCGTTGGTGCCACAGAGCTCTGCGGTCGACTCATCCCACCAGTACGCCTCTGAGGTCACGTCGTAGGCGATGGTGTTCGTGAGTGTCACCCCGTGGGACGCATGCGGAACAAACGCATGGTTGCCCGTGTCTCGGATAACAACTCCCTCGACGACCGAGCCACGTGATCCGTCCTTGCTGTGGTGGAAGTGCAGGCCGTAGCGACCGGTGATGTGCTCGCCGTTGAACCACGGAGCTACATGTCGAATAGCCGCATATTTGATCGTCTGTGGTGTCGTTGCATCGGGGGCGTTGATGAGGATATGGGTCCGGCCGCCGGGAGTTCCTTCGATGCGGACGTTCCTCGTCAGGTTGAGCAGTTCGGCCTTGTAGCCAAGGCTGTTGGCCGAAGGCACATCTGCGGCGCTGTTGACCTGGGTGAAGTTGCTGTACTGACCCGGCGTGTTTGGAGCAGCAACGATGTCATCAGCGGAAGACCAATCCGATTCCCATGTGTACGACCATGGCGTCACCGGTGTGCCGGAGATGTCGAGAACACCCGCCCCCTCGACCCACAAACCGATGTCGTTGGGGGCATCGGAATGTCGCATCCCGCCGCCGACGAACTTGGACTCATCGACGTTGGTGAACTGGAGGAAGTGCTCGTAGGCACCCGAGGATGGGCGCATCCGCAAGGTACCAAGCACGATGACATTGCCCGACGTTGTGACCTGGGTGTCGGCGTTTGCGTTGAACTCCCATGTCTGGCCGACAGGCACAGTGAATCCGTTCGGGAAGTGTTCGCCGTCGGTGAGCACCCGGTCAGCTGCGGCAGCAGCCGGTCCGGCCGCCATCATCAAGTAGGCACCGATGAGGACGGCGGCAAGAGCCACCGTTCCGAGGAGTCGGGCACCTTGGGTACCCCGAATTGGCTGGTGAATCACAATGAGCTCCCTCCCTCGCCAGCAACGCTAGCGGTGGACGCCGTCTACAAGGACGGGTTTCTTTGAATCGGAATCAATT
>CBDUNF010000331.1:0-2155 GCA_965368515.1 uncultured bacterium
TCGGATCGCTGTGCCTCGCCACCGTCAACGCCGACGGCCCAACACTGCTCGACACTTCGACCCGAGCGAAAGCCGAGAAGGAATTGATGCACGCCGCCTTTGACGCGGTCGCCACCATATAGAGAGAGGAAGTCAACATGGCCACCGTCCACCACCGCTACTTCGAGGTTCTAGCGGAGCGTCTCGATTGGATCATCGAAAACCAAGCCGACTCGATTGATGCTGCAGCGATAGCGTGTGCAGACTCCATAGCGGCCGAAGGGATGGTCTGGTCGTTTGGAACAGGTCACGGCAGCTTTGCGGCATTGGAGACATTTCCTCGTACGGGCACGATCGCGGGGTTCCGACCCATCGTTGAGTTGCCCATTGCGGTGATGCACCACGTCTTTGGAGACATGGGCACGAACCAGTACCGCTTCCTGCACAAGCAAGAGGGATACGGCAACGCGATACTGCGGGCCCACCGGCTCGACGCGGTTGACACCATGATCCTGTTCTCGCATTCCGGCATGAATGCGGTAATCCTCGATATCGCCGTCGAGTGCAAGGAAAGGGGACTGACTGTGGTCGGAATCACCTCAGTACCTCACAGCAGCGCCGTCGAGTCGCGGCACTCATCGGGGAAGCGCCTCTACGAAGTGGCAGACATAACGATCGACACCAATGTGCCCATGGCGGACGCGGGCCTTCGTATCGACGGCCTGGACGCGCTTCTTGGCCCCACCTCAACGCCGCTGGCAGTCGCCATCGCACACGGAATCGTCGGTCGCACCGCCGAGGTGCTCGTCGGTCGCGGCTACGAGCCGAAGGTCATGATCAATCCCAACACCGCTGACTATCAGACGGCCAACGCCAATAATGATCTCGTTTACGAAAACCTGTGGCAGCGGATCTCGAGTCGATGATGGACCGAGATCTCTACCTCGCGGGTGAATGGACTCGAGGAGCGAGTCGCAAACCGATAGCAAACCCAGCCACCGGCGACGTCATCGGGTCAACCGCTATCGCAAGTGGCATGGATGTCGACCGAGCGGTGATGGCAGCGGAGAAGGCCCAACGCGGGTGGCAACGGCTCGGCCCCGCGGCACGCCGCAGCGTTCTCAACCGAGTTGCCGACGGGATCGATGCGGCAGCGGATACGATCGCGTGGACGCTGACCGCCGAGCAAGGCAAGCCGATTGCTGATTCACTCAAAGAGGTTCAGTTCGGTGCAGAGGTATTCCGCTTCTACGCAGAGGAGGCCATGCGGGTCCATGCGGAGATTCGGACCTCCTACGTGGATCACTCGTTGCGCACGCTCGTGGAGCGGCGCCCGGTCGGGGTTGTAGGAGCAATAGTCCCCTGGAACTACCCCGTTGACCTGTGGGCTTGGAAGGTTGCGGGGGCACTCGCCGCCGGGAACTCGGTGGTGGTGAAGCCGCCGGTCGAGACACCGTTGTCCTGTGCACAGACCATCGAGGCCATCGAGAATGCCGGGTTGCCCAATGGAGTCCTGTCAGATTTGCCAGGAGGCGCGGAGGTTGGGAGGGCGATCGTCCGCCATCCGCATGTGGGCCTCGTTTCGGTGACGGCTTCGACTGCAACCGGCCGAGCCGTCGTGAAGGACTCGGCAGAGCACCTCCCCCGCCTAATCCTGGAGCTTGGAGGCCACGCCCCATTCGTAGTCCTTGACGACGCCGATGTGGAGGCAGCAGCCTCCGCTGCCGCACGCCGTTCGTTCTCGAACATGGGGCAGATCTGCATCGCAGTCAACCGAATCATCGTTGCCGAGCAGGTTGCCGACGCGTTCACTGCCGCCCTCGCATCAGTCGCAAAAACCGCAACCCCGGGACCGACAGCCGATCCTGAGACACGCTACGGCTCGATGACGACTGCGGCCGCGAAGGAGCGCACCATCCAGCACATTGAGGACGCCGTCTCCCGCGGCGGTCGTCTTGTAGTCGGGGGAGGCAATCCCGAGGGTCTTCGACCCGAGACGCACATCAATCCTGCGGTGCTGGACGACGTTGGCTTGGATGCAGCCGTCATGAACGAGGAAACGTTTGGTCCGGTGGCGGCGATCCATCGTGTCGCGTCGGACCAAGAAGCAGTTGCTGTCGCGAACGGTCTTCCCTACGGCCTGGCCGCCTATGTCTATTCCGATAGTCTCGAGCGT
>CBDUNF010000332.1:0-2139 GCA_965368515.1 uncultured bacterium
CGACGTGCCACCGGACCTCCTCAGACGTGCTGCCGAATGGGACGACCTCCACCGCTGGGAACGCTCCGAACTGGGAAAGGCGCTCCGCCGCCTCGGCCTCACCTACGGCGAGATCCGTGACCTGATCCCCGTCCCGAAGGCAACCCTCTCCTACTGGTGCCGCGGAATCGAACTCTCCGACGAACAAGTCGAGGCGGTGCGAGCGCGCGCCGGCCCCGGCTCGCGAGCCGGAATCCCGGTCAACACCCAGTGGAGGCGACGCAAGGAAGTTGCCCGCATAAGGGCCGAAGCCCAAGACTTCGCCAGCCAGCATCTGCGCGATCCGTTCTTCGTCGCAGGAGTCGTCTTGTACTGGGGCGAAGGATCGAAAAAACACGCCGATCTGGCTCTCGCCAACTCAGACCCCCGCGCTCTCCGACTCTTCGTCGCGTGGGTACGGTCGTTCCACACAACGAATGCGGATTTCGTGCTGAAGATCAACCTTCATGCCGGAAACGACGAACCCGGAGCTCGGGCATTCTGGAAGACGGAGATAGGCCTTGCTGACGCTGATTTCCACCGGACGTTTGTGAAGCCCGAGGGCACCGGCCACCGCAAGAACCACCTGCCGTTCGGGGTCTGTCAGGTCCGCGTCCGGAAGTGCACCAACTACTGGATCCGAACGATGGAATGGGTCGATACGGTGGCGACGGCGGGCTGGGAACTACCGACTCCCGCTCGCTAGGATCCCCGGCGGGTCGCTAGCTCAATTTGGCAGAGCAGGGGCCTCTTAAGCCCAAGGTTCCGGGTTCAAGTCCCGGGCGACCCACGTGAAGCCCCCGATCAGCGGGGGCTTCGTCGTACCATGGCAGAATCACACCTATGCGGGTGTGGCGGAACTGGAAGACGCGCCAGGTTTAGGACCTGGTGGGCGAAAGCCCGTGGAGGTTCGAGTCCTCTCGCCCGCACCAACAACGCCCTAGAGGATTGCGATCCATCGGCGCTGTTGTGCGCGACGCTGGGCCGACGCCGCTACTCGTTGTCCGACAGGTTCGGGATTGCGCCGACATCGCTCTTGCGTCCGACGACTCGCCACCCGTCGATTGCGGCACCGTCCAGGCCGACCAAACCGACAACAGGATCAACCGCCCATTCGGTTCCGACATGGGACGCGACGGTGGGGTCGACGAGGATCTGGCTCCGGCCGGCCACCGATGCCAGCGTGGTGGCCCGCCTGCGGGGATTGCCCCAAACGTTGAACGCAACGCGTTCGGTGCCGACGACACCTGTCACCACATCGCCGGACGCAAGACCGATTCGTGTCGCCATCACAACGCCGGCGTTCGCTCCGGCCTGCTCGAGCCAACCCTGCACAGCAACCGCAAACTCGACCGCCTTGCCGGCTTCGTCGTCTTCCGCATCGAGCCCGGCAACAGCGATGTACTCCGTCGCCGAAGAGGCGATCTGCTCGAGCCCGTGGCGCGCGGCAAGTGATCCGATTCCGGAAGACACAGCAACGGTGTGGTCTGCAATGGCTTCACGTTCGGCCGCTCGGACGACATCCGGTTCCTCAATGGAGACCACAACCAACGTTGCGTTGCTCAGGGCCTCTGCGATATCTCGGTCGCCGCTCTGGAACTGCTCCGCCAGCCGCGGCGGCATGACGGCTTGCAGCAACTCAGTTGTCTCGACCTCCGCCTGCTTCAGATCGGTCGCTTGTTGCCTCAACGTCGCGACAACACCGTTGAACTTGTTCGCAAGGTCGCCGAACTCGTCGTGCGAGTTGATGCTCAATTCGACATCCAGGTCACCCTGCCTCACCTGATCGGCAGCGTCGACGATCGGCCCAACCGGCCGGAGAAGTCTTCTGGCAATGACGAAGGCGAGGACGATCACAATTGGGATCAGAATCAGGAGTAAGAGCCCCAGGACGATGACATGACGACGCAACGGCGCATGAGCCTCGGCGGTCGTGACTTCGGCAACACCGACCCACTGCACACCCTTGATGTCGAGCGGACCCGCCACCGTCAACGTGTCCTGATCGAGGTAATTGGCCGATGTGTCGACATACACATCGCCGGCAAGCGCCGACGCTACCGCCTCTGTCATAACCGGCTGGATCAGCACCGTCGTGTCGAACGCTTCGAGCGCCTTGGC
>CBDUNF010000333.1:0-2117 GCA_965368515.1 uncultured bacterium
GCTGCTCAGGCAGCCGGCTGCGACCCGGAGTACGTCTCCGTGTCCGGCCCCCGAATCTACGTGGAGCCGACGGGAGTCGACGACACGACCAACCTTCAATGTGCACTCGACGCCGCCGCCGCGATGCATCGTGGTGAGGTACGGCTCGCACGAGGAGACTTCTTCACCTCGTTCCTGGCTGTCGAAGGACTCAATGGCACGGTGCGAGGAGCCGGGTCGGAGGTGACGCATGTGTACTCGCTGCCCGAGGGCATCGACTGCATTGGGCAGTTCGCTCTGACGGGCGAAACGTCCATGCTGAGGTTCGGTGGCGGTGACGTGACCTTGAGAGGTTTCAGCGTCGGCATCGGAGGCGACCACGTCTGTGAAGCCCCGCGGATCGACTTCGTGAACCCGGATGGGACGGGCGTGAAGGATGGCTCGATCGAAGCGATCGGTGTCCTGGCCAACCTGCCTGTCGCCGGTCTCTGCCCAGACCCGCAACCCGTTGCTCTCAAGGTGGTCGATCTCGCCGTCGACGGCGACTTGTTCTACGACCTGGAGGGGCCCATCAGGCTCTGGGACGGGTTCAGTCACGCCATCTTGGCGAGTCCCTTCCATCAGACATATGAGGCTTGTCCTGGTGTCCGCCTCGTGGGCGATATCGTCGTCCAGAACTCTCGTTTTGACGATGTTCTGCTCGGCGTGACTGCCGTCATGGTCGACGACTCGACCGTCCGGGTGACCGGCAACAGGTTCCACGATTCCTTGTGGGGTGTGACGATCGTCGACTTCTCCGGCTCCCGTGCCGTGGTGTCGCACAACGACATGGCCGGCGTGCTCTCGTTTGGGGTTTTCGGCATTGCCGATGCGCTCCCTGGGGATGAGCCATTCCGACTCGATGTGCGCAACAACACGATCGGTGTTCTGGAAGAAGCGGACGGCATCGCGATTCTCGATTTCGCAGGAGAATTCGTTGGTCAACCGTTGATCGATGCCACCGTGATCGGCAACGAGATCGAACTGGTGGACACTTCGTACAACGGCATCTTCGTGGTCGGTGACCCCGAGGGTCTGATCGCCGGCAACCATGTGTATGGGTTTGGCAGTGCGGGTGTGACCCTCTTCGCAGATTCCTGGCGAGTCATCGACAACGACTTCACGGGACTCGAGCCGCTGGACGGCGACGTGGTGGTCCTCGGCAACGAGAACCGCATCGTCTGTCACTCGCCCGACGATGAGGTCCTCGATCTGGGGTTCGACAACGTGACGGTGGGTTGCTCGGTGATCGCCTTCGGAGAGGATCTCGGCTTGACGACCGAGAGTGAAGCGGCTCGGGTCGAAGCTGCGATGAAGGGTGCCGAAGGAAAGCTCGGACAGGGATGGTGAGCTGACCTGCCGAGAGGCATGTGGGGTGACCGTGCACGACCTGGGCCAAAAGGGTCGCGGTTGTCGCTGTGCTTGATCGTTGAGAGGCCGTAGAGCGATCCATCGTTCGTGGCTCGACGACATCGCTTGTCTGCCTTCGACCCGGCATCGCCGCGGAGTCCGGTCACCGCAACCTGCGGCAATGATTCGTTTTCCTCCACGGCTGTCCGATGGCGAAGAGATGCTGATGGTTCGCGGGGTTCTCTGCTCGGTCACCGGTGTCGGTATGATGTCGCTCTTGGAGATGGGGGCATGATGGACCAGGCCGGACACGGGATAGGTAGTCACGTTCCTCGCCAGTTCTGCAGTCCTTCGGTCGTTGCCGATTGACTGCTGAATCGCGCTGGCCGGCGCCTGCTCCCTCATCTGGAGAAATCACCTTGGCGAGTGGTCTCACCGTTGTTGCGATGATGGTGGTGGCATGGCTCACTCGGGACAGTTGGTTCTACGGTGACTACTGGGATTTCTTCCTCGAACGCGACCTGGCAGATATCGCGAGCCTGTTGAAGCCCCACAACCGCCACCTCCAGTTCACCGTGGCGTTGATTCATCAAGCCCTCTACGAGTCGTTCGGTCTCGAATTCGCGTGGTTTGGGGCTTTGCGGGTGGTGGGCTACGGCGTCATGACGTTCGTGATGTGGATCGTCTTGCGGCGCCGAGGCGCGGAGCCCGAGGTGGCGTGGATTGCCCTCGTGGTGTTGCTAGTCCTC
>CBDUNF010000334.1:0-2107 GCA_965368515.1 uncultured bacterium
CGTCGTGAAGACCTTCCACGGTTCAACCTCGCGCGTCGTGGTCTCTCCCGAAGCAAGACCGGTGTAGACGATTGACACCACAACCCGATCAGCAGCGGCAGCACGCAGTTCTGCAACGAGAGCCGGTTCGGCGAGGTCGACTACGAGGTTGTCATCTTCGCCACCGAGGACGGCCCGTTGCAGCTTGGTCACGGCGCTCTGGAGCGCAGCGGGCGCCTGGCCGGTCGAGATCAGGGCCATGCCGGAAGCCAGCAGCGACAGCGCCTCGGGCGGGGTGAGCCTCACCGGGTTGGCGAAGTAATCGGCGAGCTCCACCACGACTTCGTCTTCGTCGATGTAGGCGACCATGAGGTCACCGGGCCCGTAGCCGGGAAGACCACAGACGAAGACGAGGTCGAGGTCGACTGCGAGTTCGTTGCGGGAGTAGCCGAATCTCTCGCAGACCTCATCGACGCTGGCACCGGGGTTGGCGATAACCCACGGGAGCATTGCCAGGATGCGATTGAGCCGCTTGGCAGTTCGCGGACTGGTCATGTGCCCTCAGCGACTCGGTCGATCAGGCGCCGCCGGAGAGCTTCCGGTGCCAGCAACTCGGCGCTGGCATCGAAAGAGAGCAGCCACCCGATAAAAGCTTCCGGGTTTGCGACCGGGATCGCAGCGTCGATGCCTCCGTCGGCAGCTTCTGTGAGCGTGCCGCGGTTGCCGATCTGCCGCCGCGCCCACCAGGCCATGTCGGAATCGAAATGGACAGTCGCCGTCATTTCCTCGCTCCCCGCTTCCCACGGAGTATCGGGGATGAATTCGGAGGCACGGAATCCTTTGGGACGATCAAAGACACCGGCTTCGTCTCCAACAGACACAGCGTCGGTCTTGTCCATCCGGAACACTTTGACAACGCCGTTGTCATCAGCGACGACGTACCAGTGACCGCGCCGGTGAACGAGGCCGTAGGGAGCCACAGTGCGAGCCCGATCGTTGTAGGTGAACACGAGGTGGCGCCGCTCGGAGATCGCCAGGAATACCGAACCGAGATCGTCCGATCCTTCTGTCAGAGATGCGGCCAGCGGCTCACCCGATGCGGTCATCGGGGCCCCACCCAGCTTGAACAGGGCATCGGGGGCGGCCACCTGACCGCCCACACGCACCACCTCGGCAGCCAGCCAGAGTGCGGTTCGTTCCTCATCGGTGAGGCCAGGGTCGGGGAGGGCATAGGTTTCAGGGTCCACCACATACCCATGTTCGACCTGCCACCCGTCGGTGGGAGCCAGCTCCAAAGGAATACCGAGACGCCGGAGCAGATCCTTGTCCCGCTCGAACATGCGATGAAACGCATCGTCGGTCGGTTGGTCGTAGCCGGCGATCGTGGACCGGATCTCGTCCGCAGTGACCGGTCGTCCCGCTGTCAGCAGAAACGCCAGAAGATTGAGGATTCGTTCGATGACCTTGTGCACAATGAGGACATTAGACCCAGGAAGCGGCGGCACACGCAATACCCCCGCTCGTGCCGGCTAGAGGCCGGCGATCAGCTTCTCGACTCGCTCGTCGACCGATTTGAACGGGTCCTTGCACAAGACGGTGCGCTGCGCTTGGTCGTTGAGCTTGAGATGCACCCAGTCGACTGTGAAGTCTCTCTTCTTGGCTTTGGCAGCCTTGATGAACTCTCCCCTGAGGCGGGCTCGAGTCGTCTGTGGGGGTTCGGTCATGGCGGCACGCACCGACTCGTCGGTAACGACCTTTTCCATCTCGCCGCGACGTTCGAGTAGGTAGTACAGACCACGATTCGAGTTCACGTCGTGATAGGAAAGGTCCACCAACGCCAGCTTGGCGTCCGAGAGCGGCAGGCCATGCTTGGCCTGGTACCCCTCGATCAGCCGGTACTTCGCCACCCAGTCGATCTCGCGGTGCAGTGTCATCGGATCCTTCTCCAACCCGGTGAGCAACTTCTCCCACATGAGGATGGCGTTCTCTACCTCTGCAGGGAACCCGGTGGTGCGAGCGTATCGCAGCGCTCGGTCGAGGTACTCCCACTGGATGTCGAGGGCAGACATCTCCCGCCCGTTGGCCAGCCGCACACGACGGCGACAGGTCATGTCGTGCGAGATCTCGC
>CBDUNF010000335.1:0-2104 GCA_965368515.1 uncultured bacterium
CTGCAGCGAATAGCCACCATGAGTACTTCTGGCTCACTGATTGAGATGGCCGGAGTACGATTAACTCGGTTGTTCCAAATCCAACCCCTCCAATAAGGTCGTTGACAGGCGCACCCTTTCCGTTCTCGAAACAGGGTGTGATTTTGGCAATTACTACGTCACCGTTAGCGAAGTACGAAAACCCCGTCTCTACTTCACTTATTGGGCGGGTGCGAGTCAGATCGAGCGTTCCAGTTTCTCCAATGGCTTCCATTGGAGGTGGATTCAACGGATCGACGCAACAGATTGGTTAAATCGATCTGCCGGTGTTTCGTAGTCTAGAGTCTTCCGTGGTCGATTGTTCAGCTGCCTGGCTACCCCGTTGAGCTTGGCTTGGGAGTAGCCGGCCAGGTCGATCCCTTTGGGAAAGTATTGCCTCAAGAGGCCGTTGGTATTCTCGTTGCTGCCGCGTTGCCAAGGGCTTCTTGGATCGCAGAAGTAGACGTCGATGTCCGTGGATAGAGAGAAGCGCCGGTGGTCCGCCATTTCCTTCCCGCGGTCCCAGGTCAGTGTTTTGTACAGCTCATGAGGTAGCTTGCGCGCATTCCTTATCAGCGCATTGATGACGGTCTCGGTGTCCTTGCCAGCCACCTTCACCAACATCACGTAACGGGTGTTTCGCTCGACCAACGTCGCGATCTGGCTGTTCTTGCTACCGAACAGCAAATCGCCTTCCCAGTGACCGGGTACTGCTCGATCTTCAACCGAAGCCGGCCGTTCGCTGATCGAGACTGTGTCTCGGATCCGGCCGTGGTTGTCCTGCTTCTGCGTGTGATGGCGAGATCGGCGCATCGCTCGGGTTCGCCGAAGATGCGCCAGAAGCTCCTTTTTTAGGGCGCCGCGGGCTTGAATGAATAGGCTGCGGTAGATGGTCTCGTGCGACACCTGGTAGCTCGTATCGTTCGGATAGGCTCGCTTGAGCCAACCAGCGATCTGCTGCGGAGACCACTTCTGTTGGAGCTTTTCCGCCACTAGCTGGGCCGCTGCTCGGTTGAGCACGAGCTTACATGCCTTTGGGCGATGGGCCCGGTCCCAGGCAGCCTGGTCGGCTTGCGTTGCCCGATAGTCGTCCTGCCCGCCGTTTCGCTTGAGCTCGCGACTAATCGTCGAGGCTGCGCGACCCAGCAACAATCCTATGGATCTCATCGAGACGCCGGCCACCACGGCCCGGGATATCTCCTCGCGTTCGGCCGCCGTGAGAGCCAGCTTCGACCGACATCGTGCCGCGGGCTGTATTCCCCCCGTCTGCGCAAGAATCCCTGCAACTGAGGGATGGTGTCGGTTAAACAGGGCGGCGATCTGGTGCAGGGATTCTCCCTTCTTCCACCGGTCCCACATCAGGGCCTTCTGGCCTTCCGTGTAGTAGGTTCGAGTCCGCATTTGCAACTCCTCCGCCCTTTGGGGCTAGTGTGTTGCATCGACCCGTTGAATCCACCGTCGATCGCCGACACCTGCCGATCCTCGCTGTCAAAAAAGAGCCGAACGACCATGTAGCTCGATTTCCGGATCGTCCTGCGGGTTGTCCCGTGCGAATCGGATTACCAGCCCCGCGCGGTCATCGGTAGCCCAGATGGCGCCATCATCGGCGACCGCCAAACCGACGGGTGAGCCTTGCGGCCGCCTGCCCGGCACCAGCCCCCAGCCGGGCGTGAGCACTGCTGGCGTTGCGGCAGGCCCCACGCCGTAGGCGCGCGTGCCGCTCGGGTAATAGGGAAAGCGGGCGTTGCGGTCGGGCGTCGGCACGCCGTTCGCGTCAACGGCGAATGACACGATGCGGCCGCCGACGGAGCGGTGGCCGTGGAAGCTCATCAGCATCCTGCCCTTGAGGGCCGGGAACATCGCGCCCTCGTACCAGGTGATGTCGAGTGGCGCGGCGTGGGGAGGCAGCAGCACGCGTGGCCGGGTGTGCGCTGCGCCCTGGCAATCCATCGCGTTGCTGCCGCGCCATGCGGGGGTGTCGGCCGTCATGTCCATGCAATACGGCCAGCCGTAGTGCCGGCCCGGCTCGATGACGTTGAGTTCTTCGAACGGGGACCATCGGGAGTCGAGGTCAATGCTGTTCTCG
>CBDUNF010000336.1:0-2048 GCA_965368515.1 uncultured bacterium
CTCCGCGCAATCGCTTCCTGGCCCGGCGAAGGTACTCCCGACCTGTGTCGACGAGGCACTTCGCCGAACCGGAGACGTGCGTGGCGACAGAGTCCGGCTGCACTGTCGCCGTAAATGAAGTCTTCCCAGGGAGAACAGCCCACCGCTGCTCGGATTTGGATCGCAGCCTACCCACTCCCACATGCTGCCGGACGATGGCCATACCCTCATGGCTCGGCTTGGCCGCAACGATCCCGTCATAGTTCAGCGAGAAGGTCAGCGGCACCTCGGACATCGGCGGATCAACCGCGTATTCGAAGATGGCGTATGTGAACTTGCTCCGCTCCAGCACACGGCAAGCGCCAAGCTTGACCGGCCACGGACTCGATCCGCTACTCACCGAGAAGTGCTCGTCGATGTAGGCGTCGATCGCTTCCCGGTTTTCTGCGATCGCCTGGGCAGCTCCCGCCGCAGCCAACGGAACCGAAAGGCCAAGCACATCATTGAGGTCGTTCACCGGGAATTGCACCGTACCGGTCACGGCGGCATGGTCGATCTCCACGATCGCATAGCTATGCGTGCCGGTATGTGCGTGCGCGCTGCGCCGGGGCCGGCCCAGCGCGCCGAATAGGTGCTTCAAGGTGTGCATTTCTTCCCCTGCCTGTCAGCCCCGGGGGGTGCACCCCCGAAGCGTGGG
Source organism: uncultured bacterium (assembly GCA_965368515.1). Lineage (GTDB taxonomy): Bacteria > Actinomycetota > Acidimicrobiia > Spongiisociales > UBA5794 > JAAETI01. The sequence goes on from CBDUNF010000336.1 coordinate 677, forward strand.
CCACAACCTACTCGTCCCCAGTGTCCAGAAGGGCGAGCACTGCCAGCACCGCCTTGTCGTCCGTGCGATCTCGCTCCAGGTAGTCGCTCATGCGCCTAATCCTTCTCGCAAGCGTTTCATCCTCCAACACGAAGCGGATGCGGTCGTGAATGCGAGCGGCCGTGTCGCGGTCGCGATCGCCGACGACACCGAGTCGATGGAATACAACTCGAGCTGCGTTGCCACGCTGATCGAGAAAATCGAACGGATACAGGACCATGGGTACCGCTGCCGCGACACATTCGTTGACGCTCGTGACCCCGGCGTGATGAATAGCAACGTCGGCGTGAGTGATTACCTCCCCTTGGGGTGCCCATCCAAGAGCGTGGACATTCGCGGGAAGGTTGCCGAGGTCTTCCAGATCCCTTCTCCCGCCCAAGCCAATCACAACGTCCCAGGATGGCTCGACCCGAGCGGCATCGATGACTCGCCGGACAAAACTGCTGTCATCTCCCTTATGCCAGGCCCCGAAGGCGCAGTAGACGAGCGCGTCGGAGTCGCCTCGGGCTCTCCGTTCGTAGAGTCCGGCAAGGCGCTGCCGGGTCTGCTCCTGATCGGGAAGGCTTGGCATCTCCCCCAGCACGGGACCCACGTAGCGAACGGTCGGATGCGGCTCATGAGGGAGCTCCAACTCGAATGTGTTGAATGCGATCACAGGCAAGTGCCTGTATGCGAAAGGTACGAGCCACTGGTGCTGCATCACCTCCTCGTCAAACGGGAATCCGGTCAGCTCGGCAGCGTGGCGAAGGCGCGCAACGCGATCGGGACCACGCCTTCGCAAACGGCGCTGCAGTCTGCCAAGCCAGCGGCCCAGACGGTAGCGGAGCCATGCCCACTCCATACCGGGCCGGCTGCCACGCCAACCGTGCCCCGGCACGATGCCGGTGTGGAGTGGAGGAAGGCCAGGTCGCTTCCACACCGAGAACAGGGACGTCCACAATGCGACCCGCGCATCGGTGGTGGTCGCCGCCATAATCGGCAGCGGCAGCTCGATGTCTACCAGAATGAGGTCCGCATGAAGGTCGCCGAGTTGGGCGCCAAGCAGCGCAACATCTTCCTCGCCTGACCCGGCGCCGAGCCTGGTGAAGCTTCGACCAAAGCCGGCAACTCGCTCCGATATGTCGGCGAGACACGCGATGGTCGCAGTGTGGTTCCTAGCCGCGAGCCGTCGCGCCAATTCGCAGCTTATCGCAACACGACCCGCGGTCTCGCTTGTGATGATGACAATGCTGCTCAAACCGCTCTCATCCCGCAATGTCCTGGTCTGCGACAGGTGACCCGAGCCACGAGACAACCTGATCTATGACGTTGTCCTGACCCTCGAGGGTTGAGA
>CBDUNF010000337.1:0-2039 GCA_965368515.1 uncultured bacterium
ACATCGTTGTCCTGGCCGCAGAGCCTGCAGCAGGTCTCCGAGAAGATCCGCCGCCCATCACCGACCGCGGCGCTGCTCGGATCGAATCCTCGCATCGGCAACGCCCGCTACGACCCCGCAGGGCTGATCGACATACTCACCGGTCAGCTCGGTGGAACCATGCTGAGCGAAGCGTTGCGGCACACGATCGTCACCTCATACGACGTGCGTTCGCAGCAACCGGTCATCTTCGACTCGATGAAGGTTCGCACCGGAGAGCAGGAAGACACTCCAATGATCACGGTGGCGCGCGCTACTTCGGCCGCGCCCAGCTACTTCCCGCCTATGGTCGATACCGATGCTGCCGGCGAGGAGCGACTTCTCGTCGACGGGGGCATCTTCGCCAACAACCCAGCCTTGCTTGGCTATCAAGCAGCCCTGGAGTCGGGTGCCGAGCACGATGGCGTGATACTGGTTTCGCTGGGAACGGGTCTCCATGGGCCGAACTCCGCACTCCACAAGTCGGAGTACATGGGGCTGAGCTGGTTCCGGCTCGCCCAGAGCGTGTTGGAGAGCGCTCAGGTGGGCAACGTGGCGGTGATCGACAGCTTCCTGCGTACCGCAATCGGCGAAACCTACTGGCGATTCGATGCGGACCTCACCGGCGACATCGAGCACGACATGGACAACACAACCGCCGAACACGTGAAATGGCTCGACACGGCGGGGAAAGCCATGGTGGGCGACCGGGTCGCCGATCTCAAGCGTCTCGCCGAGGTGCTCACGACGAGCTAGGCGGTCGCGCCCCCGCGGCGGGCGGCAAACCCTGCGATCAGGAACTCGCACGCATACCAGGTCAACATCGCGGCGGCGATTGGCGCAACGATCGCAGCAACCGGAATCACGATGTCATCACCGAGCTCGAAGACCGGAAGGCTCACCACCGAGACGGCAGCCGCCAGCCAGAGAGCGGCAACCACACCGAACACCCACGGCCAGGCAGTGTCCTGACCCCAGCCGGCCTCGGTGGGACGACGGAACATGGTGAGACGCAACACACCGACGGTTCCAACGAGGCCCCAGAACCAGTCCATGATGATGCCGACATCGATCACAACAGGGTCACTGCCGAACTCGAGGTTCGGCGAACCCATGCTCATTATCAGCACGGTCACCCAGATCGCCAGGATCGTCAACCAGATCCAAATGCTGTTCGTTTTCATTGCCCCTCAGCCAGCCACATCGACATTCACTCCCGTGGGCACCCCACGCTGCAGACACACAATAGAGGCATCTATATAGATGCGACGAGTCGCCCCGACTGTGATCCCCCGGCGTAGGCTGGATTCTGGAGGATTCAGTGGTCTACGAAGTACTCAAAGGCATATATCGGCTCGGCGCCGATCTGGTCAACTGGTGGCTGATCGAAGATGGCGGCCGGATCACGGTCATCGATGCGGGGACGCCGAGCCAGTACGAGCAGCTCCCGGCGACCCTGGCCAAGCTGGGGAAAACCATGGACCACGTTGAGGCGATCGTGCTCACCCACGCCCACGGCGACCACACTGGCTCAGCGGCACGAATCAGGGACATCAGCGGTGCCCCCGTCCACGTGCATCACAAGGATGTCGCGCTGGCCGGTGGTGAGAGCAAACGTCAATCCGAGCGTCACTACATCCGCGACCTCGGGCATCGATTTGCCTGGCGGTCAGCTCTGTTCTTCCTGCGATCCGGTGCCACTAGGTCCGCTCCGCTACACGAGCTGCAGGAGTTCGGTCACGGCGAGACCCTGGAGATTCCCGGCCGGCCGGTCGTGATCCACACGCCAGGACACACAGAGGGAAGCGCATGCCTCGCACTTCCCTACCGCCAGGTGCTGTTCACCGGTGACGCTCTCGTCACCCTGAGTCTGGTCACCGGTGAACGCACCCCGCGAGTCATGCCCGGCTCGTTCAACGCCAACAGCCCGGCAGCTCTCGAGTCACTCAACGAGTTGCGCGGCTCCAACGCCGACTGGATTCTGCCGGGGCATGGCGAGCCCTGGCACGGCTCGATCGATG
>CBDUNF010000338.1:0-2000 GCA_965368515.1 uncultured bacterium
CCGACAAGTGTCATTTCTTCATCGGCTCCGGCGATCCCAAGAACATGCCCGTGCTGCGGTCCGAGCTGCTGCGGTCGATTTACCGCAACGACTTCACCCTGGCCGGCAAGATCCTCGGCGCCTTTGCCGGCGGTCGCAAGCTGACCGAGGAGGTTCTCAAGGAGTGGTACTACTACTTCTTCCAGTGCACCGAGTGTCGGCGCTGCAGTGTCTACTGTCCCTACGGCATCGACACCGCTGAGATCACCATGATGGCCCGCGAGCTCATGATGCTGGTGGGACTGAACATCAACTGGATCTGCGAACCCGTTGCCAACTGCCAACGCACCGGCAACCACCTCGGAATCCAGCCTCACACCTTCAAGGACAACATCGAGTTCCTCTGCGAGGAGCTCGAGGACGATCTCGGGATCACCGTCGATCCCGTCATCAACAAGAAGGGCGCGGATGTTCTCTTCATCATCCCGTCGGCCGACTACTTCGCCGATCCCGGGACCTACACCTTCATCGGCTACCTCATGCTCTTCAAGCAGATCGGGCTCGACTACACCATGTCGGCCTATGCTTCAGAGGGCGGCAACTTCGGTCTCTTCACATCTCACGACACCATCAAGAAGCTCAACTACAAGATCTACCACGAAGCCAAGAGGCTCGGTGTCAAGTGGATCCTCGGTGGTGAGTGCGGCCACATGTGGCGGGTGATGCACCAGTACATGGACACCATGAACGGACCCACCGACTTCCTTGAGGTGCCGCGTTCGCCGATCACGGGCACGGTCTTCGAGAACGCGAGATCGACCAAGATGGTCCACATCTGCGAGTTCACGGCCGACTTGATCCGCAACAAGAAGATCAAGCTCGACCCGAGCCGCAATGACAAGTACCGTGTCACTTTCCACGACTCGTGCAACCCGGCGAGGGCGCTGGGACTCTTCGACGAGCCGCGGTACATCCTCAACAGCGTCTGCAACAACTTCTTCGAGATGCCGGAGAACACCATCCGCGAGCACACCTTCTGCTGTGCGGGCGGCGCCGGTCTCGGCAACGACGAGAACATGGAGATGCGCCTGCGTGGCGGTCTGCCGCGGGGCAACGCCCTCAAGCACGTCCGCGACGAGCACGACGTCAACCTCATGAGCTGCATCTGCGCGATCGATCGTGCGACCCTTCCGCCCCTGGCCGAGTACTGGGCGCCCGGGGTGGAGATCAGCGGCGTCCACGAGCTGGTGGCCAACGCACTGGTGATGGACGGCGAACCCGAGCGAACCATGAATCTACGGGGCGAATCCCTGAAGCCGGAAACGGAGGACACAACCGATGTATGACGCCGGAAAAATCATCGTCGGTCTCGTGGTCTTCGTCGTTCTCGCCACGTCGCCCCTGTGGTTCAACGCGCTGACCGAAGAGGGCCCCGAGGCGCCCGAGATCCAGTTGCCGACCAACGGTTCGAAGGAGTGCGTCGAGACCACCGATTACATGCGCGCCGAGCACATGGACCTCCTCAACCAGTGGCGCGACGATGTGGTACGGAATGGGAAACGGGACTACGTCAGCAGCTCCAATGGAAAGATCTATGACATGAGCCTTTCCCGGACCTGCATGGACTGTCATTCCAACAAGGCCGAGTTCTGCGACGCCTGCCACAACTACATGGCCGTTTCGCCCTATTGCTGGGATTGCCATGTGGAACCGAAAGGGGCCAACTGATGGCTGGGAACAGACGTGATTTCCTGAAGCTGGCAGGCCTCACCGCCGTGGGGGCGACCGGAGTGTCGTCGATCAAGGCTCCCGACGCCCAGGCGTCGACGACCGGCGACCACGCCGAGTCGACGGCGGAAGGCGTCCGGTTGGCCATGGTCATCGACCTGCGGAAGTTCTCCAAGGACGACGCGCTCATCGAGCGTTGCGTGGAGGCTTGCCATCGCGAGCACAATGTCCCGAACTGGGAGAACGATCCCAAAAACGAGGTTAAGTGGATCTGGTCGGATGACTTCGAGACC
>CBDUNF010000339.1:0-1974 GCA_965368515.1 uncultured bacterium
ATATGGAGCTAACGATGCAAAAGAAGGTTGTGCTGGGTATCCAGCACACCGTCGCCATGTTCGGAGCAACGGTCCTCGTGCCGCTGCTGACCGGACTCAATCCGTCTGTCGCCTTGTTGGCGGCAGGTGTCGGCACACTGCTGTTCCATCTAGTGACCAAGCAGATGGTCCCGGTTTTCCTGGGATCATCCTTCGCATTCATTCCACCGATCGTATTGAGCGTGGAACGTGGTTACTCGTGGGCATCGATCGGTGCGGGCATTATCGGTGCCGCCGTTCTCTACATCACGATGTCAATCATCGTGACGTTCGTAGGGTCCGACGTCATCAGGCGGATCTTCCCGCCGATCGTGACCGGTCCGGTCATCACGGTGATTGGGATCACGTTGGCCCCGGTCGCCATCAGCATGGCCGAGGGCGAATGGTGGCTTGCCATCGTGACGCTTCTGGCGACACTGGTAGCAGCGATCTACTTCAAGGGCCTATTCAAGATGTTGCCCATCTTGACCGGGGCCGTTGTCGGCTATCTGTCTGCGGTCATCTTCTACTCGGACTTCTCGTTCGATGCAGTAGGCGAAGCGGACTGGATTGGCTGGCCGGAGATGACCTGGGGTCTCGGAGACGTGCAGTGGGCGGCAATCGCCCTGATTGCGCCGATCGCATTCGTGACAATGATCGAGCATGTCGGTGACATCCTCGCCAACGGCCGTGTCGTTGGTAAGGACTTCTTCGATGAGCCTGGTTTGAATCGCACGTTGCTGGGCGACGGTATTGCAACCCTGTTCGCTGGTCTGGTCGGCGGTCCGCCGAACACGACGTACTCAGAGAACACTGGCGTCCTCGCCGTCACCAAGGTGTACGACCCATTCATCATCCGGATCGGCGCAGTTGTCGCCATCCTGTTGGGTCTCATTCCGAAGCTGGCTGCGATTCTTCGCACAGTGCCTGTCCCGGTCCTTGGCGGCCTTTCGATCATTCTGTTCGGCATGATCGCTTCTGTCGGCATGCGCACACTGGTCGAGGGTCAGGTGGACTTCAAGAAGAGCCGCAACATGATCGTTGTTGGCCTCATCTTGGTGTTCGGTCTTGGCGTCAGCGGACTGTCGTCGCCACTGGCGATCGGCGATGTCGCGATTTCCGGTCTGGCTCTCGCAGCCGTCATCGGTGTCGTTGCCAACCTCATTCTTCCGATGGACACGGAAGAAGAGCAGGTAGCAATGCCAACCGAGAAGACCAAGTCGTAGCCACAGCACATGGGCCTTCATCCTTGGAGGCAAAAGAGGGAGCCGGCAGATTGCCGGCTCCCTCTTCCGTTCTTGCGGATCCTGCTTCCATATATGGACGTGGTGTACGCAAGAACGGTTGAGGGGTATCAGCCAGCGGCGACGAGTCCGACCGCGATCAGGGCAAGGGCGAGACCAAGACGACGCTGGCGGGTGAGGCGCTCGCCCAGAACCAGCCAGGCCAACACCACAGTGGCAGCGGGGAACATCGCGGAGATCACCGAGACAACGGCCAACGACCCTTTGGTCGTCGCAATGATGAAGAGCCCGTTGCCGAGAGTGACGAGCAACCCGGCGCCGATAGCCGGCGTAATCGCACCTCGACCGGGGAGGAGCTTGCCCGGGAGCCTGGCGACGATGACCAGCAACACCAGAGACCCGGCAATGCGGGCCGGGAGCAGCCCCCAGATCCCGGAGTCGGTTGCGGCGAGGCTGAGAAAGATCAGCAGTCCACCAAAACCGAGACCAGCCAGCAAGCCAAACCTGACGCCGGTGGCCACATCATCTGACTCGGAGATGTGGCCTCCGCTACTGATTGTCCAAATAGCAATGATGCCGAGGACGAGCCCGACAACGACGATGCCGGTCGGCAGGTCGCCGCGCGCAACCTCCCACAGAGCCGGCCATACCGCCGCACCGACCGCGGCGATCGGGGAAACCACCGCGATACTGCTCCTGGCGAAACCGGAGT
>CBDUNF010000340.1:0-1878 GCA_965368515.1 uncultured bacterium
CGTGGCGCTGGCGGTCCGAACGGGAGAAGGATGGACAGAGCGATTCGTCGGGATGGCGGACCAGGGTTTCGCTCTCGTCGATGCTCCAGCCAGGCCAGAGGTGATCGCCTGGGCGGATCGATTCGCCGGCCCCGTCCCCCAAGGGGGGATGGTGGAAGTGCAGTTGGTAGCCGCCGACTGGTTGACGGCGATCTTGGACCGGCTGCAGCTGGGAGCGCTGTTGCTCATCGACTACGGGGACACGGCCGATGGGCTCGCGCCGCGGCGCACCCAGGGGACATTGCGCACCTACAGATCGCATCATCTCGGTCCGGACCCCTTGATCGCCCCCGGTGAGTCCGACATCACCGTCGATGTGAATTTCACGGCGCTGTGCTCGATCGCCGAAGAGGTGGGAGCCCACATCGAGTACTCCCGTCAGGATGATTTCTTGGCCGGATTGGGTCTCCGGGACGAGTTGCGGGCTCTGCGTCGTGAGGAATTGAATCTCGCCGAAAACGGCGATGCCATGGCACGCTTGCGGGTCCGCTCGGTCCGCTCGGAAGCAGAGACCCTCCTGCATCCGCGCGGGTTGGGGGACTTTCGAGTGCTGGTGGCCCGTCGCTGACCAACGAGGAAGGGGACCCCGAAAGGTCCCCTTCCTGCTCGTGTGATGTGGGCCGGCTACTTGACCGGCTTGACCTCCACTTGCATGAAGCTGCCCTGAGCGCTGACGCTCTTGACACGGATCTGGGTGCCCGTATTGGGGTTGATCACCCCACCGGTCGGATTATCGGACCGCCAGTGCTGGATGGTGTCGTTGAAGATCGGCACGGCCGGCAGGCTCGGATGGTACGAAGCCTCGCTGAGCCAGTGCAGCGTCACGGCGTCGGTCGGTTGAAGGCCGAACGTCGAGTCGTAGGACTGGATCCGGTTGCGCCAGATGCCTCCGTCTGCCCGGTACATGATCTCCGGATGCGCATCGATCGGCAGGATCAACCCCCCGCATCGATTGCCCGGAATCAGGCAGTTGTCACCGACGTTGTTGTCGGCGAACGAGGTGTCCCAGTAGCTGATGAGCAGCCCGTCCTGATAGGGAAGGTGCTCGACGTAGTTGCCGAGCAACGGGTTGTCCAGGAAGCCGAAATTGTACGGCCCGGTCCGAAGACCGTCGTCGTAGCCTCGGTACTGGCGGAACTCGGCAACATAGGCGTTGAAATAGAAGCCTGTTTCCGTTCCAGTGGTGACACGGAAGCCGTCCAAGGTCCAACCCTCGTCCGTCTCGCCGCCATACACCGCCGGGTCGCCGGAGACGCTGATCTCGTCTGCCATGAAGCCAGGGTTGATCACCGCAACGTCGGTCCAGTACCGGAAGCCCACCAACGTGGGACCGGTGAACGCGGAGAGGTCGGCTGTCAGGGACACCCAGCCGCCGGAGCTGCCGGTGATGCCATTGCCGAAGTTCTGCCCGTTCGGATCGGTCGCCGTCGACCGGTCGGTCGGGACTCCTGTCCAGGTCGCACCCCCATCGCTGGAAGCGACCACGTAGGCGTAGTCCCAATCGACCTCGATATCGAAGTTGACCTGTGCGGTCAGCTCCGCCGAGGCCGGCAGATCGAACTCCTTGTACATGACGCTGTCGAGGTCGTTGCCGGCACCGGAGTAGTAGAAGAAATCTCCGGCGTAGGGCTCGGCGAGCGTCTCCGTGACCTCTTTGTCAGGCAACACCACGAACAAGCCCTGGGCCTGCTTGGTGTTGGTCTCGGCCGGGCCGAGCTTGTGCTCGGACTTCTCGCCGGCGAAGGCCACTTCGTAGTTCAGCCATCCGAGCTGGAACTTCTCCCAGTTGCCCCCCGTTAAACAATATTCTCCCACAGATGAACGCCGCCTTGATCGCGG
>CBDUNF010000341.1:0-1838 GCA_965368515.1 uncultured bacterium
CCACGAAGGGAAGAAAACGTGATCACAATGACACGGCTGGGGCAGCTGGCACTCGCTGTCCTCTTGCTCGCGGGAGCAGCAGTTGCCTTCCCGACAACACCAGCAACCGCTCAGGTCGCGGAGTTGCCGCCTGGGGGCTCGTTCGTCGACGACAACAACAGCGCCCACGAGGGCTCGATCGAGGCCATCGCGGCTATCGGTATCACCGTGGGTTGCAACCCGCCCGCCAATGACCGCTTCTGCCCCGAACAGCCGGTGACCCGTGGCGAAATGGCCACTTTCCTCAGCCGCGCTCTACCGCTCGGCGAAGCATCCGTGGAGCCCTTCTCCGACATCACCGGGTCGATCCACGCCTCGGCCATCAACGCCATCGCTGCCGTCGGCATCACGAAGGGATGCAATCCTCCGGTCAACACCTCGTTCTGCCCCGACCGATCGATCACCCGTGAAGAGATGGCCTCGATGCTCACCAGAGCATTCGATCTGCCTGCGGCCGCCTCCGGGCCATTTACCGATCTCGGACAATCAGTACACACCGGGGACATCAACGCTCTCGCCGCCTCCGGAATCACCCTCGGCTGCAACCCCCCGGACAACACGAACTTCTGCCCCACCCAAAGGGTCACCAGGGAGCAGATGGCGACATTCCTCGCCCGAGCACTCGATCTGGATCCGATCGATCCGCCTGATGCCCCCTTCCACCTGATTTCCAGTTTCACAACGCATCACCCGTGCTGTCAGACCCGCGTCGCCTACGTGCAAGAAGTCGCGAGGGCCATCGACGGCATAGTGATGATGCCGGGCGAAACGCTTTCGATGCTCGAGGTGCTCAACAATGATGTGGACAGCGGCAACTGTCAGACCTCGACCACGTTGTTCAACGCGGTCTGGTACGCCGGCCTGGACGAGGTCGAGCACCGTCCCCACAGTGTCGACTTCGCCCGATACCCGCAGGCGATCGAGTCAACGCTCATCCCGTGGTCGGTTGATTTGCGATTCCGCAACGACACTGCACATCCGTTGGAGATCCGCAGCAGCTACACCGGCACATCGGTGACTGTTGAGCTGTGGGGCGACAATGATGGACGGACCGTCGTTGGCGACTTCACCTCTACGAACGGCACAGTGCTCGACGTGGTGAGCGAAGGCGGCCCGAACGCTCGGGTCGTGACCACCGAAACAGTCTCGAGCGGCCGGACCTACACGGTCACCCGCACGATCACGACCGTTGACGGTTCGGAATCCGAGAGCTGGAGCTGGACCTACCTGTACTAGGCCCTAGCCGCCGCAATCGAAACCGACGCCCTGCTGGACGCCGTCAATTGGCGCCGTGGCGTCCTCCACACTTGCTTCAACGCTGAAGTCATCGAATTCGACGACAGCCCAGAGGCCGTGGCTGGGAGTGAAGACGGCTCCGCCGCCTGCGGCCGTGGCATCGCCAATCGGATCCCCCAGCTCGAGCGAGTGGGGCATCTCGATGTGTTCAGCGAGTGGCCCCCCGGCCTCCGGCTGTCCGAAGTCATCCAGCTTGTATCGCCATCCGACCAGCCCGAGGTCCTCGCTACCCGTGACGACCGTGCGAATAGCAACTATCAGAGAACCCCACCGCACGTAGCGCATGTTGGCGGGATCAGGGATGAAATAGGGGCACTTGGCAACGTTGTCGGCGGTGGGTGTGCCAAACAGAGCGGTCAGTTGGGCGACAGTCTCAGTCTCTGAGGTCCCCAGAGGAACGTCGACAAGATCTCCCGCCGCCGTTACTACCAGCCGCGGTGCTGTGTCCAGGTCGAGCGCTCGGGACAAGAACGTGGCCATCTGCTCGCGGGTCACCGGACTGG
>CBDUNF010000342.1:0-1825 GCA_965368515.1 uncultured bacterium
CCCTGTTGAACCCGACGAGAAGGGCCAGAGGCGCGTCGACGAAATCACCGCCGACATGGAGCCATCGCTCGGCTACTCAATCGTCCAAGCAGCCTCGATCGACGACGCCGTAGAACTACTCACGGGCTGCCCGATGGACATGTGGGTCTACGAAGCGATGGCCATGTAGAGACTCGAACCCGGGGATCGTCGGGCGACCAGCACTAGGCCGTCCGATGATCCTTTCACCCAAGCCCACGCCAGTCATGGACAACGGCAGGAAGCCCACGCATATCGGCACCTGTGGGTGGCAGGTCAGGCCGCACATGACGCTGGCGTCGGGCGAGCTGCTGTTGGGTCTTTGTCCCCTTGCTGGTGGGCCGGTCGGGGAGTCTGCTGGACGCTGGAGTAGTTCGTCGCTGGGCTGCTCTGAGGAGGTCACTATGACCGAGGATAGGAGGCGGCCTGAGTCGGAAGGCACCGACTCCGAATGCGAGCATGGAGAAGCCCTGAACGTCCTTTCGTTTAGAACGCGGGTCGCGGTGCTTTGGTTGGCTGTGGCGGTCGCCCTTTCGGGTTCGCTGCTGTTGGGCGTGTTCGTACCGGGAGCCTTGGAGGAGCTGCTGGCAGGCGAGATCGAAGGACAGACCCTGACCGACGCCGTGGGGTACGGGTTGGCGATGCTCGTGGTCATCCCCTTGGTGATGGCGGTAGTGACGCTGCTGATCAGCGACCGGGTGAACCGCTACGTCAACCTGATCGCCGCGCTGGCCTTCGGGCTCTTCGGCGTCTACGCGGTGGTGAGTGAAGTTCTGGGCGGCGACTTCAACGCGCACGTCCTGATGGCTGCAGTGGCCATCGTCCCCGGATTCCTGATCGCCGCCGTGGCACTGGTCGGACTACGCCAGTCAACAGACCGCCGCAGCCTCCGCACATAGCGGCGCCCATGGGCGGCCAGGCCTCACGGGACCTTGCCTGCGGCATGTGCGATAGAGTCGCTGACATGGACGTCTCGCTGCTCTACTTCGACGGATGCCCCAACCACGACGCAACACTGACTCTCCTCAATAGGCTGCTCGAAGATGCAGGTTGGGACGGTGAACTGGAACTCATCAACGTTGAGTCTCAGGAGCGAGCCGAGGAACTGGGGTTCCGAGGATCACCGACGGTGCTGATCGACGGCGTTGACCCATTCCTCGATGCTGATGCGCCCGTCGGTCTGAGTTGCCGCATCTATGCGACCGACGACGGCTACCGAGGAACCCCGCCCGAAGCGGAACTCAATTCGGCCATCAGACGAAGCCTCGGATCCTGAGACGCCGCCCAGCCGGCGGGCGATACATCGCAGCGACACACCCTGGGCTATCCCACGCGAGCTCTCCTCACTGGGTCGAGCACCGAAGACAACAACAACTCTCGTCGAAGGTGATGAATGGATGACACCATCAGACAAACTCGCCGAAGCGTTGCAGTGACCCCCTGAAATCGCAGCACCTATGGGCGCCGTCGATGGCGAGCTGTGCAACAGCTCCGCGGTGTGTCCCGCCGGATCTTGGGTGGTGGCCTGCGGGCCTTGGCGGTCGGGGGTCTAGTTCGTGTCGTATCCGACCAGGCGTTTGACGGCGCTTCGGACGAGGAGGTTGCTGCGTGTGTATGGGACACGTTCGAATCGGATCTCTGGATAGGCGTGGCCAACAGCGCCGAATCGCTCTTTGAAGTGGGCGAGACCTGACGACTGTCCGGACTCGCCGAGGTAGTAGTTCGTTGCTCCGGCGTTGCATGCGTTCTCTATGGCTGCGTGTTGGAGTGCGTACGAGGCGTGTGTCGCTTGTCCGAGGTCGGCGTT
>CBDUNF010000343.1:0-1690 GCA_965368515.1 uncultured bacterium
GGTTGACGCATTGACGAAACGACTCCGCTGGATTGCGATCGAGGGCACGTTGGCCCGCCGTGCCCGATGCTTCCGCAGTCGACGCTACCCACTCCAACATGTCTTGAGGTATCTCATGCAGCAGATCGGAGAGACTCAACCGAACCGCAAGCTTGCGCAGCGCCTCATCGACAAGTGCCACAGCTTCCTGATGGAGGTGATCCAGCGTTCGCTCCGTGACCTCCGCAGTCACGAGCGGGTGCCCGTCACGATCTCCGCCAACCCAGGTACCGAACGAAACTCGAGGGAGTGTTGCAGCGTCGAGCAGCGACATGTCAAACCCTGCGTCATCCCAGGCGAAGCGAAGCCGGTCGTCAAGACGCTCGACGACTTCGGGGAACACTCGCACGAGGTAGTGGACGACGTTGCGGAGCTCGTCAGCCACATCGGGACGTTCGAGGAAGATCTCTCCTGTTCGCCACAGACGTTCCAGCCCCGCTCTGATGTCTCGCTCGAGACCGAGGCGTTCCTCGGTCGTCCACATCTGGTTTTCACGCTCAACGAGACGGAGGTAGACAGTTCGATACTCCTCGAGCACAGTCGCCCGCTTGGCCTCGGTCGGGTGCGCAGTGAGCACCGGCTCCACGTCGACGCCGGCGATGCCCCGCGCCACCGCTCTCCCGTCGTGGCCCGCCGCCTTGAGATCAGCAAGCATGCGGCCCCACAAACCCGAGACAGAGACCAGACCAGCCTCATCCTCGACACGCCGCCGATGCTGGGCCGACGCGTTCTCCTCGGCGAGAGTGGCAAGGCGGAACGCAATGGACAACGCCTGCGTCAGCCTGCGCTGATCCACCGTGGCGGCTGTGCTTTGGGTAGTTGCCCGCCATGGAAGCGCCGCGGCAACATCAGCAAACCCGAGATCGTCCAACACCTCACAAAAAGCGTCAAGAAGAAACGTGAAGTCGGCATCGACCTTGGCCTGGTCGAGCGTCAATGGAGCAGGTATCTGGGGCATGCGGCAACTCTAAAGCACCCCGATACGCCGCCGCGACCCTCTCGGGACGTCCGAACTAGTCCGGGAAGACTGCGAGGGCCGCGTCGACGAGAGAGGCCACGACACTTGGGCTGGCTGACGCAACGAATGATTCGATCGGCGAGACCATGAGGGTCCAGACAGTGTCTGCATCGCGGGCGAACATAGTCGTCTCGTATCCGGGACCATCGGGCGTCGTTCCATAGACTGTGAGCGCGACCGTCGCCGAAGCCCCGGCGAGACCGGTCATCATCGACGCCGCGTCGTCCGTCGGGGAATACACCGGTTCCCCACCGCCAGACGTGAGCGCACCCGCAGCGACCAGTCGTTCCAGCGAGGCGTTAATCGATCCGCGAGCTTGATGGAATCCTGTGGGGAGCGCCGCGTAGAGAACGCACGATGTCCACCGTGGGTCATCGGTGGCGGCCTCGATACTGGCTTCAATCTCACGAGCGCTCAGGGCGGTGTCGGCCGGCGTATGTGTCAACAACGATCCGAGCCATTCCTTGCGCAACGCATCAGCAGTCGCCACCAGCACAAACAGGTCCTGTCCATCGATCAGCATCCGGGTGTCGCTGCCCCCAAACGGGATGTCGGTACGGAGGGCGGAGAGAACGTCTGCTTTGACCTGTGCCGCATCGGCAACCTGCATCCCGATCTCGTCGCTCAGTTGCT
>CBDUNF010000344.1:0-1681 GCA_965368515.1 uncultured bacterium
ATGAGGTTCCTGCTGGCGTTTGGCATCGCATTCCAGTTCCCCGTTTTCTTGTTTGCCGCTGCCGCCCTGGGCTTGGTGTCGAGCCGCGCCCTGCGTGAGCAGCGGCGGTGGGCAGTGGTCTTTGTCGTAGTCGCCGCCGCCTTGATGACGCCGGGCGGGGACCCGCTCACATTGATGATGCTGGCCACCCCGATGTATCTCCTCTACGAGCTGTCGATTCTGTCTATCCGCTACATACTCAGGCGATGAGCCAGGGATTCTCACCAGATCCCTTCCAGCAAGAGGCGATCGCCCACATCAAATTGGGCAAATCCGTAGTGGTTGTGGCCCCCACGGGTGCTGGGAAGACCTTCATTGCCGAGCAGGCCGTCGCCCGAGCGTTGGAGATGGGGAAGCGGGCCTTCTATACCGCACCGATCAAGGCGCTTTCCAACCAGAAATTCAGCGACTTTTGTGAGGAGTACGGGGCGGACACGGTCGGCTTGCTGACCGGTGACAACGTCATCAACGGGGATGCCCCGGTTGTTGTGATGACGACCGAGGTTCTTCGCAACATGATCTATGCGGAGTCGAGATCGCTTGACGATCTGGCTGTCGTGATCCTTGACGAGGTTCACTATCTGCAGAATCGATATCGCGGCTCAGTCTGGGAAGAGATCATCATCCATTTGCCGGCGTCGATATCGGTGGTGTCCCTCTCGGCCACGATTGCGAACCCGGAGGAGTTCACCGCATGGGTGCGGAGTCGCCGTGGTGGCGAAACTGCGCTGGTCGTCGAGACACATCGCCCGGTACCGCTCGAGAGCATGTACATGCTGAAAGATCGCCACCGGGAAGGCGCGATCGAGATGCTCCCGGTGTTCAAGGGTAAGCGTGCCAACCCGCAGGTGACCCGAATGCTGCAGAAAGGGAGGGGACGGCGACGTCGCTTCTCCGCCCCCCGACGCCTCGAGGTCGCTGAGGAGCTGGCCGATGCCGGTCTGCTGCCCGCGATCTACTTTGTCTTCTCCCGAGCCGGTTGTGACCAGGCAGCGGAGACCGTCGCGGGCGCTCGGCTGCAGCTCACCGACTCGGAAGAACGAGCCGAGATCCGTCGCCGGGTTGATCAACTCACGGAACACCTTCCGGAACAGGACCTGCGCGCCCTGGGCTACGACAGCTGGATGGCGAGGCTGGAGCAAGGAGTGGCGGCCCATCACGCCGGGATGGTGCCGGCCTTCAAGGAGACCGTCGAGGATCTGTTTGTATCCGGCCTGATCAAGCTGGTCTTTGCCACCGAGACCCTGTCGCTGGGCATCAACATGCCGGCTCGCACCGTTGTCCTCGAACGTCTGTCGAAGTTCAACGGCGAATCACACGAGATCATCAAACCCGGCGACTACACCCAGCTCACCGGGCGGGCGGGGCGACGTGGCATCGACACCCGCGGTACAGCTGTCGTTCTGTACAACTTCGACGTTCCGTTCGAACGAGTTGCTGCGATTGCGGCCGAAGGAAGCCACCCGCTGGTGTCGAGCTTCCAGCCGACTTACAACATGGCGGCGAACTTGATCGCCAACTACAGCGAGGAATCGGCCGAGCAGCTGCTGAACGCCTCGTTTGCCCAGTTCCGCTCGGAGCAACGTCGCGAGCAAATGGAGGAGTCGCTTGCCGAGCGTGAGGAAGAATCCACCCACTTCCG
>CBDUNF010000345.1:0-1671 GCA_965368515.1 uncultured bacterium
GGCTTTCTTGGCGGTCTCGGTGAGATCGGTCGTAACTGTGCAGCCATCGAGATTGACGGCAAGATCGCTCTGCTCGACTGCGGAATCATGTTCCCCGAGGACGACATGCTCGGTGTCGATCTTGTTCTCCCCGACTTCTCGTCGGTGCTGGAGCGACCCGACGACATCTCGTGCGTCATCCTCACTCACGGTCATGAGGACCACGTCGGATCACTGGCATATTTCCTACGCGAAGCCAATGTGCCGGTATACGGCGGGCAGCTCTGTGTGACTCTGGCACGTAATCGGGTCGAAGAGATCGGGGTTGAACCCGATATGCGGCCGATTCCGACCAACGAATGGGTCGAGGACGGCCCGTTCCGGTTCACCTTTGTCCGAGTGGCACACAGCGTCCCGCACGCAACAGGTGTCGTGTTCGACACGCCTGAGGGCTACATCGTCCACTCAGGTGACTACAAGCTGGATCCGACTCCGATCGACGGCGAGCCCACCGACCTGCAGACCTTTGCCGGCTTTGGCCGGCAGGGTGTTCGGATGCTTCTTGCCGACTCCACTAACGCAGAGCGGGAGGGCTTCGTTGAATCGGAATCTTCGGTCGGGCACGAGATTCGTGATCTTGTCGCTCAGGCCGATGGGCGAGTCATACTCGCCTGCTTCGCGTCCCACATTCATCGGGTGCAGCAGGTCATCGATGCCGTGGTCGCTTCTGGTCGCAAGTTCACCTTCTTGGGCAGATCGATGGTTCGCAACACGCAGATTGCTCGTGACTTGGGGATTCTCAGCTATCCAGAGGAAGACCTCATGGATATCGGCGAACTCGCCGATCTGGATCCCGTGAAGACGGCGGTCATATGTACAGGAAGTCAGGGTGAGCCTTTTGCGGCTCTATCGCTGATGGCATCTGGGCAGCATCGCAACATCTCCCTCGATCCTGGGGACACCGTGATCATCTCGGCAACGCCGATTCCCGGCAACGAGACGAAGGTGTCTCGAGTGATCAACAATCTGGTGGCATCCGGCGCCGCGGTTTTTCACGGTCGCAACGCCCATGTCCATGTTTCCGGCCACGCGGCTCAAGAGGAAATCAAGACATTCATCAACGTTATCAAGCCGCAGGCCTTCATTCCGGTTCACGGCGAGCGCAGACACTTGCACGCTAACGCCAAGATTGCCGAGCAAATGGGTGTCGAGGAGGTCGAGGTTTGTGTCGATGGCGACGTGGTCGTCCTCGAGGACGGGGCCCTGCGTGTCGAACGTTCAGCGATTCCAGCTGGGTATGTGTACCTCGATGGCATCGACGTCGCTGATGTTGAGGACGTCATCCGTGACCGTCGCCATCTCGCAGATGACGGTGTCCTGATTGTTACGGTCGGCGTTGATATGGCTTCCGGTGAGATAGTCATTGGACCCGACGTTGACAGCCATGGGGTTCGGGACGACGCCGTGACGTTGCACGAAACCGTGGCGGAAGCTGTGGTGTCGGCGATGGGAAACCTGGATTGGCCGGCCGACATGGACACGGTGCGTCGTCGGGTACGCAATACCGCAAGCCGATCGGTCAAGAAACAGATCAACAGCCGACCCGTCGTCATCCCGGTGGTCATCGAGGTCTAGGGGCGATGGAATCGCCTTGGAGTTCGATGAGATCGAACTCCAGCTCGCACGTTACGG
>CBDUNF010000346.1:0-1671 GCA_965368515.1 uncultured bacterium
TGAGGGTCAGGGCGAAGCGCTCTCCGTCAACGATGATGGTGTGGCCGGCGTTATTGCCGCCTTGGTACCGCACGACCACATCAGCGGTTTCCGAGAGATGGTCGGTTATCTTCCCCTTGCCTTCGTCGCCCCACTGGGCACCAATCAAAACGGTTGTAGGCACAGGTCCCTCCAAAAGGTGTATCGACCGGTCGGGCGGATTGTACCGGCCCCGTCACTCCAAAAACCGGGGAGGAACAGCCCGAGGCTGGGCAAACCGAGACGCACCACTGCCGTGGTGCGGATACAATCCGGTCCCATGCCCAAGATCAATGCCGCAACGATCGACGAACACAAAGAGCAAACCCGTAAGGCTTTGCTCGATGCCGCAGCCAATTCCTTCGTCGTCAGAGGCCTTGGAGCGACATCTATTGGCACGCTCGCCGACGAGGCCGGCATCGCCAGGACAACTGTTTACGAGTACTTCTCGAACAAAGAGGCCGTACTTGCGGCGCTGATAGATGAGCGCGTTCCCCCCGTGATTGATCAGATTGTTGGAGGCCTGCCGGACGCATCGCCAGCAAGCCGTCTAGCGGAAATACTCCGTCGCTCGTTCACGATGGTCGGCAACTATCCGGTTGAGGCAACGCTGCTGTTTCGGGTGAGCCGCGAGCTTCCCAAGCGACAGCGAGACAATGCGTGGTCGGTCTTCGACCGGATTCGCCTCGAGATGGTCAGGCTCTGTCGCGAAGGGATCGCATCGGGCGAGTTCCCCGGAATGGATCCACAGGCGCTGGGAACCATTGTGGCCGATCATCTCGTTGGAGGTATTGACGAGATTTCTGCAAGAGGAGAACAAGAGAAAGCGATCGTTGCTGAGTCGAGAATCGCATTCCTACGCAACGGTCTTGGAGTCAACGTCAAAGCAACCGAATAGCAGTCATCGGCAACCGCCGGCCAGGCTCAGAAGTTGGCATGGAATGCCATCGTGCGGGAGATGACTAGCGGCAGGTAGGCTGCACTTGTTAACCTCGCACGCCGAGTATCGTTCTGTCGCTCAAATCCTGGGAGCAGATCACCCTTGAAGGAACAAAGTCCATTACGGCAAGCAACCCGTCAGCCGGCGGGGTCGCTGACCGTCCTTGCTGAATCTAAAGAACCGGCCATTCGGACCGAGGCACTTCACTTCGCCTCCACTGAGCCGAATGAGTTCTGGGATGTCACGGATCTGACCCGAGACGTAGTCGCGCGCTCTGGGGTGCGTCATGGCCAGGTGACGGTTTACAGCCCGCACACAACAACGACCGTTGTCATCAATGAATCCGAAACGGGTTTCCTGAATGACTATCGAAGGCTCATTAGCAACCTGGTCCCCGAAGACGCCTATTACGAGCACGACGACCATTCGGTGCGGACCGAGAACCTCCAAGAGGATGAGTTCATCAACGGCCATGCCCACTGTCGGCAGATGCTCGTCGGCCAGCCTTCGGTGACTATTCCGGTCGTCGATGGCGAGGTTCTCCTTGGCCAGTGGCAGCGAGTCCTATTCGGTGAACTCGACCAGGCTCGTGACCGCCGGGTCTTTTTCCACGCTCAGGGGATCTAGGGCGCCCAGCTACTCAAACCCCGATTGCGGCAGTCTTGGCGGCAGTCAGCTCGATGTAGTCCCGGGTTGAGATGACCACTTGGATG
>CBDUNF010000347.1:0-1615 GCA_965368515.1 uncultured bacterium
CAGCTGGTGGACTCACTGACGAATCGCATGAAGCCGTGCTCGCCCCGGGATCATTCCTCGACGACGGCGGATCGGTCCACGAGCTCAATGTCGAGGCCCTGGCCGCGGCAGGCATCACCCAAGGCTGCAACCCACCCGACAACACCAACTACTGCCCCGCAGCCGCAACCACCCGCGCTCAAATGGCCACACTCCTAGCCCGAGCACTCGACCTCCCACCAACCGACGCCGACTACTTCAACGACGACGCCGGCCTCGTACACGAAGCCGATATCAACGCCCTGGCCGCCGCAGGCATCACCCAAGGCTGCAACCCACCCGACAACACCAACTACTGCCCCGCAACCGCAACCACCCGCGCTCAAATGGCCACATTCCTGGTTCGAGCGCTCGATCTCGATGTCCCCGAGATGTGGTCGCTCGTCCACGACGCGAGACGTGATCCGATCCCGGGATCGAGCTACGCGTGGCATCTCGCTTATGGCGACCTCGGCTATGTCGCCGCCGGACCGGTTCTCGCCGTACACCAGGATGCTGCCGTGTGGACTTCGCCTGATGGTCGTGACTGGACCTACATCCCAAACACCGACTACCTCTTCGGCGGCGGTGCCCCCGGCAACCAGGCGTCGGTGCAGGACGTCGCTGTAGGAAACGGTGCGATGGTCGCGGTCGGAGCGTGGTTCGATCCGGATAGCACCAACGACAGCGATGCCACTGTGTGGCGATCGACAGATCTGACAACGTGGGAGCGCATTCCGGATGATGAGACGGTGTTCGGCGATCCCGGCACCGACCATCAGCGCATGAAAGCGGTCACCTTCCATCCAACGATCGGCTTCGTCGCAGTCGGCTCCGATTCCGAACTCGCCGAGGATCCCGATGAGATGCCCGAGTCGGTCGCCGCGGTGTGGACCTCACCCAACGGACTCGAGTGGGCCCGAGCTGCGGATGAGAACGGTGCCCTGGAGGGGGAAAGAGCGCAAAGCATGGAGAAAGTCGTTGCTGGAACCGATCGCCTGGTAGCGATCGGCAGCGACCATTCGACCAATACCCCGGCATTTTGGGTGTCGACCGATGGAGAGAATTGGGCACGAGCTGCAACGCCGCCCGATGCACCTACGGAAACCGGGCTAGGCATCCGCGATGTCATTGTGGGTCCGACCGGGTTCGTTGTGATCGCCGACGAGATTGCCAACGAGGTACCGACACCGACCGCATACACCTCCCCAGACGGCTATTCCTGGACTCGAAACGAAACCAACATCGCCGCTTTGTTCTGGGGAGTCACCCACGACGGAAGTGAGTACATTGCAGTTGGCCAAGACCTGGACTCTGCCGGCTCGCTATCCGGTGTCTGGGGGTCCTCTGATGCCGTGACCTGGTACCAGATCGGAGAGCGTTCCGGGGCAGTGTCGTCACGCTGGCTGAATGCGGTGCTCGCCACCCCGGCCGGCTTGATTGTGGGAGGCGGGCAAAGCATCGAGGGTCCTTACGACGGATCTCTCTGGCTGCGCCCGTAGCTCCCTCCTTTGGGTTCTTGCGCGAAACTGGACGAGATTCACCGAGGCGGGAGTTCGATCACATCAAACTCCAACCCGACTCAGACCGATCTCAT
>CBDUNF010000348.1:0-1557 GCA_965368515.1 uncultured bacterium
AGCGCATTTCAACGGGATACGTCCGACCGGACACCTCGACTATCGGAGCGCCATTGAAGTGCTCCGAGAAGCGCTCGGTGTCGATGGTTGCCGAGGTGATGATCACCTTCAGGTCCGGACGCTTTGGCAGCAGATTCTTGAGGTACCCGAGCAAGAAGTCGATGTTGAGGCCGCGCTCATGCGCCTCATCAACGATGATCGTGTCGTATCGGCTCAGCCGTCGGTCGTGATGAATTTCGTTGAGCAGGATGCCGTCGGTCATCAACTTCACCAACGTTGTGTCGCCGACCTGATCTGAGAAACGAACTGTGTAGCCGACCAATCCGCCAACGGTGCTCCCGAGCTCCTCGGCAACCCGATTGGCGATTGAACGTGCCGCGATACGCCTGGGTTGGGTGTGGCCGATGAAGCCGCTTACGCCACGCCCGAGTTCGAGACAGAGTTTGGGGAGCTGGGTGCTCTTTCCGGATCCAGTCTCACCGGCGACGATGACAACCTGATTGTCCCTAATGGTGTCGAGCAGTTCTTACCGACGATCGGTGATCGGCAGCTCTGCGGGGTAGGAGATCTTCTCGGGCGCCGCTTTCTGCCTCGCCGACATTTTTGCTGCGGCCGCGTCGATCTCGCCGGCGAGGGTTGCCAGCACCTTCTTCCGCTTCTCGGGCGCGCTAATGCGGGCTGCGCCGGTGATGCGTCGCTGGAAGTGACGCCGGTCGGCCAGCATGAGCCCGTCGCTGCGGGCGCGCAGATCAGAGATACGTACAGACATCAGGGTTGTCTAATGGTATTGCACTATCTTGCGGTCATGTTCGCCTACAACCTCGATCACGTCGCACTGGCCGTCCGGGACCTGGATGTTTCCCTCGCCGAGTACCTCCGGCTCTTCGGCGCCGAGCCCATGTACCGCGAGATCGTTGCTGAGCAGGGTGTCGAAGAAGCGATGATCGCCATTGGGGGTTCGTTCATCCAGCTCCTCCAGCCACTCGGTCCAGAGACGCCCGTTGGACGGTTCATCGAGTCCCGTGGCGAGGGAATGCACCACATAGCGCTTGCCGTTGCCGACATCGATGCGGCATTGGCGCACCTCAAGGCCGAAGGCTCCCGGTTGGTCGATGAAGAGCCACGCAACGGCGGTCGTGGCGCCCGCATTGCCTTTGTCCATCCGAAAGCGTTCGCCGGAACCCTCGTTGAGCTCGTAGAGTCCCTCTTATGAATTTTGATGTTGTAGGTGGCGCAGGCCCCGAGGAGACTGCAGCGATAGCCGCGATCGTGAACGCTATCGCTGAGGAAGAGGCCAGCGCCGCTGCCACTCCTGCTCAGGTACCACGCCAGAGTTCGTGGGTGCTCGCCTGGCGTCCTCGCGACATTCCCGCACCGCTTCCATCGCACACCTATGACGCTCAGCCCTGGGCCGATGTCGAGCCCGGTGCTGCCACTGAGTCCGAGTAGGCAACGCTCTCAGGTGTCCGTCAACCTCTAGAAGTCCGTTGACCTGTTGTCCGCAGATTCGTCGGCCCCGTCCTCAGGCGATCCCATTTGCGGTGATGGTGCGTCGGG
>CBDUNF010000349.1:0-1552 GCA_965368515.1 uncultured bacterium
ACGCCGGGCCGGCAACGGGAATACAATCTCCACTTCTCGTCTGCAAAGCAACCAAAGACCCGGATGGCGCGGATCGAGAAGTACGCCCCGAAGATTCTGGCCGGCAAAGGCTTCCGTGACCGGTAACCCAACAGATAGGGCCACGACGTCCTGACGGCTGGCAGAATCGCCACATGGATGTGGACAAATACCTGGAGCGAATCGGGGTTGAACACCCCGGCTCGATCTCGGTCGAAGCGCTGGAGCGACTACAACGAGCTCATCTCACCTCAGTTCCGTTCGAGAATCTGGACGTGTACTACCGTCGCGGTGTCAGTACACGCCCCGACTGGTCGGTACAGAAAATCGTTTCGCGCCGACGGGGCGGCTGGTGTTACGAGGTCAACGGCGCATTCGCCACATTGTTGGAGCACCTGGGATTCCCGGTGAAGTGGGTGGCGGGCATTGTTCCGCCGAGTGAATCCGGATACCCCGACCACCTCGCCATCGAGGTTGCGCTCGATCGCCCCTACCTGGTGGATGTCGGCTTTGGCGACTCGTTCATTCGGCCGCTACCACTCGACTCGGCTGGACCGCACGATGGCGGCACCGGGAGCTTCCGTTTCGTATTCGCAGGGGATCGGACAACTCTGGTATTTGATGGTCCCGATGGTCCGGAGCCGCAGTACTGGTTCGAAAAGGAAGCCCCGGGCCCGGAGACTTTCGACCACTCATCCCACCGCCTCCAGACGCAACCGGGGCTCAAATGGACGGAGCGACCGTTCGCTACCCGTCTGCTCGACGGCGGCCCGGATCGGGTGACCTTGCTGCGCAACCGCATCAAGTTCAAGCGCGCAGGAGAGACGACGGAACAGCTGATCGCCACCGAGCAAGAGTGGGCAGCGATGCTCAGTCGGTGGTTCGACCTGACGCCGTAGCCGCGTTGGTGCCGGGGCATCGCCCTACATCACCCGGATGCAACGGACTCGGCTCCTCGGTAGCTGGGTTCGATCGCTTTGGCCGACTGTGCGATGATCAAGGCATGGATGATGGTGTCACCGTACTTCTCGGCCCGCGTCGGTCGCGACTCTGGGGCTGGTGGAGGTTCCTGGGTGCCGGCCTGCACCCGGGTTGGAACGCCTTGTGGCTCACCGACGACGAGATCGTCATCGCCAACGGGAAGGAAACCCATGCCGTTCCGAAGCTCGGAGCGAGAGCAGAGGTTGTCGAGGTGGAGCCCTGGCTCGTTTCCAAGCCGGAATGGGACAACAACCGCACCGCCATGCGTCGCCTCTATGTCATCCCAGGTGACCCCGGCCGTGAGCGAATCCAGGTCGAGGCTGCCGAAGGACTCACCCCGCGCAAGCTGACCGCGACCGTGGAAGCGCTCGAAGCTGCCGTTGCGGAAGAGCCCCAGCAACCATGACGAACGATCCGATGTCGATTGTCCTGTGTATGCCAGAAGGCACGGCGCTGCTTGATCCACAGCCGCAAGAGACGGAGAAGCGTGACGTAAGGCTTGTCCCCGGCTGGGAGGACGATACCAAGGGTGTCGTGGGCTGGTCATCCGGCG
>CBDUNF010000350.1:0-1533 GCA_965368515.1 uncultured bacterium
TGGGTCGGATCAGCTACGAGGCATTCTCCCCCGTCTGGCCTGACATGGAAGACTTCGCCATCTACAAGGTCATGCCCAAATACGTCGTCTCCACCACAATTCTCGAGGACGACCTGGCATCCAACTGGGGGGAAACCACGATCCTCCGCTCACTCGACGACGTAGCCGAGCTGAAAACGACCGAGGGCGGCCCGATCATCATCCACGGCAGCGCAACCCTCAGCCGGAACCTCTCCGACGCCCGGCTGATCGACCGCTACCACCTTCTCGTCTTTCCAGTTCTGCTCGGTGCTGGCAAACGAATGTTCAGCGACACTGACAAGGAGAAGCAGCAACTGACTCTGGTCGAAAGCAAGCCCTACGACAACGGGGTCCACAAACTCGTCTACAACGTGATCCACTGATCAGCCCCGGGCGAATGATTGACCCGCTGCGTCCCTCCTTGACGGCGACTAGCTACTGGTGACGCCTGCCCGATCTGAACCGGAGGTGGGTCGGCAACTCGTTCGAGGCATGAACCCGCAGCGACCTTCCCCTCATTCGCTTGTGTCGTCGCTGTCGGCTGCGGTCAGCGCTTGGATCGGCTCGATCTCGATGAGGTTGTCTGCCTTCGCTGCAAGGTCGGGATCGATGGTGACCAAAGCGTCGGCCTGGAGCTGAACAATGGCTACGTACTCTGCGTCACGGAGAGTGCCCCAGCCTTCTTCGCTGGCGATCCGCCATGCGGTGGCGCGTGACACTCGATCGCCGAGGAGCCGCATCTTCAGTCTCGTCACCCGTTCGTGGCTCTCCAGAGCTGCTTTCTCGGTACGTCTTCCCAGCCGGACATCATCCAGAAGCAGTTGCAGAGCCTCGGAACGGATGGAATTGGGTGCGACCATCTGATGGGTCGGGTCGACTTGGAGGTCGTTGTCGACGATGTGCAGCAACGTTGGGGCATCAATGACATAGCGCGCCATGGGTTCAGCTAACTATCCCAGTTCTGCGAGGAACGTGCGAAGTGCTTCGTCGTCTGGGTGTCCCCAGCCGATGCAGAAGGGATGGCCGGCGGGATCCGCGTAAACCTGGTGGCCGTCGCCCGCGGTGAGATCACCGGCCTGCAAGAGACGGGCGCCGAGCGATACGACCTTGTCATGAGCGCCGGCTGGATCGTCGACATGGAGATCGAGGTGGACCTGTTGTTTGGGTGTGCCGTCCGGCCAGTCGGGCGGTAGGTGGTCTGGTGCCAGCTGGACACCGATCCGCCACCTCCCCTGAGCATCGATGACGCTATGCCAGCCGTCGTCGTTGTCCTCAACGACCCGGCCGTCCAGCACGCCGGCCCAAAACGCGCTCTCGGCGCCTAGGTCGGCGGCGTCGAATACAACCACCTGTCGCATGATGTCCATCGGCTGCTCCTTCCGTACCGCTCCCCTATCGCCGAGGTTCACAGAATATCGACCGGTTGCTGAGTTCGATGACTGAACACCGTACCGGGCACGGCCAGCCTGGGCCGCTGGTAGAGATCGTGGATTGCAGCCAGGTCGTCCGTGG